>DATHDE010000027.1:0-2709 GCA_035490495.1 Nitrospirota bacterium
CCTATAAAGACGGCAGTGTAACGCTCAAATATGCAGCCAAGGATGCGAGCGATATTGAGCAGAGGCTGCTCAAACAATCAGCCACCGTGTACAAGCCCCAGAACATTCATTACGAGCTTCTGACTGACAATAAAGCCACAAAAGAAAATATCATCAATAAAATTAGTGAGCTTTCTAGGATTATCAAGCCGCAGGATGGCTTTATTTTGTTTGTGGCTGGCCATGGAGTGCTGCTACAGAATCAATATTATATGCTGACCCATGACTATGATGGGAGTGTGAACGATATAAGCATGATAAGTTCCAATGAGATCGTGGAGATGTCGAAGAAGATAAAATCCTTAAGTCAGCTTTTTATCTTCGACACCTGCCATGCAGGTGGAGTGGATACGATAGTAAGCGGCCTTTACGATGCCCGGATGTCGGTCTTGGCCAAGAAGATGGGGTTACATATTTACGCGTCAGCCAATTCGATCCAGGAGGCGCAGGACGGATACCAGGGAAACGGATTGTTCACCTACACCCTTCTCGACGGGCTCGGTAACAAAAAGGAAGCTGACAGGAACAATGATAATGCCGTCAGCCTCGTGGAACTGGGCGATTACGCCAGGCAGGCGACCACGGATATTTCAAAAAAGAACGGCAATGCCCAGACCCCGCTCATCATCAACTTCGGCAAAGACAGTCCGCTGTACCGCTTGAAATAGGAGGAAGAATACATGAAAAGAACGCTGTTCACCATGCTCGTCGGTTTTGCTCTCGCTTCATCAGTGCACGCTGCCCAGTCTTCCATCACCGATGCCGTTGGAAGCGCCTGCATGGGAGACGACCGGTCGCGCAAGCAGACCGAGGACGCCGCGCTTGCGGACGCGAAGAAAAAAGCGGTCGAGTATGCGTCAACCTACCTGAAGAGCGAAACGAACGTAAAAAATTTCGTGGTCGAGAAGGATTTGGTGTCCGCCTACGCTCACGCCACGGTCAGGATCATTCAGGAGCTCGAAAAGGCCTGGTACAAGGACCAGGCATCGGGTGACTGCTGCAAAATCAAAATCAAGGCCGAGGTCATTCCCGACGAAAAGTCGATGTCAGGCCTCGCAACGAACGCTGCTGCATACGACGATCCGTCCGCTCCCCTTTCCGTCAAGGTCTGGACTGACAAGAAGCAATACGGGTCCGGCGACAAGATCAAGGTCTTCATCAAGGGAAACAAGCCCTTTTACGCGCGCGTCATGTACCGGGATGCTGGCAATGAGCTCATCCAAATCCTTCCCAATCCCTACCGGTCCGGCAATTATTTCAACGGCGGCGTGATCTACGAGCTGCCGTCCGGGGATGACAAGTACGAACTTGAAGTAAGTCCGCCCTATGGCGAGGAAAACGTCGTTGTCTATGCAAGCACATCACAACTCGGGGAAATAAAGACCGAGGCGCGGGGAGGACTTTTTCAGGTAACAACAAAGGCAGGCGATATCGGCATGCAGACACGCGGCGTGCATATAACGCCCAAGGCCGGGGACAGCAAGGCCGTCCCGTCAGCGTCGGAGTTTTATGAAGACAAGGCAGTGCTCAGGACAGGGCAGAAACTATGAACCCAGGGCCGCGGGTACGGGACAGGCTGCTTTGCTCCGGCCGTGGCTGACAATCCTGAGCAGTTCCTGCTGCAGCTCCGAAGAAAGACCGAGATCACCAACCTCGCGCCCAAGCGCCTCGAAGGAACCTTCATCACCCAGATAGCCGTTCACGCGCGCCGCTGCAGTCGAGGCGATCAGCTCCCCCGTGGATGGGTAGATCCTGCTGAATGCGGCCTCGAACTGCGGGAAGAACCTGAGGCTGTGCTTCTGGTGATAGTCTTCGGCAAGCGTGAAGCCGCGATAGTCCAGGATTTCGGTTGCAACGGGTTTCCCGCTTTCTTTTTCGATCCGCTCCTTCGACGCCTCCGCTGCCTTCCGCTGGCTAGCGTCGTGGACCATGATGAGTGACGCATACTGCCGCGACCAGCTCCGGTGCGAGGCGTCATGGCCGCTCCAGAAGACCTTGAGCAGCTCTTCATAGGATATCCGGGAAGGGTCGTAATCGATCTGTACGCTTTCCGAATGGTCTCCCATGGACCGGTAGGTAGGATGAGCTTTCGTTCCGCCCGCGTACCCCACGCGCGTACGGATGACGCCGGGAAGGCTCCCGAACCGGGAGTCAGGCCCCCAGAATCAGCCCATGGCAAACGTTGCCGTAGCGGTCTCCCGCGGCACGACGAGATCGATCGGAGGTTTCTGAACAGAGGATTGGTGCGAAGAAGCAAAGGAAGGCATGGTTCCACTCCTTTCCATGGCAAACGCTAGAGCAGCCCCGGCAACAAGCGCCAGCATGAGCGCCACCCAGCGCGGCCAGCGGCGGCGGACAGCAATATTGTCCTTTTGAAGCATTTTCTATGTTCCCACATTCGCAGCGTTGATTGCAACTGAAATGGGAAACCACAGGGGCATGACCCTTCCTGATGCCCGTGGAAAAATTTCCGAGCGCTGCGGTTTACGGCACACCGACGGCATCCGAGAGAAATGAGACGAAGGGTGCCATTTTTCGATACGCTGCAAGCGTGGACGCGAGGAAGTCGGACTTCAAAACCTCTTTATCAGACAACTGCACACCGACCGTGAAATCCTTCCGTTTGAGGTCTTCCGCAAAAGGATGATCAGGATCGTATCCGCGCGGCAC
>DATHDE010000028.1:0-18110 GCA_035490495.1 Nitrospirota bacterium
GGTATGGATGTCGTAGATAAGATCGTATCTCAGCCAACAGACGGTCCAAGGACAAATAACCCAATTCAGCGTATTGAGATGAAAGTGAAGATCATGGAAAGCAAGTAAAAAAATTCGTATACAGCTCAGGTTTTAGAGTTCATAATACAGAGTACAATGCCATAAAAAATGAGGAGGCAATAACCTTGGCAGATATTACTGCAGTCCTCGAAACGAAGTTCGGCTCCATCACCCTGAAATTCTTCCCCGACGCGGCCCCAGGCCATGTGAAGAACTTCATTGACCTGGCCAAAAAGGGTTTTTACGACGGAACGACCTTTCATCGCGTCATTCCGGGTTTCATGATCCAGGGCGGGGACCCCAATTCGAAGAATCCGGACAAGCGGACGCACGGCACGGGGGGCCCGGGATACACGATCAAAGCCGAGTTCAACGACAAGCCGCACAAGCGAGGCACGCTCTCCATGGCACGGGCGCAGAGCCCCGACAGCGCGGGTTCGCAGTTCTTCATCTGTGTCAAGGACTCGCCTTTTCTCGACCGGCAGTACACGGTCTTCGGTGAAGTCGTGAGCGGCATGGATGTGGCCGACAAGATCGTCTCTCAGCCCAAAGACCGTAATGACAACCCGAACGACCGCATAGAGATGAAAGTGAAGATTGTTGAGGCGAAGTAGCGTCGAGTATTAACAGCAGTTTTTGTCTCCACGGGTAATCATAGAAACGCTGTCATTCCCGAATATTTAATCGGGAATACGGTGTTAAAACCTTATCCCCGATAGAACCATTCGGGGGATGGCATTTCAGTTTCAGAGCACCTTTCATGAATCAGGATATAAACAAAATCGTGGTCGCCTATTCCGGCGGGCTCGACACGTCAGTCATCATCACCTGGCTGAAGGAGACGTACAACTGCGAGGTGATCGCCTTTACCGCGGACATCGGGCAGGGCGAGGAGCTGGAGCCGCTTCGCGACAAGGCGATCAAAACCGGCGCATCGAAGATCTATATCGACGACCTGCGCGAGGAATTTGTGCGGGACTTTGTGTTTCCCCTGCTGCGCGCGAACGCAGTGTATGAAGGCAGGTACCTGCTGGGGACATCGATTGCCCGGCCGCTCATCGCAAAACGTCAGATCGAGATCGCTGTCATGGAAAACGCCGGTGCGGTCTGCCACGGCGCCACGGGAAAGGGAAACGACCAGGTCCGGTTCGAACTCACGTATTTTGCACTCAAACCGGACGTAAAGATCATCGCCCCGTGGCGGGAATGGACCATGAAAGGCCGCGAGGAGCTCATCGCGTATGCGGAGAAGCACCGCATTCCCGTGACTGCCACGAAGGCAAAACCGTATTCCACGGACCGCAACCTCCTCCACATCAGCTATGAAGGCGGTGTGCTCGAGGACCCGTGGCAGGAGTCGACGCCCGACATGTACACGCTGGCGGTTCAGTTGGAGAAGGCGCCGGACCGGCCGGAATATGTTGAAGTTGAATACGAGTCCGGCAACCCCGTGGCGATCAACGGAAAGAAACTTGCACCCGCAGCCCTGCTCTCGGAAGCGAACCGGATTGCGGGCAGCCACGGCGTCGGCCGCGTGGACCTCGTTGAAAACCGGTATGTGGGCATGAAATCGCGCGGTGTGTACGAGACGCCGGGCGGAACGCTGCTGCATGCAGCGCACCGCGCCGTGGAGTCCATTACCATGGACCGCGAGGTCATGCACGTGAGGGACGGCTTCATCCCGCGCTATGCCGAGCTGGTTTACTACGGATACTGGTTCGCGCCCGAGCGCATTATGCTGCAGGCCGCGGTCGACGAATCGCAGAAGAACGTGACCGGCACGGCGCGTCTGAAGCTGTATAAAGGCAACTGCGATACGGTGGGCAGAAGGTCGGCGGTTTCGCTGTACAACCCCGAACTCGCCACCTTCGAGGCGGACCGCGTCTACAACCAGAAGGATGCCGAAGGATTCATCCGGCTGAACGCACTCAGGCTCAGAATCGGGAAAAAAGTCGAAGCACGATGACGGTGCAGCAGGAAACCCCGGAGGACGGAAACGGATGAGCGTCTTCTTCTTTCGCGGGCGCATACGGCGGGAATACACTCATGTCTGCAAAAAAAACAAGATCACGTGCACGGAAACAGGACGTGCGTGAGCAGAAGCCCTGGGGCGGCAGGTTTACCGAAGCCACGAATCAACTGGTGGAGGAATTCACGGCTTCGATCCCCTACGACTGGCGTCTCTACCCCTATGACATCGCGGGCAGCATGGCGCACGCGGCCATGCTCGCAAAAACCGGGATCATCAGCAGGCGCGAATCGGCCAGGATAATAAAGGGACTCGAAGCGATCCGGAAGGAAATCGCCGCGGGATCGTTCACCTTCAGCGTGGCGCTCGAAGACATCCACATGAACATCGAGCACCGGCTGATCGAGAAGATCGGCCCCGTGGGCGGCAAGCTGCACACGGCGCGAAGCCGCAATGACCAGATCGCCCTGGATATCCGCATGTATCTGCGCGACGAGATCGCGTCGCTGCATGACCAGCTGCGGTCGCTCCAGAAGGTTCTCGTCGAACTCGCGGAACGCGGCCGTGACGTCGTGCTGCCTGGCTATACGCACCTGCAGCGCGCCCAGCCGGTGCTCCTGGGCCACCATCTTCTCGCGTACTATGAAATGTTCGAACGCGACCTTGGCAGGCTTGAGGACTGCTTCCGCCGCGTAAACGTCATGCCGCTGGGAGCGGGGGCGCTCGCGGGCACGGTGCTGCCCATCGACCGCGATTTCGTCGCAAAACGGCTCGGCTTCAGCAGCCTGTGCGAAAACAGCATGGACGCTGTTTCTGACCGCGACTTCGCCATCGAATTCGCCGCTGCCGCCGCAACGATCATGATGCACCTTTCGCGGATGTCGGAGGAATTGGTGCTGTGGTCGACTGCGGAGTTCGGGTTCATCACGATCTCCGACGCCTTCACCACGGGATCGTCCATCATGCCGCAGAAAAAGAATCCCGACGTCGCGGAGCTGACGCGCGCGAAAACGGGCAGGGTCTACGGCAACCTCATCGCACTGCTGACGCTGATGAAGGGGCTCCCCCTTGCGTACAACCGCGACATGCAGGAGGACAAGGAACCGCTCTTCGACACTGCGGACACGGTTTCGCAAAGCGTCACCGTGACGACCGCCATGCTGAAGGGCGTCGTGCTCCATAAAGAGGCGATGCGGCGCGCGGCGGAGGACGGCTTCATCACGGCGACCGACCTCGCCGACTATCTGGTGCGCAAGGGCGTGCCGTTCCGCCGTGCCCATGAAATCGTGGGACGCGCGGTCCTGCGCGCGACAAAGCTCGGGTGCGGCCTCGGGGACATGCCCCTCGCAGAGTACCGGAAGCTGACGCCCCTCATCGCAGGCGATGTCTTCTCCGCCATATCCGTGGACACATCGGTCAAGAGACGGACATCACGGGGCGGAACAGCGCCGCACAGCCTGGCAAAACGTCTTGAGACTCTCAAAAAGAAATTGAAATGAGAAAGCACCTGCCATGGACCCTCGCCTCGGCGTGCGTCCTGATCATTGTCAGCGGCGCCTGCGGACGCAAAACGGACCCCGTGATTCCCGACAGCCCGCGGCCGGCCATGGTCTCGGGCATCAAGGTGGAAGCGCGGGGGGGCACGGCATGGCTGAGCTGGCAGATCCCGGACAGGAACGTCGAGGGAAAAAGCATAAACGCGGCAGACATCGTGCAGTTCCGCATCTATCGGACCGAGATCGGACGCGATACAAAACGGGGACGCTTCAAACTTCTGGCTGAAATCGACATGACGAACCCCGCGCCGGCGATGGTGAGGAACACGACGGTCACGTGGAGCGATGAACGCCTCAAGTTCGGCCAGTCCTATGCATACCGGATCCGGGCAGTCAGCGCACGCGGCGGCCTGAGCAAGCTTTCAGATGAAATAATCGTAACGCCGGCGCATCCGCTGGCCGTGCCGGTGGGCGTTGAAGCGGTAAGCGGCGACAACTTCAATGTCATCTCCTGGAGCACGGTGACGACCTGGATGGACGGGCAGCCGGCCCGCATTGCCGCGAGATACAATGTGTATCGCGGCACGGAGCGCGGGAGATACGACCAAACGCCGCTCAACAAACAGCCGCTTGCGGAGCCGCCGTTCAAAGATGGTACGGCGTTGAACAATCATACGTACTATTACGTGGTGCGCTCCGTGGCGGAATCGGCGCCGCCCTGGAATGAAAGCCCGGACTCGGCCGTTGCCTCGGCAACGCCCCTCGACAGGACTCCTCCGGCGAAGCCGGCCGGCCTCACGGTACTGGCCGGGGTCAACCGGGTGTTCCTCACCTGGAATGAGAACAGGGAAAACGACCTGGCGGGCTATCACCTTTACCGGTCGACGGGCAGCGGCAGAAACTTCGTGCGCCTGAACGACAAGCTGCTCACGCGCACGACCTTCTCCGACGATACGGTAAAGAGCGGCAACACGTATCATTACGCAGTAACCGCTGTTGATAAAAGCGGAAATGAAAGCGCGCGCTCCGACGAAAAAAGCGCGTATATAGAAGTGCTCAGATAGACGAGGCGACCGGTGCGCATCATCGTGCAGCAGCCGGGCGGCAAGTTGCCATGAATGATTTTCAGTACAAAAACGGCGAGCTTTTCTGCGAAGACGTGGCGGTCAGGACGGTGGCGCGGCGCGTCGGCACGCCGTTCTACCTGTACAGCAGCCGCACGCTCACGAACCACTTCCGCGCGTTCGCAAACGCGTTTACGGGCGTTCCCCATCTCATCTGCTACGCGCTCAAGTCGAACTCGAACATCGCCGTGCTGCGTCTGCTCGGAAGCGAAGGCGCGGGCGCGGACATCGTTTCGGGCGGCGAGCTTTTCCGCGCACTCCGGGCGGGAATCAATCCGGCGAAGATCGTATACGCGGGCGTGGGCAAGCGGCGCGATGAGATCGAATACGCTCTCAAGATCGGCATCCTGATGTTCAACGTCGAGTCGGGGGAGGAGCTTGCGGCGCTGAGCCAGGCCGCTGCGGACATGCGCACGACCGCGCGGATTGCGCTGCGCGTGAACCCGGACATCGATCCCCGTACGCACGCCTATATTTCCACGGGCCTCAAGGAGAACAAGTTCGGGATTCCCATTGAGCAGGCCCTGGAATATTACCAGGCGGCCAAGGCGCTGCCGAACATCGAGATCGTGGGCGTCCACCACCACATCGGCTCCCAGATCACGGAGACGCAGCCGTTCGTTGATGCGCTCCAGAAAGTCGTGCTGTTCGTCAAGGAACTCCGCGGTGCCGGGATCGCGATCAAGCATATCGACATCGGCGGCGGGCTCGGCATTACGTACAAGGATGAAACGCCCCCTCATCCGCGCGAACTGGCGGACGCCGTGCGGCCCCTGCTCAGGGAGAGCGGCTGCAGTCTCGTGCTGGAACCGGGCAGGGCGATCGTGGGCAATGCCGGCATCCTGGTGACGAGCGCCGTGTACCACAAGGACAGCGGCCAGAAAAAATTTCTCATCGTCGATGCGGGCATGAACGACCTGATCCGGCCGAGCCTCTACGAAGCATACCATGAGATCAAACCCGTGGTGGAGGCTGCTTCCGCCAAAGCAGAGGTCATGGATGTCGTCGGCCCGATCTGCGAGTCCGGCGATTTTCTTGCAAAAGACCGGCCCCTGCCCGCGGTAAAACAGGGCGATCTGCTCGCGGTCATGAGCGCGGGGGCGTACGGATTTTCCATGTCGTCGAATTACAATTCCCGTCCCCGCGTGGCGGAGGTGCTGGCCAAGGGAAGCGAGTTCTGCGTTGTGCGCGAACGGGAGACATTCAACGACCTGATCAAGGGAGAAAAAATGCCGCGGTGGCTGGAAGGATGAAGCAGTCGCCGGCAAGACGGCACGGGAACGGACTCGGTTGAAGGAAACGAACATATCGCAGTATGTCGGCGGGGCACCTATGAAAAAGATATCTTTTTACAAGATGCAGGGGAGCGGCAACGATTTCATACTCATCGACAACCGTAGGAACATACTGAAAGGCGGAAACCTGAAGGACCTGGCTGTGCGCGTGTGCCATCGCCATTATTCCGTTGGCGCAGACGGCCTGATCGTGATCGTCCCGTCGAAAAAAGCCGACTTCAAATGGCGTTTTTTCAACGCCGACGGAAGCGAGGCCGAGATGTGCGGAAACGGTTCGCGCTGTGCCGCGCGGTTCGCCCAGCTCAAGAAGATTGCGGACAGGAGCATGTCCTTCGAAACGCTGGCCGGCATCATCCGCGCCGAAGTGAAGAAGGACACTGTCCGCGTCCAGCTGACCGGGGCCGCAGGTCTGCGCATGAACATCGCCGTACCGCTCGACAGCGGGCTCCGCATGGGGCACTTCATCAACACCGGCGTGCCGCACCTTGTCTACCTTTCCAAGGACCTCGAGGGCGAGGATGTAGAAAGGATCGGCAGGACCACGCGGTACCATGAACTGTTCAAGCCCGCGGGAACAAACGTGAATTTCATCCAGATCCTGAGCAAGCACCGCATCAGGGTCCGGACGTACGAACGCGGCGTGGAGGCGGAAACGCTCGCGTGCGGCACCGGTTCCGTTGCCGCCGCCCTCGTGGCCGGGGCGCTCGGCGCCGTTCTCTCGCCGGTCGATGTCATCCCCCGGAGTAATGAGAAGCTTGTCGTCTCCTTTGAACGCGCCGGCGGCGGTTTCAGCGGCATTTATCTGGAAGGCGAAGCAAAAGTGATTTGCGAAGGCTTGTTGTACGTTTAGCGAACAGTTTCGGGTTGCGAGCCTGCAGTTTCGAGTTAAAGCCTGAAACAGGAAACCTGAAACCCGAAACTTTTTTCGGCAGAGGAGGCTGTCATGTTCAAGGGATCCATGGTTGCAATCGTCACACCGTTTAAGAACGGCAAGGTCGACGAGAAAGCGCTCGGCGATTTGATCGAATTTCACTTGAAAAACGGGACCGACGTAATAGTGCCCTGCGGCACCACGGGCGAATCGGCCACGCTCTCGCATGAAGAGCATCACCGCGTCGTTGAGTTCACCGTGAAGACGGTGAACAAGCGGGTTCCCGTGATTGCGGGCGCGGGGTCGAATGCAACGGAGGAAACCATCGAACTCACGCAGTATGCGAAAAAGGCGGGCGCCGACGGCGTGCTCCTGATCACGCCATACTACAACAAGCCCACGCAGGAGGGGCTGTACCAGCACTTCAGGAAGGTGGCGGACTCCGTGGACATCCCGATTGTTTTGTACAACGTGCCGGGACGCACGAGCGTGAACATGCTGCCGCCCACGACGGCTCGTCTGCGTGAGCACAGGAATATCGTGGGCATCAAGGAAGCGACCGGCGACATGAAGCAGGTGAGCGAAACCCTCCGGCTCTGCGGCAGGGACTTCGATGTGATCTCGGGCGACGATTTTACGAATCTGCCGCTCCTCGCCCTTGGCGGCGTGGGCTGCATTTCGGTCACGGCGAACGTGGCCCCCGCCGACTGCGCCTCCCTGTTTGACGCATACAGCGCGGGCAAGACCGACGAAGCGCTCCGGCTGCATTACAAGCTGGAGCCGCTCCATGGCGCCATGTTCCTCGAGACGAACCCGATACCCGCGAAAACATCGCTTGCCCTCATGGGAAGGATCGCCGAGGAGTTCCGCCTCCCGCTCTGCCCCATGGCCGATGCGAACAAGGAAAAACTGAAGAAGGCGCTTAAGGACTACGGTTTGATCTGAACCGGCCGAGCGGCGAATCATCGCCGCTGATCTCTCAGCCGCGGGCACGTCGGGGGGAGGAAATGATGACCCGCGCAGAGAACGCGAGGCACTTGCTTCCCGTGCTGCAGCGCTGTTCACCGAGAAACCGTCAAAGGAGTTGCGTATGATCAAAGCAGCAGTCACCGGCGCGGCCGGCCGCATGGGTTCGCGCATAGTTAATATCCTCGCTGCATCCGAGGGCATTACCCTCGGAGCCGCACTGGAGAGGAAGAGCCATCCGCTCCTCGGCCAGGATGCGGGCGGACCGGCCGCAATCGCCCCGACGGGGATCAGGATCAGCGATGATCTCTCCGCCGGCGTCAAGGCCGTCGACGTCCTCATCGACTTTACTTTTCCCGAAGTGAGCCTCCAGAATCTTAAAATCTGCGCGGAGCAGGGCAAACCCGCGGTCATCGGTTCAACGGGTTTCACAAAAGAGCAGCTTGCCGAGGCGAGGAAGCTTGTCGGGGCGGTTCCCTGCGTGCTGTCTCCGAACATGAGCGTGGGGGTCAATGTCTGCTTCAAGGTCCTGGCGGACATCGCGAAGATACTGGGGCCCGATTTCGACGCGGAGATCGTCGAGGCGCACCACCGCATGAAAAAGGACGCGCCGTCGGGCACCGCCGTGCGCATGGGCGAGGTCGTGGCCGCCGCCCTGGGGCGGGACTACCGCGCCAACGCGAAATACCACCGCGAGGGAATGACCGGCGAACGGACGCGCGACGAGATCGGCATGCAGACCATCCGCGGCGGAGACATCGTGGGCGAGCATACGGTCTACTTCATCGGCATGGGCGAGCGGATCGAGCTCACCCACCGGGCGCATACGCGCGACATGTTCGCCCGCGGCGCCGTACGGGCTGCGAAATGGGTTGTCGGCAAACAGCCGGGGCTCTACGATATGCAGGACGTGCTCGGTTTGAGATAGAACGGGCTTCAGAAACGAAACAACCATTCGTATTTCGAAGGGAGACGCCAATGAACATGTTTCAACGCAGTGCGGCTGTCGCATCGCTGCTCCTCATCGTCTTCTTCGCACCGGCGGTGCCGGCTGCGGGCAAGGATGATAAAAACACGAAATGCCCCAAACTCGAGAAAAAAGACGCCGACGTCATCATTAAAAAGATCATCCCCGACGGAAATGCGGTTGGCGTGAAAATGTCCCCGGTCGAGGGCGTATGGCAGATTGACGTGGAAAAAGGCGGCCAGCGCGGGTCCATCCTGCTTGACTGCTCGCGGAAATATCTGGTCCAGATTGTAGAGCTCGAGGGCTATCTTAAACAGATAGAGGCCCAGAAAACGCCGCAGAAAGTCGATGTAGCCAAAATTTCCCTTGCCGACTCCGTAACGGTCGGCTCCAAAACGGCCGGGAAAAAAGTCATTGTCTTCACCGACCCCGATTGCCCGTACTGCCGGAAACTCCACGAGATCATCAAACAGATCATCGCCAAGAGAACCGACATCGCTTTTGTCGAGATCCTTATCCCCCTGCCGATGCATAAGGACGCACCCAGGAAAGTGCAGTCCATCTTATGCTCGAAATCAGCGGAGATGCTCGACGACGCCTTTTCGGGAAAGGCCGTGCCTGAGCCGCCTGCGGGCTGCACGACCGAGGCGATGGAGCGGAACATGGCCATGGCCCGGTCGCTCAACTTCAACGGCACGCCCACCATGGTCCGTGACGACGGGCTGGTACTGTCCGGGTATTTGCCCGAGGACAAGCTGATCGACTGGATCGACAAGAAACAGTAGCAGGCCGACCGGGATGAAGATCATCAGGTTTGACGCGGGCAGCGGGCCGGAATCCGGCATTCTCGATGGCGACATGATCGCCGGGCTCGATGGCGATGTGTTCGGGGACTGCAAGCCCCTGTCGCCGCGCCTGCAGGTGTCCGAAGTAAAGCTGCTCGCCCCGTGCGTGCCGTCGAAAATCGTGGCCGTCGGCCTGAACTACCGGGATCACGCGCGGGAAATGGGGCTTTCCCTTCCCGAAGCGCCGGTTCTTTTTCTGAAACCGCCCACAACCGTGATCGGTCCGGATGACGCGATCATGATCCCTCCTGCAGCGGGCCGCATCGATCACGAGGCCGAACTGGGAATCGTTATCCGGCGCAGAACGAAAAACGCCGGCCCTGAAGAAGCGGGGAAGGTCATCCTCGGCTATACCTGTGCCAACGACGTCACGGCGCGCGATCTCCAGAAAAAGGACGTTCAGTGGACGCGGGCGAAATCGTTTGACACCTTTTGTCCCATCGGTCCCTGGATCGAGACCGGTCTCGATCCGTCGAACGTCCTCGTTGAGGCGTATCTCAACGGCGAACGCAGGCAGTCCTCGCGCACAGGCCAGCTCATTTTCAACGTGCCCTTTCTCGTGAGTTTCATCTCACAGGTCATGACGCTGGAGCCCGGGGACCTGATTATCACGGGCACGCCGTCGGGCATCGGCCCCCTGCAGCCGGGCGACACTGTTGAAGTGCGCATCGAGGGCATCGGGAGCCTGAAGAATTCAGTGCGGCTGCAGTCGTAGAACGTTAGCCAGCTTGCACTCGGGGCAATGAAAAAAAATTCTCAACCTTCTCCGCAGAAGCTCGGGGACGCAGAGAAAACCGAAGACTGAACCTTTGACAGGATGACTGGATACCTATCAGATAAAATCCTGTTAATCCTGTCACAAATATATTTTTCCGCACTTCAGCGCCGCTGAGGGAAATCGCTTTTACTCTTTAAATCTTTTTCACCCGGAGGACAAACAGCACCGTGAGTACAGCAGGGGAAACCTATATTCAATCGCTCTTCGCCGACCGGCTCGGAGGCAGCATGTTCGGCAAGGAGCAGAAGATCTACAAATTCGAAAAAATCAAACGGGCGAAGCGCGCCGCGCTTGCTGCGCACCCGGGGGTCGAGATCATCGACTTCGGCGTCGGCGAACCTGATGAAATGGCGTTCCCCGGAGTGGTCCGCACGCTTCAGCAGGAGGCGGAGAAGCCCGAAAACCGCGGCTACGCTGACAACGGCATCCAGGAATTCAAGGATGCGGCAGCGCGCTATCTGCGGAAGGTCTATGCAGTGGACGTCATCAATCCCGAGACCGAAGTGCTGCACGGCATCGGCAGCAAGCCCGTGCTTGCCATGCTTCCGGCCGTATTCATCAATCCCGGCGACGTCACGCTCATGACCGTGCCGAACTATCCGGTCATGGGCACGCACACGCGCTGGTACGGCGGTGAGGTCGTCGGCCTGCCGATCACGGAGGAGAACAGCTTCCTGCCCGACCTGGGTGCACTGCCTGCAGATGTGGCGAAACGCGCCAAGCTTCTATACATCAACTACCCCAACAATCCTACGGGAGCGGGCGCCACACGGGAGTTTTTTGAAAAGGTCGTCGCCTTTGCAAAGCGGCACGAGCTCGTCGTGGTAAACGATGCGGCCTACGCAGCGCTCTCCTACGGCGTGAAGCCGCTGTCTTTTCTGTCCGTTCCCGGCGCCAAGGACGTGGGTGTCGAGATCCATTCCCTGTCCAAGGCCTTCAACATGACGGGCTGGCGCCTGTCCTTCATTGCCGGCAACGAGCGGGTCATCGCAGGCTACGGCAATGTGAAGGACAACTACGATTCGGGCCAGTTCAAGGCCATTCAGAAAGCGGGCGTTCACGCACTGGACCACCCCGAGATCACGGCGGAAATCACCGCAAAATACGAGCGCAGGCTCAAGGCAATGGTCGCCGTGCTGGCGGACCTGGGCTTCAGCGCCCGGATGCCGGCAGGCACCTTCTATCTCTACGTGAAAGTGCCGAACGGCTTGAAAAACGGAAGGCGTTTTTCAAGCGCTGAGGAGTTTTCCGAGTTTCTCATCGCGGAAAAGCTCATCAGCACCGTTCCGTGGGATGATGCGGGGTCGTACATCCGTTTTTCCGCAACGTTCGAATCCCGGGGCCGGGCCGACGAAGAGCGCGTGCTCGGGGAGTTCAGGAAGAGAATGAGCGGGCTGCAGTTCGAATTCTAAGCCCTCCGGATTGTTATGCCGAAAACCGTCTATATCGGACTGGGCTCGAATCTGGGCGATAAGGTCGAATCATGCCGCAAGGCGATCGCCATGCTGTCCAAGGCCGGCAACATCACTTCGGTGTCCTCCTTCTACACCTCCGAGCCCATCGGCTACCCCGACCAGGAGGAATTCATCAACGCTGCGGTGGAACTCGAGACGGAGCTTTCGCCCCTGGCGCTGCTCGCCGCCTGTCACGTGATCGAGGACGAGCTGGGCCGGCGCAGGCTCATGCACTGGGGGCCGCGCACCGTCGACCTCGACATCCTGTTCTACGGGAACCTGGTCGTCGAGAGCGATGAGCTCGTCATCCCCCATCCGCTCATGGCGGAGCGCAGGTTCGTGCTTGTTCCCCTGTGCGAAATCGCGCCGGATGCAGTTCATCCAGTGCTGCACAAAAAAGTGTCGGAGTTGCTGCGCAGGCTCAAAGACAACCACCGCGTCGCACCCTACCGGGCCGGAGAGCGGCAATGACCGTTAAAAACGCAGCCCTTCTCCATACGAAGTACATCGTGACCGAGGGCCCCATCGGCGTGGGCAAGACCAGCCTGACCACCCTCCTTGCCGACGAGCTGGGCGCGCAGCTCATCCTGGAGCGCGCCGAGGACAACCCCTTTCTGCCGGCTTTTTACCAGGACACGGCGCGCTACCGCTTTCAGACCCAGATGTTTTTTCTCCTGAGCCGCTACAGCCAGCAGCAGGAGATGTGCCAGCCCGACCTCTTTACACGGATCACGATCAGCGACTACCTCTTCGACAAGGACCGCATCTTCGCCTATCTCACCCTGGACGAGAACGAGCTGCCGCTGTACGAGCAGTTCTACCGCATTCTCGAACCGAAGATCGTGAAGCCCGATCTCGTGATCTTTCTCCAGGCCGACACGGATACGCTGCTCAAGCGCATCAAGCACCGCGCCCGTCCGTTTGAAAAAGCGATCAACCACGACTACATCGCGGCCGTGAATGAAGCATACAACCAGTTCTTCTTCCGCTACACCGACACGCCCCTGCTGGTCATCAACACGTCCGAGATCGACTTCGTCCACCGCAGGGAAGACCTCGACGACCTCCTCAAGCAGATCCTGAGCATGAAGCAGGGCACCCAGTATTACGTCCCCCGCTCGCGCGGGAAGTAGTGAGCACAGCATCTTTGTTCGCCCTCCCCGCCGGAAACAGTTCGTTCTTTTTTTCTTTCCCGGGTTGCAGTTTCCTCCATTATTGTGTAAGATTTTCCCGACATGGTTCGCTACCTGCTCAAGAGGGTCCTTCTCTTCATCCCCACGCTTCTCGGCATCACCCTCATCACCTTTATTCTTATGAAATCCCTGCCCGGCGATCCCGTCGTTTCCATGGTGGGCGAACGCGCCACCCCCGAAACCATCGCGCGGATCCGCACGGAGCTGGGACTGGACAGGGGGCTCGGCGTTCAATATCTCCTGTATCTGAAGAACATCTGCGCGGGCCAGCTCGGCAGGTCCATCTTCACGCATGTCAAGGTGTCGGACGACCTTGTTCAGAAATTCCCGAACACGCTCAGACTGGCGCTCGCTGCCATGCTGTTCGCATCCCTCGCGGGAATCGGACTCGGCGTGGCCGCAGCCTTGAAGCGCGGTACGTTCTGGGACCGTCTCATCACGCTGGTTTCCGTGGGCGGCATTTCCATCCCCGTGTTCTGGCTGGGACTCGCGCTCATGCTCTTCTTTGCCTTTTATCTCCGCTGGCTCCCGCCGTCAGGCATGGGAAACGGCGGCCTCCGGCACCTGGTCCTTCCCGCAGTTACGCTCGGGACCTTTTCCCTGTCCTACATCGCGCGCATCACCCGCTCTTCCATGCTTGAATCGCTCTCGCAGCCCTATATCGCTGCCGCGCGCGCCAAGGGCATCCCCGAATACGCCGTCGTGCTGAAGCACGCGCTCAAAAATTCGCTCATTCCCGTGGTCACCCTGATCGGCCTGGACCTCGGCTCGTATCTGAACGGCGCCGTGCTCACGGAGACCATCTTCGGCTGGGACGGGCTGGGCCGCTACGCCCTGGACGGGATCATCAAGCGGGACTACCCCATCATCATGGGCGTCGTGCTCTTCGGCGCTGTCGTGTTCGTGACGGTGAACCTGCTTGTGGACATTTCGTATACGTTTCTGGATCCGCGCGTACGCGTGCGGGAGGAGGAGTAAGGGCTGTGCTCATGAGTGGATACGCGGATGTGTCGATGCGTCGAAATGTTGAAGCGCAGTTCTGTCGATGCGAAACAAAGGAGCAGCACAGGGAATTCCTCAGGCGAGATGCATCATCCTCACCCGCATGCACTCATCCGCGCATCGCCGCATTCACGTTTTGCTGATACTATGCTGAACTCACTTACCTGGAGCGATCTGACCAAGGACGCACCGACACTCATTGCGGTGCTGGTCCTTTGCGCGCTCGTGGCGACTGCCGCGATCGGTCCGTTCGTCGTCGCGCATGATCCTTACAGCATGGACCTGGACCACCTGAAGCAGCCGCCGGGAAGGGAGCACTTCCTCGGAACGGACAGCACGGGCCGTGATATTCTTTCCCGCGTGGTCTCGGGAGCGCGCATTTCCCTTTCCGTCGGCATCCTGGCGTCGGCCCTGTCTCTCGGCATCGGCGTTTTTTTCGGGCTTGTTGCGGGATACTTCGGCGGCAGAACAGACACGCTCCTGTCTCAGCTATTCGACATATTTCTCGCGTTTCCGAGCCTGCTCCTCGCGATCGGCATCAGCGCGATCATGCCTGCAGGCCTGGTGTCCGCCATGCTCGCCATTACGCTCGTGGGCTGGGCAGGTTTTGCCCGCCTCATGCGCGGCATCACGCTCTCGCTCAAGGAGCAGACCTATGTGGAGGCATCGCGGGCCCTGGGCGCGACCCCGGCGCGCGTTCTCGCGCGCCACATCCTGCCGAATGCGCTTCCCCTCCTGATCGTGGCAGGCAGCATGCGGGTGGGTGGGTTCATTCTGCTTGAGGCAGCCCTGTCCTTTCTCGGCCTCGGGGTCCAGCCCCCGACGCCTACGTGGGGCTCCATGATCAGCCTGGGCCGCTCGTATATCACCACGGCGCCCTGGATCGTCATCGTTCCCGGTCTGGCCATCAGCGTCACCGTGATCAGCTTCAACATCCTCGGCGATTTCCTGCGGGACAAGCTTGATCCCCGCATGCAGGTATGATGAAGTCCGTGTCCGTTTCCCTGCGCGAGTTCGCGCTCCCTTCCCCCCGAACCGGCAGCATCGAGGCTCAGTCGGGCTACAGCCGCGCGGCCGTGGAAGGCCTGGAAGTCCATCAGCGCGTCCAGCGCAGGCGGACGAAGGCCGATCCGGCGTACGAACGCGAGGTAGTGATCCGCGCATCGTTCGACCGGGCAGGGTACCGCTTTCGCGTCGAGGGCCGCATGGACGGCATATTTCGCACCGACCCGCCGAAGATCGAGGAGATCAAGACAGCCTTTGCCGTCCCTGAATTGGCTGCGCGGTTGTCACGCGACCCGATGAACCACCCCTATGCCCTTCAGCTCCTGTCGTACGGTTATTTTTATTTTCTGGAAAACAAGGTCATCCCTTATTTGAGCTTTCATCTCGTGTCCACGCGCAACTACGAATCGCGCGACATCAGCGTCAAACTGGACCCCGCGGTCTATGAAGCATGGCTTAGCCGCCGCCTGGACGAACTTGTTGAGGAAACCAGAAAAGCTGAAAAGCGCGCCGCCCGCCGCAGAAAAATCGCGCAGGCATTCGCCTTTCCCTTCCCCGCGCTCCGGCCGGGGCAGGCCGAGCTCATCAGCACGATCGAACAGGGTATGTCTGAAAAAAAACGCATGCTTATCCAGGCGCCCACGGGGCTCGGAAAAACAGCCGGCGTGCTTTACCCCGTGCTGAAGGAATCCCTCGGCCGGGGGCAGCATACCGTGTATGTCACGCCCAAGAACAGCCAGCATGCCCTTGCCGAGGACGCCGTATCCCGGTTCCGGCAGACGGGCGCCAGGGTCAAATCGCTCACCATCACGGCGAAACACAAGATCTGTTTCAAGAACGAGCCGCTCTGCGACCCGGCGTACTGCGAATACGCGGATGATTACTTCGGCAAAGTCCGGAAGCATGCGATCCTGGACCAGCTTGCAAAAAAGAGGTCCCTCAAAGCCCGGACCTTCCGCAGCATCGGCGAAACGTACGGGGTCTGTCCTTTTGAGCTCCAGCTCGACGCGGCAGAGGACGCGGACACGGTGATCTGCGATTACAACTATGTTTTCGCGCCCCGCTCCGCGCTCCGGCGCATGGCCCTGCTGGACATCGACCAGGCAGGCGCCCCGAACCTCGTGATCGATGAAGCCCATAACCTCCCGTCGCGCGCCATGGATTACTATTCCCCCGCGCTCTCAACGCTTGCCCTGGAGATGATGCGTGACGAACTCCGCTTACTGCCTTCTCCTTTTTGTGACGAAGCGGTCCCGCTTCTTGATGATTCCCTGCGGATCATTGCTTCGTGCAGGCCCGATGCGGGCACGGGCCCGGCAAAAATCGAACCGCCTCTTTCCGCGTTTCAGGAGCATGACGCACGGCTGCGTGCCTTTCTGGCGCGCTATCTGGAATCTGACGTGGAGATCATGCGACGCGATCCGGTCATGCGCCTGTCTTTCTCGTGGACCGAGTTCACGGAAGCGCTCAGCCGCGCGCTGGATCCCGGGCACGACGAGTTTTTTGTCACCTTTCGCCCGCATCCCACGGGCGGCATCGTAAAGATCACCTGCTGCGATGCGTCGGAAATGCTGAAGGACTGCTATGACGAGTATGAACAGGTCGTGGGCTTTTCCGCGACGCTCAAGCCTTTTGATTATTATGCGAAGCTGTCGGGCCTTGATCCGGAGGCGATCAAAACCGCCGAGTTCCCCAGCCCCTTTCCCCGGCGCCATCGGAAGCTGTTGATCATACCTCAGGTATCCACGAAATACTCCGACCGCGAGCGGAACTACGCCCGGATTGCAGATGCAATCCAGAAGATCGCACTGCTCCGGCCGGGAAATTACCTTGCGTTCTTCCCGAGCTTCGAATTTCTCGACCGCGTACATGCTGCTGTGCAGGATATCCCCGGCTTTGTGCTCGTCAAGCAGGAGCGCGACATGAAACTGAGCCACGTCGAGGCGGTCCAGGAGCAGCTTCGCGCACAGCACACCCCTGCGATTCTTTTCGGCGTGCAGGGCGGCATGTTTTCCGAGGGCCTCGATTATCCAGGAGAGATCGCCATCGGCGCGTTCGTCGTCGGCCCGCCGCTCCCCAATTACGACCTCGAGCGCGAGCTCATGCGCGAATATTATCAGCGGAAATACAGCTCGGGCTTTGACTATGCCTACATCATTCCCGCCATGTCCAGGGCCGTGCAGGCCGCAGGCAGGGTTATCCGTTCCGAAACGGACCGCGGCCTCATCGTATTAATGGACCAGCGGTTCGTGCAGCCCGAATACTCCAAGTCCATGCCCCGCGACTGGTTCGATGCGGACGTGCACGAGCTTGTGTCAGAGAGCATTCTGAAAGATGTTTCGGAATTCTGGGAAGACAATAACGATTCACCACAGAGGGCACGGAGAACTGCTTGAGAGCTTCCGGACGCAAGACTTTTTTCCGCGATTTCCATAGTAATGACAGAAGGAGAGGACAATGTTCGTGATCATAGTGAACTACGTCAAACCGTTGACCGAGATCGACAACCATCTGGAAGCGCATCGCCGCTTCCTCGACGAGGGCTACGCATCCGGCATCTTCCTCGCCTCGGGTCCGCGCAATCCCCGCACAGGAGGGGTCATTCTAGCGCAGGCTTCGAGCGCAGATGAGCTGAAGGCATTTATGAACAAGGACCCCTTTCATACGGCAGGTGTTGCGAAGTATGAGTATATCGAATTTACCCCGTTGAAGTTCGATCCCAGATTGCAGCAGATTCTCAAGTAATTCAGAATCTCCTGCCACCCATGGTAGACATGTTCTTACTTTACATATATTCATTGACAACTGACCTGTACCCGACATACAATCATAATTGCATAGCATGATAAATCATATACCTGTATAAAAAGCATCAACGGAAAGATGCATGTGTATATATGTATATGCACGACACTAACTACTCAACACCTGGTTAAGTGGGAGACACTGCGATGCTACGCCGTAGTGTTTGTCGAGTGGACTGAACAACATGGCTTTGGGTTCACTTATCATACAGTCTATAAAGTTGCCGAAACTGAAACCTCAAATAAAGGCAAATTTTCCCTTCCTGGTGCATACAGCCCCT
>DATHDE010000029.1:0-61937 GCA_035490495.1 Nitrospirota bacterium
CGACTCTCCTGCGGCACTGCCCACGGTCGAACTCTCATCCATCAAAAAGGATCTCTACCGGCGGGACTTCACCATCAACACGCTGGCCGTGCGTCTGAACAGCAGGCGCTACGGCGAACTGATCGATTTTTTCGGCGGGCTGCGGGACATCAAGGACAAGGCCATCCGGGTGCTGCACAGCCTCTCGTTTGTCGAAGACCCCACGCGCGTGCTGCGCGCCATCCGCTTCGAACAGCGGTTCAATTTCCGTCTGAGCAAACACACGATGAACCTGATCAAAAACGCCGTGAACATGAAGCTCTTCAACAGGCTGTCGGGCGAGCGCATGTACGCGGAGCTCGTGCTTATGTTCTCCGAAGTGGAGCCGCTCAGAGTGCTTCGCCGCATGCGTGAACTCGACCTCCTCAAGTTCATTCACGCCGGTCTGAAAGGTTCCGTCGAGCTGGAGAAGCTCTTCTCCCATGTTGATGAAACGCTTGCGTGGTTCCGTCTGCTCTACCTCGATATCGCGATTGAAAAATGGTTTGTCTATTTTCTCGCCCTGTTTGACCGCATGAAGGACGGCTCGGCCGCCGAAGCACTGGAACGGCTCGCCGTGCCGGTCCGCATCCGTGAACGCATGCGTCTGGCCCGCTCCCGGTCGCGCGACGTGCTCTATCTTTTTTACAAGGACCAGCAGGTTCCCCCCAGCCGCATCTACGACCTCCTCTCACCCCTCGATACGGAAGCGATTCTGCTGCTCATGGCGAAAGCCAAGCAGGACCGTGTAAAGAAGTACGTTTCCCTCTATCTTACCCATCTCAGGAATGTCAGAGTCGCGCTAACGGGCGACGATCTCAAGAAATTGGGCATCCCTCCCGGACCCAAATACCGCAAGATTCTGGCGGCCTTGCTCGACGCCAAACTCGACGGCACGGTCACAACCCACGATGATGAAGTTGCCTTCGCAAAGAAGGCTGCGGGGAAATAGTTGTAACCTCTCTGAATCATTTCAAATGGCATACCCATTGCAATATTAAATCATTGGTATTATTTAATATAAGCATATCTAGCAATTTAAAATGAAAAATTATAGAAGCCAAGTTGATTGTGTGTTAAAAAGACGCTGCGCTGTGGTTATTATGCAACAAACGAGAGAAAGGAAGCCATGAAAAAAATAATTGCCCTCATCCTGATCGCCATGATTGCTTTACCAGAACTGGTTTCAGCTGAAATCGACACGGATCTGCGTATCAAATACGGCACCGCTGCGGGCGCTCAGAGATTGGAACTAGTTAATTTTGTCGGGCATGGTTCGGGCGACAAAGGCTCCAACGCCAGTATTGAACTCGCTCTCAGTCTGCGAAGAGAATCCAAGGTTAGGTTCATGATATCGCTCGGAGCATTTCACAGACAGCATACGGGAGACATGAATGACCTATCGTATCCAACCAATGTCAACTATGAGGTCGACGGCTTGAGTCTCGCACCTGGGGTACGCGTGAAGATCAACGAGAGATGGTATGCAGAAGGGAAAGTCGAGATAGGCAGAGGCAACGAGGGCAGGGTGACATTCAACAGCCCTGGAGTGGCCTGGAATGCCACTAAAACAGGGACCTATGGATCATTGTCGGTGATCGGCGGCATATACTATCTGTTTAAAAATATATCAAGTCGAGTCGGGGTGGAGCTCGGTGTACAGACATTTCAAGGCGACTTCGGGATATGGTCTAACTATGGATACTGGGATACCTGCAGTGTGACTGGAACGAGCCCGATAGCCAATATAGCGTACAGTTATCAATTCTGATGCGAGCGATCGAAACAGTTCCGTAACCATGATCACTCAGCAGTCTCTGCGGAGGTTGTGGCTATGATACATACTGTGTGCTTCAGACACGAGTTCCTAAGGAAAATCGGCAAACTGTGGAGCGGAATTATTCTGCTGAGCGCAATACTGACGGCATGTCCAACAAATGATTATACATCCCTTCCCACGGTTGTGGGTTACTATTTCGATGATGCGAATACACAAAAAATCGCATTGCGGGCAAATATGAACGTCCCGGTTCATACGCAGTTTACTTTTATCTTCTCAAGAGATATGTGTACGGATTTTTCGCATGTTCGGCCCAGGTTGACCTTCGTTGACTCGCACGGAATCCCTGTAGACTTTTCGATGGCTTGGATCGATGTCCGGACTTTGCGCGTAACACCATCTTCAAATTTGTTATACGATACCGACTACAGCGTTACTATTAATAACGCCTCAGACTCAGAAGACAATCCATTGAATCCATACGTGAATCAGACTGCATCGTTTAGGACGGTAGGTAGTTGATGCTAGCGATCGTATACGTAATCTCCCGCAAATCCAGAAAAATAGCATCCCGCTTGGTTCCTGATATCCCAAAATTCTCGCAGCCCTCCTCTACTCAAAATTCGACGGCACGGTCACAACCCACGATGATGAAGTTGCCTTCGCAAAGAAGGCGGCAGGGAAGTGACGGCGTTTCCTGTCTTTTCTGTCAACGGATAAAGTAAACGATTGCAACGCTCAATCCTACTGCGATAACGATCCACCGCAGGTAGACGGGTTTGATTCTGCTTGCAACCCTGCCGCCGAACACGCCGCCTGCGAGGGCGCAGACAGCCATGGCAGCGGCAGCGGTCCAGAGAACCTTGCCGGAGAAGAGAAAGAAGATTGCGGCAGCGATGTTGATGACGAAGGAAAGGGCCTGCTTCAATGCATTCAGCCGAGTGAGGGAATCATCGAGCACGAGGCCGAGCACTGCCAGCATCATCACGCCGAGGCCCGCGCCGAAATAACCTCCATACACCGCAGCAAGAAAAATCGGCGGCACTGACCATGCTTCGCTCAGTTTAGTATGGCTGTCGCCTGCCATCCTCGATATGACCGTATTGCGGAGCTGGTCCTGGAAAGCGAGAAGGATGACCGCGGTCAGAATGAGATAGGGGATGAGTTTCCTGAACAGCGCATCGCTCGTGAAAAGAAGCAGGATCCCGCCGGTAATGCCTCCCAGGATGCCCGCCGGGAGAAGCATCACCAAACGCTTCCTCTGGCCGCGAAGGTCGGATCGCTGCGCAACTGTTCCCCCGATATACCCAGGGCAAAGAGCAACGGTGTTTGTGATGTTGGCAATAACGGGCGAAACACCCACAGCCGTCAGCGTCGGGAAAGTGATCAGCGTGCCGCCGCCTGCAACCGCATTTACGAAACCGCCTGCCACGGAAGCACAGGATATACACAAGATATCGAGATAATTCACTCCCGCGTTCTCCTCTTTGAGCTATCGCTTCAAGCCGGAGGTCATGTCCTCCCAGAAGGGCTCCGATGAGAACAAAACGATAGACAAAATTATCTTCCCATCGAATTGTTGAAAAATGTATACGGCATTTATCGAATTGCTATAATACAACAATACGGGTCTCTTTTCAAATGCGTGCAACCGGGACCAGCCGGTATATATCGTTTGGACATTTCTCTGGAATGCCCCACATAGTGCTTGGAGGAAAGGCACGAATGCAAGGTACTTGCCGTGGATCGACGGAGCGCCCCCGGCTGCTCCTCATAACAGCCTCCTCACCGGAAATCCAGCGGGTTCGGCGGACACGTGTTCTTAATTTTCAGCAGATCACCATGCCATACCTCGCAGCGTTTGTTCCGGCGCATTGGGATGTCGTCCATATCGATGAGGCCGTGACGCCGGTCGATGTGACGATGAAGGCGGACCTGGTCGCCATGACGTTTCACACACCGAGCGCTCCGCACGTCTATATGCTCAGTGCTGAATTTCGGAAACGAGGCGTTCCGGTCGTTCTCGGAGGCCCGCATGTAACTCTGGTGCCCGATGACGCGCAGGCGCATGCAGATGTCATTTTCGTCGGCGAAGCTGAAACGTCCTGGCCCCGATTCCTGAACGACTTTGAGCATGGGCGCCATACTACGCGCTATGATTCCCGAATTCCGCCGCTCTTGGACAACGCCCCGATGGCCAGGAAGGACCTGTTTCACCGGTGCGACTATTCAGCCGGAAGACTCTTTGCAACTCGCGGCTGCCCTCACCGATGCGATTTCTGCGCTCTGCCCATACTGTACCAGCGCACGGTAAGAACGCGGCCCGTAGACGCAGTCGCAGCCGAGTATGCTTCATTCCCGGGGAAGGTGATCATTTTCTGGGATGATAATCTGGCAAACGATACGGCATATGCGAAAAATCTGTTTCTGGCAATCATGCGTTATAAAAAATGGTGGAGCAGCCAGGTCAGCATCCAGGCCGGTATGGATGACGAGTTCCTCGAACTGGCCGCACGGAGCGGATGCAAACAGCTGTTTATCGGATTGGAATCAATTTCTCAAAACAGCATGGATGATGTGAACAAGACCTTCAACCGTGTACAGGACTACGCAGGAGCAATCAAGCGCATCCATTCCCATGGAATTGCCGTCCAGTCGGGGATTGTATTCGGATTCGAGGATGACACCGAAACGATCTTTCGCTCCACGCTGGATTTCCTTGAAGAAGCTGGAGTGCAAAATGCGACGTTCAATATTCTAACACCGTATCCGGGAACGAAGCTCTACCAGCGGTTGGAGGCCGAGGGACGGATTTTGACGCGCGATTGGAGCAAATACAACGGACGTGAAGATGTTGTTTTTCAGCCGCGACATATGAGCTCGAAGACCCTGCTGGAGGGCTATCGGTACGCAAATGAACGGTTCTATTCCTGGAGGAGCCTCTCCCGGCGTTTATCGCGCTCGCCCGTAGGGCTGTGGTGGACGTTGCCGTTGAATCTGGCTTACACGTGGGCGCTGCGGTGCCGGCGCTAGCATCGGCCGTTTACCAAGCAGAAATTAAAATGAAATCAGATAATGAAGCGATACCGGCTTAAGAATACCGGTATCGCTTTTTTATGTGTAATGAACAGGACTGGTACGAACTGCGGCAGTGGATGCGAATTTATTCGATTTGAAATTATTTTATGACCCCGCAGGCGACTCTCGCTCCGCCTCCGCCGAGCGGGGCTGGCTGGTCGGAATAATTGTCTCCTCCGGCATGGATCATGATCGAACGGCCCTTGATTTCAGCCAGCGTCTTGATGTGCGGTGCGGTAACCGCGATATCAGCCTTGCCATCCGGCCCTGCAGTAAGGGCGGGGAGGTCTCCCAGGTGGCCTTTCCCCATGGGGCCTTCATGTTTGCCCGTACTTGCCGGATCATAGTGTCCACCTGCTGCGAGCCCGGCTACTGACTTGCCCTCTTTCATGGCTGCTGCGCAGTCAGCATTCTGGTGAACGTGAAAGCCATGGATCCCCGGTGCGAGGTCCGTGAGATGAGGTTTAAATACAAGTCCTGCCGCACTTTCGCTGATTGTTACGGACCCGATGCTCTTCCCGATTCCTTGGTCAGTAATCAAATTCATGGGAACAACCACGTCTGCCGCTAAAACCGGAAAACTGATGAACATAACCGCGACGAGCACGGTAACTGCTAACAACGCTTTCTTCATGGCAACCCCTCCTTTATTTTTTTTATATATCAAGTGTACCAGCAATAATTGTCATTTGTTGCGCTCGAAACAAAAACTTAAAAAACCCGAGAGTACATCGCGATGTGGCAAAATTATTGTTTGTTATGTATACGTCGTTTGGGTGCCGGCAGATGAGCCGGCGACTTATTAAAAATAGGAAACCTGCAGGAGCGGGGCCTGGCTGTTTCTGTT
Source organism: Nitrospirota bacterium (assembly GCA_035490495.1). GTDB lineage: Bacteria > Nitrospirota > UBA9217 > UBA9217 > UBA9217 > JAJYKN01. Next base: position 5,724 of record DATHDE010000029.1, read on the forward strand.
TGAGCCGGTCGTATCGTTTATTATAATGAGTCCGGGTGACAGCGTGTCAGAGGATATGCGAACCTGAAAATCGGGCAAACCGCGTCGCTGGACTTCCGCCATCATGTCAGTAACATCGATATAGACATGATTTGCATAATCAGCCTGGGAAATCGGCGGGTTGATAGTGCGGCTTAAAATGGGATTTTGACTGAAATTACTGCTGGTCAGGCCGGGCGGCTGAAAATAAACAAGGTCGATGCGAATGGGGATTGTTCCCGTCAGCGGGTTTGGATCTACATTGTCTATGAAAATGTCGAGGATGGCTGAATCAATGAAAGCATCGAACGGAACGCCGTCCTGCCCGACCAGGGAGAAATCGAGAAACGCGCGGTATTCAGCAAGCGTCGCCGGGTCAACACCTGCAAAAACAGTCTGCGTATTGCCCTGTGACACGGTATAGGTGGGGCCTGATTCAAGAGCGATATCGCCGTCATTCGCGGCATCGCTCAGAATCTGCGTGACAATGGCGCGGTGGTGGCCATGATCATGACCACAGCCGACAAGCGATAGACTTATGAAGAGGACGAGGGACGCTGTTAACCCGTTTCTCATGATTTTTGCCCTTCTGTCTTGTGGCAAATGAATTCTCTCCTTGGTCTTTTTAGAACCCAAAGAGCTCTTCGTGTTTTGCACTCCCGATTCTCCGCTGCTCATTCGGCTCCCTTATACGCGACGATTTCACCGGCTTCCATCCGGGCTGCATTCGGAAGAACCGAGCTCAGATTTTCCTTTACCCAGGCGGTTGCTTTCGTATTCGCGTCAATAACGTCCGGAAGCGATTTGAAGACCGGAACCGACAGCATCGCGTCGTTGTTCAGGTCGACCCAATACTATACGACGAAGCCTTGCTGAGATGAAATGAACGGCACGAATTTTTCTCACCTCTTCGGCGGCAGCTTTCGGATCGGGGACACCCTCGTAGCGCCTGACCCGGGCAAACATCTTTTTATTTGATTTGACCCTCCTCCATGGTTTTGGTTTAATGTTTCTTGCTTCATTTCAGGATTTGGAAGAGGTTGTTGTAGTCATCGGTCCAGATGCGAAGACCGGGGCGGGGTGCGGGCTTTTTCCCCGCTTTCCTGATCGCAGGTGAGGTGATGGGAGAAGAGGAAAGAAGGGCCCATTTCGAGCGGTAGATGTTCCGTTCTTCGTCGGTTTCTGTCGCCACGATGACTGCCTGTTTTCCGAGTGCAGTCGCGAGCTTTTCCACGACCGGTTCGAGATCGAGATGGGTGTTCGTAATGTGGAGGGCCAGAATGCCGCTGCCCTTCAGATGGCGGAAGTAGAGTTCCCCTGCCTGTTTGGAAAGCAGATGCACCGGAATGGCATCTCCGGAAAAGGCGTCCGCAACCAGCAGATCATACTGCTGTGAAGGCTCACGCTCCAGAGAAAGCCTGCCGTCGCCGATGACCACGTCCACCTTGCCGCGGCATGAGGCAAGGTAGGTAAATTCCTTCCGCGCAAGCTCTTCGATTTGGGGGTTGATCTCATAAAAGCGAATAACATCGCCTTCCCGGGCATAGGCAGCAAGGGACCCGGCGCCGAGCCCGATGACGCCGATGCGGAGAGGCGAATGGCGGAGATATTTGGCGGCAAGCGAGATGCCGGATTCGGGACCGTAATAGGATATTAACTCCCGTTGCCGGCGGGGTGCTGTGAATTGCGTGCCGTGCGTCACGGTGCCGTGGATGAGATACCGGATTTCATCGTCCGTACCCCGGTTGTATTCGGTTACGCGCAGCCCGCCGTAGAAATTTCTGGCCATGACCCTGACCGAGTCCCCATATGCTGAAATGTAGTAGCCGGAGGCCAGGATAACGGCAGAGGTCGTTGCCCATCCCAGTCCCAATGCGATGCGTGATTTCCTGTAGTCCAGGATCAGGAGCAACAGCGCGGAGCAGCCGATAAGTGCGATCGGAAGCTCGAAATAGGCCGGCAGGAAGCGCGGGGCACCGAGACCCACAAGCACACCGCCCAGAGCTCCGCCGATTGACAGCATCAGATAAAAAGACGTCAGATACCGCGGCGCGGGCTTCCGTTTCGAAAGCTCGCCGTGGAAAAACATGCAGGAAATGAACAGACCGGAGGCGTAGGTGGCGATCACGAGCCTGATGTTCGTGTGCGAATTCCATGTTACGAGCCCGTACGCCATGGCGCCTAATGCGATCAAAAGAAGCCAGAGAAACACCTTGCGGCTGTAAATTCGTTCGAAATCAAAAACCAGAATAAAGGTAAGCAGATACAACGACAAGGGCAGGACCCAGAGAAAGGGGATGGATGCCACATTCTGCGTGAGGTGGTTCGTTATGGCAAGCAGAAGCGTAGACGCAGCACAGGCGAGGACGAGCCAGAAGATTTTCTCCCGAAGTTTCGGCGGCGCTGTCTCAGCTTCTGCCGGACCTTGTTCAGCAGCCGGTACAGGCTCCGCAGGGTCAACCGCGCGGCCGGCAAAGGCTGATGCCGCAGCCAGGAGTGCAAAGACTGCAAAGCCGGTTGACCAGCCGAGTGACTGATAGCGGATTGTCACGTTTGGCTCTACAAGCACGGGATAGGCAAGCAAGCCGAGCAGCGAGGCGAGGTTCGATAGCCCGAAAAGCCTGTAGGGCAGGGAGGCTTTGTACTTGCGCGCGTACCATGCCTGAATGAGCGGACTTGTTGATGAAAGCAGCAGATACGGAAGCCCTATGGACAGGCTGAGCAGGCCCAAAATACGCAGGATGGGATCTTCGTTCCCTGCCGGCTTCCATGCGGGTGAAGGCGCAATCGGCAGAAACATGATACTGACGCACAGGAGACCGACGTGCACAAGTGCCTGGGTCTTCGACGAGAGCCTGCGCACAGACCAGTGCGCGTACAGGTAGCCGAAGAGCAGCGCGGACTGGAAAAAGAGCATGGCTGTAATCCAGACCGATGCTGAACCGCCGAACCAGGGCAGGATCATTTTGGCGATCATGGGCTGGATCTGGAACAGCAGAAAGGCACTTAAAAAAATCGTGGATGCAAAAAGAACCATGACGAGGCCGGATTATACCATATCTCCGGACGAGGAGGGAGAAGAATCTCAAAAACAAATAAGTCTTCTCCTCCCCGAGTGGTTACGTATATGCCTTTGCAGCAGACCCGTCGTCCTCGCTACGTTTCGGAAATAGCCTGAATTCGCGCTGTGCACTCATAAACGCTGGCCGCAGTATCGCCGCACATTGTGGTCTCAGACATCCGAAATCATTAACCCTCGTCCTCGGTCGCTTGCCTAAATTGTCGCATGGGTTTTAACCTCAACCCCGCATGTTCCCGGAGCGACCCCACACCGCACACTCGCGCAAAGCCTACGCTGCTTTTTTCTTTGCCTCGACCTCAGCCGGGAGCTTCGATGCGAGGATGTCGATCTGTTCGATGACCGGCGGTTTTACCAGAAGGTCGGACGCTTTGTCCTTCAGCGCAGTTGCAATTCTGCCTGCAAGATGAGCCTGTCTTCCTTTCTCGTGGGGAAACGCATCGAATATGCCGAACAGGGAAGGCCCCATGCGCAGCCCGAACCATGCGATCGTGTCCGGTTCCCCGCGCACGATCGGGAGCGCTTCTGTAATGAACTTTTCAACCTCTTTTTCCTTGCCCGGTTTTGCTTCCAGGCGTACATACAAACCAACGCTAACCATATGCTTACCTCTCACCAGTGAAATCATTACCATACTAAGTATACCTCGTATACCTCGCACCGGGACGGGCGCAGCAGAGGCTGCAATTGATGTTGTGAAATAAACGGCCTTCGTGTACAATAAACCCTGTTTTTGGTGTGAGTTCATCACGTATGAGGTGCAGGCATGGCATCCCTGAAAAAAGCACTCGACAAGGCATTGGCCCACTATGAGAAAAAAGAATACGCTGACGCGGAGCGAGGTGCCGACATCATGGTTGAAGCCTTCCCTGATTTTGCGCACGGACAGTTTCTGAAAGCAGTCATCCTTGAGGAGACGGGAAGGGCAGAACAGGCGCAGGATTACTATAATAAAGCGGGGAAACTCTCCATGATGTGGATGCGGCTTGCGATGAGGCTTCAGGACATCGATCCCGCGCGCGCGATCATCTATTTCGAAAAAGCCAGGGCACAGGACAGCGGCAACAACCATCTCGTTTACAGCCTGGGGCTCGCCTATGAAAAAGCGGGCCGCGCCAATGAAGCGCGCAAGTGCTTCCAAAGCTTGAATATGCAGCGGGAGGTTATAACCCGCCTCCTGAGTCCTCTCGGTTTTCTTGTCATCATGATCGCCGGCGCGATTGCAATGTTCAAGCGGCATGATTTTGTCCTCGCCTCGCTGGTCACGGTATCCGCGGTTATCTGTCTGTTCTGGATCAAGAGAGACGGCGGGCTGGTGTTCAACATGATGAAGAGAAAAGCAGCCTCTCAATGACGTTTGCCTTCCCCGTCCACATGCCCTGTGTTATACTCTAAGACAACATTTGGAGGTTGCCTCGATGAAGACGGAACGCGGTCGGAAAAGCGCCGTGATGTATGGCCCGAGTCTTCTGACGGATCACGACATTTATCTTTTCAAACAGGGGAACCATTTCCGTCTCTATGACAAGCTGGGTTCCCACCAGCTGACGGTGGACAAGGTAACGGGGACGCTTTTTGCGGTCTGGGCGCCGAACGCGGCGTCGGTCTCGGTGATCGGCGATTTCAACGCGTGGAACCGTGACAGCCATTACCTCAGACAGCGTCACGACGGGTCCGGCATCTGGGAAGGATTTATCCCGGGAATCGGACATGGAACACTGTACAAGTACTACATCGTGTCCCGCTTTCATCACTACCGGGGGGAAAAAGGCGATCCTTTTGCCTTTGCCTGGGAAACGCCGCCGCGAACCGCCTCGATCGTGTGGGATGTGTCCTTCGACTGGGGCGACGGGGAGTGGATGAAAAACAGGCACGCCCGCAACTCCCTCCAATCGCCTTTTTCCGTATATGAACTGCATCTCGGATCCTGGCGCAGGGTGCCCGAGGAGAACAACCGCTCACTGACCTACCGCGAAATGGCGGCCTACCTGCCCGAGTATCTCAAGGACCTGGGATTCACGCACGTTGAGTTCATGCCGATTATGGAACACCCCTTTTACGGGTCCTGGGGCTACCAGATCACGGGTTTTTTTGCGCCCACGAGCCGGTACGGCTCTCCGCAGGACTTCATGTATCTTGTCGAACGGCTCCATGAAGAAGGAATCGGCGTGATCCTGGACTGGGTGCCGTCGCATTTCCCCGGCGATGCGCACGGGCTCGTGTACTTCGACGGCACGCACCTCTATGAGCACGAAGACCCGAAGAAGGGTTTTCATCCGGAATGGACGAGCCACATTTTCAATTATGGACGGTACGAGGTCCGGAATTTCCTGATCTCGAGCGCGCTCTTCTGGCTCGACAAGTACCATGCCGACGGCCTCAGGATAGACGCGGTGGCGTCCATGCTGTATCTCGACTATTCACGCAAGGAAGGTGAGTGGATTCCGAACCAGTACGGCGGCAGGGAAAATATCGACGCCATCGAGTTTCTTCGCAGCATGAACCGTGAAGTGTACCGTGCTTTTCCCGACGTCCAGACGATTGCCGAGGAAAGTACGGCATGGCCCATAGTGTCCCGCCCCACGCACGTCGGAGGGCTCGGCTTCGGCATGAAATGGAACATGGGCTGGATGCACGACACGCTCGATTATTTCACCAAAGACCCCATTTTCCGTAAGTACCATCATAACAATATTACCTTCAGCATCTGGTACGCTTTTTACGAAAACTTCATGCTGCCGCTCTCCCATGATGAGGTCGTGTACGGAAAGGGAGCGCTTGCAGGCAAGATGCCGGGAAGCGGGCTCCAGAAAATGGCGAATCTGCGCCTGCTGTTCGGCTACCTGTTCACCCATCCGGGCAAGAAGCTCCTCTTTATGGGCGCTGAATTGGGCCAGTGGGCCGAATGGAACCACGAGTCGAGCCTCGAATGGCACCTGCTTCAGTACCAGTCGCACTTTGGAGTCTGGCAATGGCTTCGTGACCTCAACCGGGTGTACCGGAGCGAGCCGGCCCTGTATGAGCTGGACTTCGAGAACAGCGGGTTCGAATGGGTGGATTTCAGCGACCAGGAAGCAAGTGTGATCTGTTTCTTGCGGAAAGGGCGGTCGGGACGCGACAAGGTGCTCGCGGTATTCAATTTTACGCCTATTCCGCGGCTGCAGTACCGCGTCGGCGTTCCCGAAGGCGGTTTCTGGCGTGAGGTGCTGAACAGCGACGCACGGGAATACGGGGGGGAGGGGTTGGGAAACCTCGGAGGCCTTGAGGCGGAGGCCGCGCCGTGCCATCACCGTGGCCATTCACTGGTTATGAGCATTCCGCCCTTCGGTATGTTGCTGTTTAAGAAGTGAGCGGTTCGTGAAGCAAGCGAGGTCCGACCATCATGGCCGGTCAGGCAGCAGCTGTTTTTCCGGATGTCCTAGGATCATGGGACGACAAATTAAACCACCAAGCAGCAGTCTTTTTGAACAACCGAGGTAAAACCGTCACGCCATAGTGCGCATACCGCAGCCGGAAGAACCACGGGCTGCAGCACGAAGGCCCTCGCTCTGCCTATTTCGTCACTACCACAATCCCCGTATCGGTGACGATGCAGCCCCTCATGCGGTCCTCTTCAGGATTGAAGCCGATTTCCATGTCGTCAGGGATGAGGATGTTTTCATCGATGATCGCATTCTTGATCCTGGCCCGCCTGCCGATCTGAACGTTTTCAAAAAGAATGGAACCTTCGATCAGGGCGTAACTATTGATTTTGCAGCACGGCCCGAGAATCGACCTGCGCACCGTGGACCCGCTTGTAATACAGCCGCCGCATACGAGAGAGTCCAGATTCTGTCCCCGCCTGCCTTCGTCATCGAACACCGTTTTCGCGGGCGGCAGATTGCCCTGGTTCGTCAGGATGGGCCAGTGATAGTTGTACAGGTTCAGCTGGGGGGTTACGCCGACAAGATCCATGTTCGCTTCATAGTACGAGTCGATGGTCCCCACGTCGCGCCAGTAGCCGCGTTCGTTGGGGCCCATGCCGGGCACGTAATTATCGAAAAAGCTGTACGCGAAGATCTTGTTGCCTTCTTCGAGCATCAGGGGAATTATATGCTTCCCGAAATCGAGATCCTCGTGAAGCCGCTTGCCGCGCTTGAGCACATCAATCAGTTTTTTCGTGGAAAAAATGTAGTTTCCCATGGACGCAAAGCAGGTGTTTCTGCCAGGGATGCATGCCGGTGTCTTGGGCTTTTCCACAAACGAAGTGACACGAAGATCCTCATCCACCGAGAGGATGCCGAAGCGCGGAGCTTCAGCCGGGGGGACCTCGAGCGCGGCGATGGTGAGATCAGCTTTGTTCATGCGGTGGTATTCCATCATCTGGGAAATGTCCATCTTGTAGATGTGATCTCCGCCGAAGATGACGGCGAAATCGGCGCCTTCCGTTTCGACAAAGCGCATGTTATGATAAATGGCATCCGCCGTCCCCGTGTACCATTGTTCGCCGATATTGTTCGTTTCCGGCGAGATCGTGTCATAATGCTCGCCCAACCCGACCCAGCGGCCCCAGGATTCCTTGATATGTTTGTTCAAGGAGTAGGCATGATACTGCGTCAGGATATAGGCTCTCCGGATGCCCGAGTTGAAGAGGTTGCTCAGTACGAAGTCGATGATCTTGTACTTTCCGCCGAAGGGGACAGCCGGCTTCGGCCTGCCGATGGTGATGGGGCTCAGGCGTTCGCCTTTGCCGCCGGCAAGGACCATGGCCACGGTATTCCGGGAGATATTGGCTGTTCTATACATGGATGAGCCCCCTTTCGGACTGACACAGCTGCTCCCCTGCTGCTACCTGATATAATACCAGAATATCTGTTTTTTTGCTGAGTCAACCAGGGGAGGATAAAAAACATTTATTTGACTTCAACCGAGCTCCTGTGTTAATCATAGAAATCACGACCCTGTTTAGACAGCTATGCATTCTCTGATCACGATCCATACTGTGGAACTTCCCCTGCCGACGCCGAATGACCGCAGGGCATGCGACGAACGCGTCAAGGACATCCTTGCCCTCGGTAATATCGCTATCCCCCTGACCGTTCTGAAGAGGCTGCCTGCGCCGGCTCTCAGCGGGAAACCGTTCGCCTGCATTGTCGCCCGGACGGGCGGCGCGGCGCGACTTGTTGATATCGGGACTGACGCTTCTTACGGAGTGGCGCTTGACCTCGGCACGACGAATCTTGTAGCGTCGCTTTTGGAAAACGCCAGCGGCAGGGAGGTGCTCGTCCGGAGCCTTGAAAACCCCCAGGTCGCCTTCGGCAGTGACATCCTGACGCGCATGCATCATGCCATGTCGGGCAGGCGAATCGAGGTGTACGACGCACTTACGAAGGGAATCAACGAACTTATCGGAACGCTCTGCCGGGATGGCGGTATTGAGCGCAGCAGTATTCATGCCATGACCGTTGCCGGGAACACGGTCATGACCCACTTTTTCCTCGGCCTTGACATCGATACGATTCCCGTCGATCCTTTTATTCCCACCGTGAGAAAACCGGGTTTTTCACTTGCCCGGGAATTAGGAATCGATATCAACCAGGAGGCGGTCATTTACGTGTTCCCCAATGCCGGCAGTTACGTGGGCGGAGACATCACTGCAGGAATCATAGCATCGGGCATGCATGAGGCTGAAATGCCGTGCCTCCTTATTGACGTGGGAACAAACGCGGAAGTCGTGCTGGGCGCACGCGACTGGATGATTGTGGGGGCGGGAGCAGCGGGACCGGCTTTGGAAGAGGGCATCTCGCGGATCGGCAGGCGGGCAACCAAGGGGATCGTCTATGACGTAGAGATACGGGAGAACAGAATTTCGTGCAAGACGTTTGACCAGGCGGAACCTGAAGGCATATGCGGCTCGGGCATGGTGAGCCTTGTGTATGAACTCTCCCGCGCGGGGTTCATCGATCCCTCCGGCAAGATTGTGGCAGGGCCTTTTATCGCTGAAGCGGACGGTCAACCGTCCCTGATCCTGGACTGTGGAGCGCGGGATCCGCTGCGGCTCACGCAGGCAGAACTTCACAATTTTCTGAAGTCGAAAGCAGCGATGTTCACGCTCCTGCTCGTATTGACGCGCTCTGTCGGTCTTGCATTCAGGGAGATCAAACGGGTCTTTGTTTCCGGCGCCCTCGGCACGGGCATCAACCCCGCAAAGGCGACCGGCATCGGAATGCTCCCGGACTGGCCGGCGGGCACGTTTCAATCGCTTGGCAATTCCTCGCTCGCGGGCGCACGCATGGCGCTTCGGGATACGACGGTTGTTGATGCAGCAGACGCTATTGTAAAAAAGATTACCTACAAGCACATGCACGATGACCCCGAATTTATGAAGGAATTTCTCGGAGCAGTGTTCATCCCTCATACGAATCCGGAGATCCTAAAGGCGGGGTGACGCAGCGCGCGCCCGGTGATGCAGGGCGCGTCCGCATCCTGTTTCATGCTGCCTGACGATGTTTTTCCCGTTCCGCTGCGTAAGCTTCTTTCGCAGCTTCGACTGCTTTCTGCATGGATGATCTATTCACTTCATACAGTTCCTTCCCCCTGCCGAGAACGGAGGTGATCTTCTCTTTTGAAACATCTGCGAGGTCTTTAATATCCTTCCGAAGGTCTTTCCCCGACTTTGGCGCGAGCAACAACGCAATTCCCGCACCTACCATCCCGCCGATAATGAACGGCGTGAGGACGGAGCTTTTTTTTATTTCATCCTTGATCTCTTCCTTCATGGCATCCTTCCTTTCCGGCCGGCATCCCTTTGATCTTCTCCGGTCTAGCCACTCAGTCGTCACCGCGATGTTGTCCTGATCGCGTCTTGAAACAAGTATAACACGGATAATCGGCTGCCGACATTTCGGAGCGGGCGGCTTGTTTTTTGGATACTGCTGTGGTATGGTGCACAACCGAATTCGATTTTGCGGTTCAAAAAAGGCTCTGACATGGGAAAAAGGGACGGGACCAGGAAAAGCGGCTTATCTCGACGGCTCTCCTATCCGGGGGATGAGAAGCTGCGGCCCTGGCTGTCGTTGCTCCTTGATGCGTATGCGATTGCAGATACGGGTATCGCTGTTGCTATCCGTACTGAGGAAAAAAAACAGGGGGAAAAATTGGCCTGTGCCAAGGGATGCGGGAATTGCTGCGCTCACCAGAAGGATCTCCCTCTGTATCCCCACGAACTCGTGGGAATATACTGGTTCGCGTCAGAAAAAATGGACCCGGGGGTGAGAAGCGTACTGCGGGACCGTCTCCTCAGGCATGCTGCAGGAGGTGAATGCCCGTTTCTGATACAGGAGGCATGTTCCATCCACCCCATGCGGCCACTCGGGTGCAGGCAGTTCAATGTGTTTACGAGACCCTGCTCGCCGGGAGAGGATCCCTATCATACGAGACGTCAGGACGTCCTCGTCCCTCTGCCTGAGTATACGGACAGGGTGTTTGTTGCTGTACTGCCCCTCTACAACATGAAAACAAGCGGTGATCGGGCCGGGCAGGTCAAGATTGTCCGCTCCCAGCTCATGAACCTCCAGGCATACGATTGGAAGAAGCTTGTAGAAGCAATGGATAAGGCGGACGCAGCGCGCAGTGAACGAGGTTGAAAGCCGTTTCAGCTATGATGGCGGATCTTCGTCCTTTCCCCAGGACTGCTCGGTTGCGATCAAGGTTCCCATGGACTTGAGAAAATCCTCCCGATTCACACGGGAACGGAAGAGCCGTACAATCTCATCCCTCCAGCCGAGAAATTTCCTGTATCCTTCCATCCGGACGTTGTCCACAGCGGACCAGTCGCCGCTTTTTGAAAATCTGTCATAGACGTCACGGATCTCGGGAAAAAGCACCTTTCGATAGCCGTCGTTCAAAGATATCGTAAGCGCAAGAGCGCCCCGGTCCTGCGAGTCTATGATATTTCGATAGGGGCCGGCATCGGAAGTATCCGCTACCAGATCCTTGACAGCACGCAGATAGAGCTCCACTTTGCGGTCCCCGGCGCACAATGACAGGATTTCCTTCCATTCGGGAACCGACTCCGTCGCTTCAGCAACTTCATGGAGTAGCAGCGTCTCGGAATACGCTGCGGCAGCCGTTTCAAGCCGCCCTTCGAAGAGCGGGTCCATTATCTGCCGGGGCTGAAAACCGTAGCGGGCAAATGCCTCGGCGAGGACAGGAGAACGGCTCGACCCCAGCTCGCCATGCTTGTACAGAAGCAGGATCATAAGGGGCTCAATCCTCAGGAATACCGTCTTTTCCTGAAGCATTGCCGGAGACGTAAACAGGTCCCGTACGAGTTCCTTTCCGGAAGTGAAAACGGTCAGTCCCGACAGGTTCCTGACTGAGCGGCGTTCGGCAAGGAAAAAACTTGGCTTCATGTACATGCCGTAGCCTGCTCCATACACAAGGCCCTGGTCGGCGAGCGCCTGGTTCATGCCGCTGGCGTCAAAGGGATCATACGAGACTCCATTGACCGTAAGGGTGCGAAGCGATGCATGCTCCAGCTCGGGCCAGCGCGCTTCTTTTTCCGCGATCCACGCTGCGATTTCCTGGCGGGGGATATCGGACCACGGCTTCATGTTTCGTTCGGACCGGTACAGATCCCGGTAGCGCAGGAGCAGCCCGCATATGGAGAAATATCCCCAAAACTGTGCGTCTGAGATATCGCAGTTATATTTGATGTCCGATTGGAGATCTGGCATATCCACGGCGATTGCCCCTTCGCAGATATTATTCACGAATTGAAAAAAAAAGTAAATTCCTATTTATCAGTACGGCAGGAAAAAAGAAAACACAAACTTTGGCATGGCATACGCGACAGCATCCGTTGCATTTGCCGGGAACTGCCTGTATAATGAGAAAAAAGGATGCGGGAAGGAACGATTATGGAAGAACGTCTGCAAAAAATCATCTCGGCGGCAGGGATCACATCCCGCAGGGCAGCTGAACAGCTTATTCTCGAAGGGCGGGTGCGCGTCAACGGCAAGGTTGTTGTGGAGCTGGGCACGCGTGCAGACGCTGCAAAAGACCATATCAAGGTAGATGGAAAACTCATCAATCCGCGCCAGCCAAGGACGTATATTATGCTGAACAAGCCGGCAGGGTACGTAACCACGCTGTCGGATCCCGAAGGCAGGCCTACGGTACTGGAACTGCTGAAAGGCCTTAAAATTCGGGTTTATCCCGTGGGCAGACTCGATTACAACACCGAAGGATTGCTGCTGCTGACGAATGACGGTGATTTTGCCCACCGGATCACCCATCCTCGGCATGAATTGCCCAAGACCTACCGGGTGAAGGTGAAAGGCGTTCTCGAAGACCGGCAGATCACGGAGCTGGAGGAAGGGATCTATCTCGACGACGGGAGGACCGCGCCCGCAAAATTAAGGAAACTGGGCAAGGAAGAAGTCAACTCCTGGCTGGAGATTACGATTCACGAGGGCAGAAAACGCCAGGTCCGGCGCATGTTCGACCGCGTGGGGCATTCGGTCATTAAGCTGAAGAGGGTTAAAGTAGGCCCGCTCATGCTCGGCGATCTGGGAGAAGGGGTATATCGCCATCTGACTGCCGAAGAGATAGAGGCTTTCAAATCCGAAGACACAGAACGTATTCCGGAGTTGAAACCCGCTTTGCAGCGACGTCAGCCGGTTCCAGAAAGAAAACAGCGTAGCGAAAGTCGTTTTGCCAGGAAGCCGGGTAAACGACAGACGGAGGACAAGGTTCAACGTCGGCGCCGGACAGTACCTGGGCAGCGGGAAGGATCGGCAAGGAAGTCTTTCACCGCACGTGTCAACGGCAGGGACGCGACCGGGCGGGGAACCGGGTCTGCACAGAACCGAACGGCTGGATACCAGGACCGCAAGCGTACAGCCGGGGGGAAGTCTCTTCGCCCCGGCGGGAGACAGCGCAGTGCGAATGCTGCGCCTTTCAAAAAAAGCGCTTCCGTTTTACGCGGGAGCGGCAGCAAGGCGAAAACCTCACGTCGTGACCCCCGAAGGGTCTGATTGAGGCGGGGTGAAAAAGAACTAACCAGAAAAAAGGTTATAAAAGGGCCTGAACACCGGTCCAGATGCATCGGTTCAGGATCGTATGCACGAGGGAGAAAGGTTATGCAGCATCTCCGCGCGGTTGTTGTCGTACATGGCATTGTTCAGGGCGTGTTCTTTCGGGCGAGTACACGGGAGGAGGCAGTTCGCATCGGAGTGGGCGGCTGGGTGAGGAACCTGGGGGACGGGACTGTGCAGGCGCTCTTTGAAGGTGAAAAGAAAAAAGTGGAGTCAATTGTGGCATGGTGCCATCGGGGACCGGCCGGAGCGCACGTTGACCGCGTGGACGTAACATGGGAGAAATACAGGGGAGAATTTACGCATTTCGACATTCGGTATGGCTATTCGGGTTGATCAATGGATAGGGGCGGTTGCGCTCGTTGTGCTCGTCTGTGCCTGCAAAACGGAAAAACCGGTGGAACAGAAAAAGCCGCCGCCACTCGTGATCATTAAGCCGCAGAAGAAGGTGCTGACTCCGGAACAGCGGCAGGCGCTCGCCTTCCCCGCGGATCTGATCGCGCAGATGGAGCTTGCCGCCGGCGGGGAAGCGGAGCCGTTTTACAGGACCGTTATAATGCAGACGGAGAATCTCCGGGGGGAAAAAGACATCGAAACCAGAAAACTCGCGGGGTTCAGCGTGCATGTGAAGAGCGGGGATGACCTGATCGCTTCCAAACGAGGGCCGCTTCGTGCGAGAGGGTACCTGATCTTCAAGAGCCACCGGGGCATAGGAAAGGTGCCCGATACGGTCACTGTTATCAAGGGCCGCAATTCCTATGATATTCTCTCCGTCCAGGGAACGGAGGCGACGAATTACCATCTCGATACTGCGGCCATCATTGCCTGGCTCAAAGCACGGAAACAGGACGGTACGTTTGTGGTAACGGGGGCGGGTGCAGAGTGGGTTGAAGCGCGTTTTGTGAAGCCGCCCGCGCATATGGCGGCCTTCGCCAAGATGGTCGCAGCCTTTGCCCCTGATGTCATACGCAGTAATGAAACAATCGATGACCTCGTTGAGCGAATGGAAAAGGAAAAAGGATTCACCCTGGTATGGGATTAAATATGACGCACGGGAGGCGGTGCACGAACCCGCGTCCGGTCTTGATCTGATATGATTATTCTGGGTATCGATACATCAACGAAAACAGGCAGCATCGCAATCGTCTCAGGCAGGGGCGTCATGGCGCAGTATACTTTGAACCTGGAGATTACGCATTCGGAGCGTTTGATGGCGTCCGTGGATCGCGTGCTTACGGACACCGGAATGTCTTTGTCGCAGATGGATGCCTTTGCCGTATCGCTCGGCCCCGGATCTTTTACCGGTTTGCGCATAGGGCTCGCGACGGTCAAGGGGCTTGCGCTTGCCTCGGACAAACCGGTTGCGGGAGTGCCCACGCTCAAAGCCCTGGCGTGGAATCTGCCGCATGCCGCTTTCCCGGTCTGTACGCTGCTGGATGCGCGAAAAAATGAGGTGTATGCAGCGCTGTATACCCATGAGGAGGGGAGGATGCGTCAGACCATGGAAGAGACTGTTCTTCCTCTTGTCCGGCTCCGGGAACGGGTCTCAGAAAAAGCAATTTTCACGGGCGAAGCGGCCTTGCAGTTCCGCGAAGAAATCGAACGCCTGTTCGGCGGCAACGCCGTATTCGCACCACTATCAGCGCTCCTGCCGTCGGCAGCTGCTGTTGCCGAGATCGGTTTGGAGATGATCGCGGATAACTGCTGCCATGATCCGGACAGTCTTGTCCCCCTCTATATCCGAAGGCCCGAGGCGGAGGTCGCATGGGAAAAGCAGTCGGGATTAAAATAGAGGCGATGAAAAAGGAGGACATCGACCAGGTTCTGGTCATCGAGCACTCGAGTTTCAGCATGCCCTGGTCGAAAAATCTCTTTCTCTCAGAGTTCCGAAGCCCGGGCGTTTCCACGCTTCTTGTAGCACTCGGCGACGCGCCGGTGCGCACGGTCAGCGCCTTTATTATCTACTGGATTGTTGCGGATGAGATGCATATCCTCAATCTTGCTGTTGATCCTGAGCAAAGAAGACAGGGCATTGCAAAGACACTCGTGCTTTCAGCGCTGCGGCGCGCCTTTGAGAAAGGCGCCAAACGTGCATTTCTTGAAGTACGGGCATCGAACATTCCGGCCTATAAGCTCTATTTGGGCCTTGGTTTCAGCGGTACATCGGTCCGCCGGGAATATTATGACATGCCCGTGGAAGACGCTATCGTCATGACGCTCGAAACAGGCGCTTTGGCCAGTTTGATGCGATCAGGAGCTTGTTTATAACATATTGTTTTTTAGGAAAAATATATTACTTGCCTTTTTTCTGTGATTGTGATAATTTTTTTGTAGTGTATATCATCCAAGCGTGGTCCCTGTAAATCCACGAGTTTTTTTCAAATCCTTCTCATCAAAATCCCTAATTTTAAAGGAGGGTAATGTGATGAATCTGGGGGTAAGCGAAGAAGCAATGGTAGCAAAACTCAGGGCAGAGAATGTTGAGTTCCGGCAGTGGGAGCAGGAGCATAGCAGTCTGGAAATCACTCTGCAGAGCATTGATTCCCACCCGTACCTCAGCCCTGAGGAGGAAATGGAACGCAAGCGGATTCAGAAACTGAAACTGGCGGCAAAAGACAAAATGATGGAAATGATCAGGCGTTATAAAATGGCTTGCGCCTGAATGAGTCAAGGCAAGGAATAAAAAACCTTGCCTTTTGCATTTAGAGGAACAATAAAAAAATCCCTCTCGAGCGAGACATGAGAGGGATTTTTTTATTGACTCGAATCATCTATCTATGTTAAAAATAATGAAATTCGTCTTGAAAAACACGTATCACGTGTCTGCAAAAGCGGTCTGCACGGATAAACTGCGGATAGGTTCGAACGGACACTACAGCAGTTGATTCGGAGCTGACTAAGCCGGGGATGTCAGATTTTACCGAGCGCCGGATTTTCCTCGTACATCTGATGCCGGCTGCCGCACACAGGAAATATTTCTTTTTTTAACAGAGTCCCTCCCGTTCACAGGCTTGTGAAGCGAGCACTGCGCGCCGAAGAGAGGCGATGAGATGAGGGATTTTTTTATTCGTGAGGCATTGACTATGAAAGTTCGGGAAATGAGAAGCGACAGAATAAAAAAAGGCATGGAACGTGCTCCGCACCGAGCGCTCTTGTTTGCTACGGGAATCACGCGGAGCGGGCTTGATAAACCCATGATCGGAATAGCCACAAGCTTCACTGACCTCATCCCCGGCCATATCGGGATGCGCGATCTTGAACGCTTCATTGAAAAAGGCGTTCACGCCGGCGGCGGCTGGCCGCTCTTTTTCGGGCTTCCGGGCATTTGCGACGGAATCGCCATGGGCCACAAGGGCATGCACTATTCCCTCCCGTCCCGCGAACTGATCGCCGATATGGTGGAGTCCATAGCAACGGCGCATGCATTTGACGGCCTCGTGCTGCTCACCAACTGTGACAAGATTACTCCCGGCATGCTCATGGCGGCCGCGCGGCTCGATATCCCGAGCATCGTAGTGACTGCCGGTCCCATGCACTCGGGCAATTACCGCGGGAAGCGGGTCAACCTCATCAGTGCGTTCGAGGCTGTTGGCAAGGTCAGAAAAGGGGAGATGTCAGCGGCCGAACTGTCGGAGCTTGAGATCTGCGCCTGCCCCGGCCCCGGATCATGCCAGGGCATGTACACGGCCAACACCATGGCATGCGTCACGGAATCCCTCGGCATGAGCCTGCCGGGCTGTGCAACAGCGCTTGCAGTTTCCGGCGAAAAGCGCAGGATCGCATTTGAGAGCGGGAGGCGGATTGCGGCCATGGTTGAAGAAAACCTGACCCCGCGCAAGATCATGACGAAAAACGCGTTCGAGAACGCCATCCGGATCGACATGGCCCTCGGCGGGTCCACAAATACGACGCTCCATATCCCCGCGATCGCTCACGAAGCGGGTATCACTATTCCCCTGGACACGTTCGATAAAATCAGCCGCACGACCCCGCATATCTGCAATATGCTGCCGGGCGGGCATCATTATCTGGAGGATTTGGATGCAGCAGGCGGCATTCCGGGCGTGCTATCGCGGTTCAAGGGAGTACTGAAAGGATCTCCAACGGTGAGCGGAGAATCGATCGTCGAATCGGCCGCGAGGGGCCGTGTGGGCAACGATGACGTCATCAGGCGCCTCGATAAGGCGTATCACCGGGAAGGCGGCATTGCTGTTCTGCGCGGCAACCTTGCACCGAACGGATCGGTGGTCAAACAGACGGCGGTAAGCGATTCCATGATGTATTTTCAGGGCAAGGCAATCGTATTTGATTCCGAAGAGGAGGCCATGAAGGCCATTCTGGGAAAAAAGATCAAGCCCGGCCATGTGATCGTTATCAGATACGAAGGACCCAAAGGCGGTCCGGGCATGCGTGAGATGCTCTCCCCGACATCGGCAATCTCGGGCATGGGGCTGGGAGAGGCTGTCGTGCTGCTGACGGACGGGCGGTTCTCAGGAGGCACGCGCGGACCCTGCATCGGGCATATTTCTCCCGAGGCAGCTGAAGGCGGTCCCCTTGCCGTGGTACGGAACGGGGATGAGATCGTTCTCGACATCCCGAACCGGAGACTCGAAGTCAAATTATCCGCGCGCGAAATCAACAGCCGTCTCGCGAAATGGAAACCGCGTCCCCCGAAAATCCAAAACGGCTGGCTTGCGAGGTACGCGAAAGTCGTCACCTCGGCCAACACGGGAGCGGTGGTAAAAGCATAGCTCACTGAAGGTGGGCCGGAGAAATGACAGGACGGGAGAAACGGGAACTGTACTCGATCGGCGCCGTTGCTTCAGATCCATCACACTGACGAATTCAGGGGTCACTCTATGTCGAACAAGCAGATAACAGGTGCAGAAATATTCCTCGAATGTCTCAAAAAGGAAAAAGTTGATACGCTGTTCTGCTATCCAGGCGGCGTCGTGCTCAAGATCTTCGACGTGCTCTATGACCAAAAGGACGTCAGGATCATTCTGCCGCGCCACGAGCAGGGCGGTGTCCATATGGCGGACGGATACGCCCGTTCGACCGGGAAACCCGGCGTTGCACTGGTCACGTCGGGTCCGGGCGCCACGAACGTAGTTACGGCGCTCACGACGGCGTATATGGATTCCATCCCGCTCATCGTATTCACAGGACAGGTTCCAACGGCGCTGATCGGAAACGATGCGTTTCAGGAAGCTGATATCGTCGGAATAACGAGGCCGTGCACCAAGTATAATTTCCTGGTAAAGGACGTGAATGATATTGCGCGGACCGTCAAGGAAGCTTTTTATATCGCCACTACCGGCAGGCCCGGTCCCGTATTGATTGATCTCCCGCGCGATGTGGTGACGAACAAGACGGAATTTCATTATCCGGACAAGGTCGAGATCCGGAGCTACAATCCCACGGTCTCGGGCAATAAATGGCAGATCAAGCAGGCGGCGGATGCGATCGCAAAGGCAAAAAAACCCGTCGTGTACATCGGCGGCGGGGTCATCCTGTCGAACGCCGCGCCGGAGATCCTTGAATTTGCCGAGATCACGAAAATGCCGGTGACGCACACGCTCATGGGCATCGGCGGCTTCCCGGGAACGCATCCGCTCTCGCTCGGCATGCTCGGCATGCACGGCACCTATTATGCAAACATGTCGATCCATAATTCGGACCTGATCATCGCCATCGGCGCACGCTTCGACGATCGCGTGACCGGCAAGGTGGAAGGGTTCGCTCCCGAGGCGAAGATCATCCATATCGATGTGGACCCGACCTCGATCAGGAAAAATGTACGTGTTGATATCCCGATCGTGGGCGATGTGAAGCATGTTATGGTGGACCTGAACAAGGAGCTTCGCCATAGCAAGGAGCCGTGGGATGCGATCCGCAAAAGCTGGCTGAAACAGATCGATGTCTGGCGTGCGGAGCGGCCGCTTACGTATGAGCATGCTGATGACGTGATCAAACCGCAGTTCGTCGTTGAAAAACTTTACGAAATCACCAAAGGCGATGCAATCATTGTGACGGATGTGGGACAGCATCAAATGTGGGCCGCGCAGTACTATAAATTCGACAGGCCGCGGCGATGGTGCACGTCCGGCGGGCTCGGGACCATGGGCTATGGTTTTCCGGCCGCTATCGGCGCCAAGGTCGCACATCCGAACGAGCAGGTGTTCAGCATTTCCGGCGACGGCAGCGTCCAGATGAACATCCAGGAACTCGCGACATCGGTCGAGAACAATATCCCCGTTAAAGTCATCATCCTGAACAACCGGTATCTCGGTATGGTCCGGCAGTGGCAGGAGCTTTTTTATCAGGAGCGCTATTCTTCAGTCGATCTCGGCAGCACGCCCGATTTCGTGAAGCTTGCAGAAGCCTACGGCGCCATCGGTTTGCGGGCGACCATGCCTTCCGAAGTAGAACCGGTGCTGAAGGAAGCGCTGAAAGCGAAGCGGACGGTTTTCATGGACTTCGTGACTGCCAGGTACGAAAAAGTGTTTCCCATGGTCCCGGCAGGCGCATCCATTCACGAAATGATTTTCGGAGACGAGCAGAAAAAAGAAGAGAAAAAACTCAAGGCAGTGAAGTAACTATCTCACAGGGAACTGCGGATGAGGGCGGCACGGCAAGGGATCCTGCAGTTTGATCATGTTGTCAACCGTGCTGATCCGAAGCCAACAACAAGGATGAATCCATGAAACATATCATATCGGTGCTTGTTGAAAACAAATTCGGCGTGCTGTCGAGGGTGTCGGGCCTGTTCAGTGGAAGGGGATTCAACATCGAAACAATTTCCATCGGTCCGACGCTTGACCCCAGCATCTCCCAGATGACAATCGTTACAACGGGTGATGAGCGCATCCTGGAGCAGATTGTCAAACAGCTCAACAAGCTGATCGATGTGATCAAAGTAACCGATCTCGCGGAAAAGGAATACGTGGAGCGGGAGATGTGCCTCATCAAGATCAATGCAACCACGGATCACCGGGCAGAGGCGCTCCGGATCGCGGATATTTTCCGCGCCAGGGTCGTGGACTCATCGCAGAAGAGCTATACGTTCCAACTGACGGGCGATGAAAAGAAAATAGAAGCCTTTATCGACCTTCTCAGGCCGATCGGTATAAAGGAAATCGTTCGCACAGGGAAGGTTGCCATAACGCGGGAATAACGGAATAGCATATGGAACAACAACGACATCGGGCAGGGTGGAAGAACGCGGTGTTCCTGGTGCTTCTCGCCGCCGTTGGTGCGGCGGGCTGCGCTGAAAAAGGATCCATCCTCATCCCGGTCCTGTATCAGGCGCCGGCATTCAAAGCAGCGTTTTCGAAAAAAACCGCGGTCATCGTAAGCCCCTTTCTCGACCGCCGCGGAGTCTCCGGATCGCTGATCGGCAAACGGACCGTATCGAGCGGTGTGCGCAATGATTTCGTGATTCAGGGAACAACAGCGGATCTCGTTGCCGCACGGCTGAAGGAAACCCTGCAGTCGCGGGGAGCGGCCGTTACGAGCGGCGGCGCTTGGGATTTGACCGCCGGAGGCATGCCGGGCTCAGGACCGGGGATTCTCATCAGCGGCGAGATCACATCCTTCTGGATCGACTCTGAATCCGTTCCCTTCAAGACCACAATGAAGGCCGCTGTCAGGATGACCGTTGTTGCGGGAGAAATCGCGGAAAAGAAGATCATCAGAACGCTGAATGTGGAGAGCAAAGTGGAGCAGGAAACCCTGTATTCCGATGAAAAGGTGAGCAGCATCATGTCGGAAGCGCTTTCCTCCGCACTTGATCAGATTTTGCAGGACGACGTCATAAATCGACGGCTTCGCGGTCAGTAGGGGACTCGTACAATGCGCATCGTATGAACCGCCCGCAGCGCGAAGACCGACTACTACCATGCATCACTCATGCACATAGGGAAAAGGAGACAGGATGAAGGTCTACTACGACAAAGACGCTGATATGAATTTGCTGAAAGGCAAGAAAGCTGCCGTGATCGGATACGGCAGCCAGGGATTTGCCCATTCCAATAACCTCAAGGAAAGCGGTGTTGATGTCATGGTCGGCCTCCGGAAAGGAAGCAAGTCCTGGGATAAGGCTGCAGCAGCAGGACTGAAGGTCGTCGAAGTCGCTGACGCGGCGAAAAGTGCAGACATCATCATGATCCTTGTTCCGGATGAACTGCAGGGGAGCATGTACCGGAAGGACATTGAGCAGAACATCAAAAAAGGTGCCTACCTTGCTTTTGCCCACGGATTCAACATCCATTTCGGCCAGATTGTGCCGCGCGAGGATGTGAACGTGTTCATGGCTGCGCCCAAGAGCCCGGGACATCTCGTCCGGTCGCAGTACACAAAGGGGGAAGGGGTCCCCGGCCTTATTGCCGTTCATCAAGACCCGTCAGGCAACACGAAGGATGTCGCGCTCGCCTATGCGTGCGCCATCGGCCTTGGCAGAGCGGGCGTGATCGAGACGACCTTCCGGGAGGAAACGGAGACGGATCTGTTCGGCGAACAGGCCGTGCTCTGCGGAGGAACCACTGCACTGATCCAGGCAGGCTATGAAACGCTCGTTGAAGCTGGCTATGCGCCTGAAATGGCCTATTTCGAGTGTTTGCACGAGCTCAAGCTCATTGTCGACCTGATCTATGAAGGCGGAATCTCGAACATGCGCTACTCCATCAGTAATACGGCGCAGTACGGCGATCTGACCAGGGGGCCGAGGCTCATCAACGAGGAGACCAAGAAGGAAATGAAGAGGATCCTCAATGAAATCCAGTCCGGACAGTTTGCCAAGGAATGGATGCTCGAGAACATGGCGAACAAGCCGACCTTCAATGCGCTTACGAAAAAAGGCCAGACCCACCAGATCGAGGAAGTCGGCGAGCGCCTCCGCAAAATGATGCCCTGGCTGCACAAGAGCAAGCTTGTTGACAAGAGCAAGAACTGACATCATGATGAAAAATTACGGCATCCCTGTGGCAGCGGAAGGCTGGCCGTTCATCCTGCCGCTCGCTCTGGCAGCGGTATTGCTGCTCCTGTTCGGGTGGAAGATCACCGGCATCGTCACGCTCGTGCTGGCGGTTTTCGTCCTTTCCTTTTTCCGCGATCCTGAACGGGCGATACCGCAGGAAAATAATATCGTTGTATCTCCTGCGGACGGCCGCGTGATCGTGGTCAAGGACGTTTTCGAACCCGACTATCTGAAACAGGATGTGAAACAGATCAGCATCTTCATGTCCGTGTTCAATGTCCATGTGAATCGTTCTCCGGTGGACGGCACCGTTGAAAGCGTCGTCCACCATCCGGGCAGGTTTCATGTCGCATCCGTGGACAAGGCTTCGCTCGACAACGAGCAGACGGGCATGGTCGTCACCAGCGGCGGACGAAGAATACTCGTAAAACAGATTGCGGGCCTCATAGCGCGGCGCATCATCTGCTATGCCCGGCCAGGAGACCGGCTCAGGACCGGGGAGCGGTTTGGTTTGATCCGCTTCGGCTCGCGCGTGGATATTTTTCTGCCGAAGGACGCGGACATCAAAGTCAAGGTCGGGGACCGGGTCAAAGGGGCGCTGGACATCCTGGCGAAGATGAAATGAGAAAAGGTATTTACATCCTTCCGAATCTCATCACGCTGTCGAGCATGTTCGCCGGTTTCTATTCCATCATTGCCTCATACAACTCGGACTACGAGCGGGCGGCCTGGTCCATCATGATCGCGTCCGTGTTCGACGTGCTCGACGGCTGGGTGGCGCGCATGACCCATACTGCCACGCGGTTCGGCATCGAGATCGATTCGCTCGCGGACGTGATATCCTTCGGCGTCGCACCGGGCGTGCTCGTGTATACCTGGACGCTGTCGTCGTTCGGCAAGATCGGCTGGCTCGGGTCGTTTTTCCTCGTGGCCTGCGCCGCCCTGCGCCTGGCGCGGTTCAATGTGCAGATGGGAAGCACGGAAAAGAAGCATTTTACCGGCCTGCCCACACCGGCGTCCGCCCTCATGATCGCCAGCACGGTGCTGGCGTATGAAGGGATCCTGAAAGTACTCGAGCGCGTGAGGCTGGCCTGGCTCGCGGACCTCGTGGGCAAGGACTACTGGGTGCTGGCAATGACGTTCGTTCTTGCCGGCCTCATGGTGAGCAATATCACCTACCACGGGCTCAAGGAAGCGAACCTCAAGGAGCGCCGACCCTTCGGCATCCTCGTGGTCATCGTCGGGATCCTGGCCGTGATCGCCTATCATCCCGAGGTCATGATTTTCATCCTGATGCTGTTCTATGTGCTGTTCGGCATCGGGGAAGCCTTGTTTAAAATAGGACGCAAACCGAAAACAACGGCCACCTGATGCACGGGACTTGACACGGCGAGGGAAACGAGAGAGATTAAGGAAACGGTCTTAATCTCTTTTTTTAATCGAGCGTCGGCTGAGACGAGAGGTGAGTATGGGCACGATGATCAGAATATTCGACACCACGCTTCGGGACGGGGAACAGTCCCCGGGCGCGAGCATGAATGTTGAGGAGAAAATCACGCTTGCCAGACAGCTCGCCCGGCTCAGCGTGGACATCATCGAAGCGGGATTCGCCATCAGTTCCCCCGGCGATTTCGAAGCGATCAAACGCATCGGTGCGGAAGTGGAAGGCCCCGTGATCTGCAGCCTGGCGCGCGCGAAGAAAGAGGATATCGACCGGGCCTGGGAGGCGCTCCGGGATGCTCCGAAAAAACGCATCCATACATTCCATTCCACGTCGGACATCCACTTGAAGCATCAGTACCGTATTTCGCGCGAGGAAGCGCTCAAGCGCTCCATCGAGATGGTGAAGCACGCCCGGTCCTATGTCGACGATGTCGAGTTTTCGCCCATGGATGCGACGAGGACGGAAGTCTCGTATCTGCACGAAGTGGTCGAGGCGGTCATCGCTGCGGGAGCCACGACGGTGAACATTCCGGATACGGTCGGCTACGCGATGCCCGGGGAATTCGGCCTGCTGATCAAAAGCATCAAAGAGAAAGTGAAGAACATCGACAAGGCGGTCATTTCCGTTCACTGCCACAACGACCTCGGACTTGCCGTGGCGAATGCGCTTGCCGCGATCCTGAACGGGGCCGAGCAGGTGGAATGCACGATCAACGGCATCGGCGAGCGCGCGGGCAACTGTTCCATGGAAGAGGTTGTGATGGCGATCCGTACGAGGAAGGATCTGTTTCAGAAGGGAACGCTTGTCAATACCGAAGAGATCATGCGCGCGAGCCGCCTGGTTACGAAGATCACGGGCATCCCGGTGCAGCCGAACAAGGCTATCGTGGGGGCCAACGCGTTCTCGCATGAGTCCGGAATTCATCAGGACGGGCTGCTCAAGGAGCGGACGACCTATGAGATCATGACGCCCGAATCTGTCGGCCTCGTCAAGACAAACCTCGTCCTGGGCAAACACTCGGGCAGGCACGCCTTCCGCGACCGGCTGAAGCAGATGGGGTATGCGCTTTCGGAGGAGGAACTGAACAAGGCGTTCGAACGGTTCAAGCACGTTGCGGATCAGAAGAAGGAAGTGTTCGACGAGGATCTCGAAGCCATCATTTCGGATGAAATGCAGCAGATACGGGAAGTCTACGTGCTCAAGAACATGAATGCGGAAAGCGGCACGGGCATGATGCCCAAGGCCACGGTGGAACTGCTGGTTGACGGGAAAGCCGTCAGGCAGACGGGCACGGGCGACGGTCAGGTTGACGCCGTGTACCGGACGATCTCCGCGATCACGGGGACGAAAAGCAAGCTCGACGCCTACCTCGTCAAAGGCATTACCGGCGGAACGGACGCCCTGGGCGAGGTGACGGTCAAGGTCGAGGAGGACGGCAAGAAGGTCGCCGGACACGGCGCTGATACCGATATCATCCTCGCGAGCGCAAAAGCCTATATCAACGCGCTGAACAAACTGGAGTACTGGAAAAAAGGACGAGCAAAAAACAGTTGAATCCGGGAAAAGGATACGGTATATTCACAAGCCATGATGACGATAACGGAAAAAATATTAGCAGCTCATTGCGGGAAAAAAGAAGTCAAACCGGGCGATTTGATCAATGCGAAGCTTGATCTCGTGCTCGCGAATGACATTACCGCGCCGATCTCAATCAAGGAGTTCCGCGCTGCAGGAGCGAAAAAAGTATTCGATCCGGAGCGGATCGCGCTGATTCCCGACCATTTTGCCCCGAACAAGGATATAGCTTCGGCCGAGCAGTGCAACCTGCTCAGGCAGTTTTCGAGGGAGCACAGCCTCTCGCTCTATTTCGAAGTCGGGAGAATGGGCGTGGAGCATGCGCTGCTTCCGGAGCAGGGCATCGTTGTTCCCGGCGATGTCGTGATCGGCGCAGACAGCCATACCTGCACTTACGGAGGCCTGGGGGCTTTCTCCACGGGCGTGGGCAGTACGGACGTTGCCGCTGCTATGATCACGGGCGAAGCCTGGTTCAAGGTGCCGGAGAGCATGAAGTTCATCTACAGCGGCAAACTCGGGAAATGGGTCGGGGGCAAGGACATCATTCTGCGCACGATCGGCGACATCGGCGTGGACGGAGCATTGTACCGGGCCATGGAGTTTTCCGGAGAGGTGATCCGTAGGCTTCCGATGTCGGGCCGTCTGACGATCTGCAACATGGCAATCGAGGCCGGCGGAAAGA
Organism: Nitrospirota bacterium; assembly: GCA_035490495.1. Lineage (GTDB taxonomy): Bacteria > Nitrospirota > UBA9217 > UBA9217 > UBA9217 > JAJYKN01. The sequence continues at coordinate 31,578 of DATHDE010000029.1, forward strand.
ACGGCATCATCGAACCCGACGAGATCACGGAAAAGTATGTGGCCAAGCGTGCGCGCAGAAAATTCAAATTCTACAAGAGCGACAAAAAAGCCGCCTACGCCGACGTCCGGGAATACAATCTCACCGGCATGGAGCCGCAGGTCGCCTGCCCGCATTTGCCGGAAAACGTGAAATCTGTAGGCGAACTGGCTGCGATCAATATCGATCAGTCGGTCGTGGGATCGTGCACGAACGGCAGGATCGAGGACATCCGCGAAGCAGCCAAGGTTATCAAGGGCCATAAGGTGCATCCTTATGTCCGTATGATCGTGATCCCGGCTACGCAGGCAGTGTACAAGCAATCGATCAAGGAAGGGCTTGTCGATACGTTCATCGATGCCGGTGCGGCGTTCAGCACCCCCACGTGCGGTCCGTGCCTCGGCGGGCATATGGGCATCCTGGCAGCAGGGGAGCGTTCCATCTCGACCACGAACCGAAATTTCGTGGGACGGATGGGACATCCCAAGAGCGAAGTGTATCTCTCCAACCCTGCGATCGCAGCGGCTTCGGCTGTACTCGGCAGAATCGGCAGGCCGGAGGAACTGAAATAATATTTTGGACGCGGATGAACGCGGATGAGCGCAGATTGAAATCCGAATCTGTTTTTATCCGCGTAAATCAGCGTAAATCCGCGTCCCCTTTTTGAGGTTCTCATGAAATTTACCGGAAATGCATGGAAATTCGGACCGGATGTGGACACGGATGCGATTATCCCGGCCCGGTATCTCAATACGTCAGATCCCAAGGAACTGGCAAAGCACTGCATGGAAGACTCGACCACGCCGGATTTCATGAAGCGCATGAAGCCCGGCGACATCATCGTGGCGGAGAAGAATTTCGGGTGCGGGTCTTCCCGCGAGCATGCTCCGATTGCCATCAAGGCTGCAGGCGTATCCTGCGTTGTAGCAAAGAGCTTCGCCCGCATATTTTACCGGAACTGCTTCAACATGGGACTTCCGATCTTCGAAAGCGCCGAAGCTGTTGATGCGATCAAACAGGGCGATCAGCTCGAAGTGGACGCGGATGCGGGTGTGATACGGAACCTGACATCAGGGAAAACCTTCAAGGTGGCGCCCGTGCCGCCCTTTATGCAGGAACTGATCGCTGCAGGCGGTCTCATGGCGTACACGAAGAAAAAGGCAGGCTTGTAGTTGATCCAGCGCTCCACGTCCTCAACAGACGCGTTTCCAGAAGACCAGAACCGGAACGCCGCTCCTTTTTGCGAGCACTGCGTTTACTTCATCGATAATCTCGATCCAGTACATTTTTCAGCAGGCCGGGACGTGAATCAGTTCTGCGGACTTGATGCCGCTCCGGACAACAGTCTGTGCCGGGAAATGCGCACGGATAATTGCGGGATCCGGAAACGGAAATAATCGTCGAACTCGGATTTGTTTTTCTGAGAAATTCAGTTGGACGCTGAATCAAAGGATTCTATATGATAAAGTCGGAAGAAATGCAATGAGAAACTCCACTTTTTCAGGCGAAATATACTTCAGGAATTAATCTGCATTTATCCGAACTTTATCGGATTTGATCTGTGTCATTTTTCCCAGGTTTATCATTTCTTCAAGCACGATCATTAAATCAGACGGCAGGTGAGGGGAAAACGTATGGCGAAAACATATCAGATAGCGACTATTCCGGGGGACGGCACCGGGCCGGAGGTGGTGCGGGAAGCACGCAAGGTGTTGAATGCGGCAGCAGCGAAAAGCGGATTTAAACTGACGTTCGCGGAGTTTGATTTCGGCGGGACCCGATATTTAAAAACAGGGGAAACGTTGCCTGACAGCGCGATCGCGGATTTCAAAAAATTCGACGCCATGTTCCTGGGCGCCATCGGCCATCCCGATGTGAAACCCGGCATCCTCGAAACAGGCATACTTCTCAAGATCCGTTTCAGTCTTGATCAGTACATCAACCTGAGGCCCGTTAAACTGTATCCGAACGTGGAAACGCCGCTCAAGGACAAAGGACCCGAGCATATCGATTTTGTCGTGATTCGCGAAAACACGGGCGGTATCTACACAGGGCACGGCGGGGCGACGCGTGTGGGAACGACCGAGGAAATTGCGACGCAACTCATGGTCTACGACCGGCGCACGGTTGATCGCTGCCTTAAATATGCATTTGAATTGAAGAAGAAAAGAAACGCCCAGAACAAAAAGTACGCTGAGAAGCCCATCACGCTCATTCACAAGCGTAACGTGCTTACGCACTGCGGAGATCTCTGGTATCGTGCGTTTGAAGAAATGGGGGCACGGCAGTATCCGGACGTCAAGCGGGATTACAACCATGTGGATGCGGCGAACATGTGGTTCGTGAAAAACCCCGAGTGGTTCGATGTCGCTGTTTCGGAAAACCTCTTCGGCGACATCATCACGGATCTGGGTGCCATGATCCAGGGGGGCCTCGGCGTAGCCGCGGGAGGAAACATCAACCCCGAAGGCGTCTCCATGTTCGAGCCCATGGGCGGCAGCGCTCCGAAGTACGCAGGTCAGAATGCGATCAACCCCATGGCAGCCATCGGCGCAGCCATGATGATGCTCGAATCGCTCGGGGAAACGAAGTCCGCCCAGGCGATCGAGGCTGCGATGATTGCAACCATGAAGAAAATGAAGAGCCAGGCTGCGGGAAAGATGGGGATGACCACGGCAGAGGTCGGGGATATGGTGGCGGCGTCTCTGTAGATTCTGGTCGGCGGTCGGAAGGTGTGAATCAGACACGAATCAGGTTGCTTGCGCCGCACAGACGCAATGGAGCGCTGGCGAAGTACTGAACGGATCCATTTCAGCTGCCGCGGCGCCTACGTCTGTGTTCTGCAAACGACCTGATTCGTTCCTGGACAGTTCATTTTAAAAGATAGCGTAATAGAAAAGAGGAGAAAAAGAACATGATGCGAGTCGGTTTTGTGGGCTGGCGAGGGATGGTGGGATCGGTCCTGATGGGCCGGATGAACGAGGAAAAGGATTTTCATCTGATCGACCCTGTGTTCTTCACCACGTCAAATGTCGGGGGCAAGGGGCCGAATATCGGAAAAGACGTGCCCGCTCTCAAGGACGCGAAGAATATCGACGAGCTTAAGGCCATGGACGCCATTGTTTCGTGCCAGGGCGGCGAGTATACGAATGAAATCTACCCCAAATTGCGATCGGCAGGCTGGAAGGGGTTCTGGATCGATGCGGCGTCGGCACTCCGCATGGAAAAGGATGCCATCATCATCCTCGATCCCGTGAACATGCAGGTAATCAAGGACGGCCTGGCAAAGGGAATCAAGAATTACATCGGCGGCAACTGCACGGTATCGCTCATGCTTATGGCGCTGGGCGGCCTGTATGAGAACGGGCTTGTTGAGTGGATGAGCGCCATGACCTACCAGGCCGCATCAGGAGCAGGAGCGAACAACATGCGCGAATTGCTGAAGCAGATGGGATCCATTCACGGAACGGTAAAGAACCTGCTTGACAATCCGGCGGGGGCGATCCTGGAGATCGACCGGACGGTTGCGGAACATATCCGTTCGGACTCCTATCCAAAGGAATTTTTCGGTGTTCCTTTGGCGGGCTCGGTCATTCCCTGGATCGACAAACAGCTCGAGAACGGTCAAAGCAAGGAAGAATGGAAGGGACAGGCGGAAACAAACAAGATCCTCGGCCGTGACGCGAAACCCATCCCCGTTGACGGGACCTGCGTGCGCGTGGGAGCAATGCGCTGCCACAGCCAGGGGCTGACAGTCAAAATGACGAAGGACGTGCCCCTGCATGAAGTCACTGACATGATTGCGAAGCACAACGCCTGGGTCAAGGTTGTGCCGAATGTACGCGACATCTCAATCAGAGAACTGACCCCTGCTGCGGTGACCGGTACGCTGACCGTCCCCATCGGACGGCTCCGCAAGATGAACATGGGACCGACATTCCTGAATGCCTTCACCTGCGGAGACCAGCTGCTGTGGGGAGCCGCCGAACCGCTCAGAAGGATGCTCAGGATCGTCGTGGAAAAATAAGAGGCCGCATTGGTAAAGGGGAAAAATGCATATATTGTCGCCGTGGCTGGCGCAACAAGCGCACGCGGCAGGGAGCTGATCGATCTCCTCGATGAGCGCAAATTTCCGGTCGGCGGACTGGTGGCGCTTGCCCCGGAACAATCTGCAGGAGAGCGCCTGGAGTTCAAAGGCAGAAGCATCGTTGCACGCAAGATAACAAAAGAGGCATTGAAAGATGCGGATGTAGCGTTTTTTTTCGATGACGTTGAGACGAGCAGACAGTACGCTCCTCTTGCAGTGCGATCCGGAGCGATAGCGATAGATGGTTCACAGGCATTTCAAGGGGATGCGACAGTGCCGCTGGTTGTTCCTGAAGTCAACCGGCATGTCCTGGACCGCCACACCGGCATCATTGCGAATCCCTGCAGCGCCTCCATCGGTCTTGCCATGGTGCTTAAACCGATCCTTGCCCAGGTGCGATTGAAGAGTGTAGTTGTGACGACGCTGCAACCCGCATCGGACACCGGCAAAAAAGCAATGGACGAACTAGCACAGCAGACCGTGGCACTCCTGAACTTTCGCGATCTGGAGCGCATTGTCTATCCCCATCAGATTGCTTTCAATTGTTTCCCCCAGGCAGGCGAGTTCCTTGAACAGGGCGATACCACCGAAGAAGCAGATGTCGTGAACGATGCACGGCGGCTCCTGGAAGACGACAAGTTCCAAATAAGCGCGACGTGCGTGCGGGTACCGGTCTTCCGTGGTTTTTCAGAATCTATCACTATTGAAGCAGAGATGGCAATTTCGGCGAATGAGCTGCGTGCGGTCCTGTCCGGTATGCCGGGGGTCATTGTTTATGATGATCCGGGCAGGAGTCTCTATCCCACACCGATCGAAGTCGTCGGCAAGAACGAAATACATGTCGGAAGAATCAGAGAGAATCGGGCATTGCGGAACGGTATCACTATCTGGTGCGTTTTCGACGATCTTCGAAAAGGGACTTCGTTGAACGCGGTACAAATTGCGGAGGAACTGATCCACACGGTTCGGGAAGGGACCGGAAAACCAACCGACGATCAGCTGGCATAGACACACCTCGACCGGAATACTCACCAAAGCTGAGTCAAGAACGTATTCATGTACAATATCATGTACAAATTGATATCGAAAATAATTGACCGGTTGGAGCAGGGTCTTACGCCGCGGGACAAGATCATTGTCGTCGCGCTCATGCTCGTCATATCGGTTCTCGGGATCATCCTTGCCGATCGCTATTACAACTATATTCAGAAGAATCCCGAATTCTGCAGCAGTTGTCATCTTATGGGGGATGCGTATAAGGCGTGGAAACTGTCCGGACACCGTACCATTGTGTGCCAGAACTGCCATCAGTTGGGCATGATCGAACAGAACAGGCTGCTTGTCAAATTTGTCTTTACAACGAACAGGAAAACACCGGAACCACACGGGAATGAAACACCATGGAAGGCATGTACGAAGTGCCACTGGGATGAAGCCAAGCAGGGAGCCATTAGCGTGAACAAGTCAATAGGACACGCACGGCATGTCTTCACGGAAAAAGTCGCATGCAAGCAGTGTCACCTGAGCACGGTGCACTCGTTCAAACCGGATAAAACTGCATGCCTGCGCTGTCACAAAGACTGGAAAATCCATGGTGTGGGCATGCAGGATCTTTCCTGCCTTCGGTGCCATGCGTTTTCGCCCAGAAAGGAGGAGACTTTTATCCCGGATAGAAAGCTCTGCCTGTCGTGCCACAAGACGTCAGCGCGCACGACATTCCCCGAGAACGCACCCATGGCGCGACTCAACTGTTACGAGTGTCATCGGCCGCACAAGAACATAAAAACAAGTGACAGCGATTGCCTGCGCTGTCACTCTCGATATGTTCTCGCAGAACAGCCGGTGCACGCCTCAACGCAACATTGCCGCACGTGTCATCGTCCGCACAGGTGGACCCCCGTGCGATGACGCGTACGTGGCGCCTTCATTGCAGCGAGCACGCATGTCACAGACGAGGTGTAAACCTTATTTTTTCCGGGACTTTTTTCTGTTGCCCTTGACAAAAAGCTCGTTTGGCTCTATTTTATAAATGTTGCAGAGCGTGACGAGCTTCATCAGGCTCGGATTTGTTTCCTTGCCTGATTCAAGGCGAGAGATATAGCCCTGAGTAATCCTACCGCGAGTGTCGGTGGCTTTTTCCGATATACGGGCCACTTCACTCATGGACAGGTTGCTTCTGGTGCGCAGTTTTTTTAATTTGTCGGCTAGTGTCATGCTATTATGTATACACTATTTAAAAAGGAATGTCAACAAGAAGTTGCAGAATGATAATATTTTCTTTTGGGCGTTTTTTCCGTATCATAGTACAATGAATTATGTTATATTAATAAACATAAACTTGCAGGTCTGATATTGTTATTAGAAATCTGATCTTATAAGTGGAGGTAGCTCATGTATAAGATTGAAATACTTGAGAGAAAAAGACTGGAGAAAGGGCTCAGCTATACCGAGATAGCAGACCGGCTTGGCATGCACAAAGTTACGGTGTCGCGCACGCTGAAGGGCGTAACCATGAAACCGCGCACGGTGAAACTGTTGGCCGACTATCTCGGAGTTGAAATGGAAAGGATCGTTCAGTAGAATCCAGCATCTGCCCGGCATTTAAATTGCTGAGTGATAACGTGGGGTTGCAAAGGGTAAGGCTTTTAGCCTTACCCTTTATTTTTGCGCTGCTCTTCAACGTAACTGCTTATTGACAATCTTTCCGGCACCTTAAGAATTTTTTCTAAAAAAAGGGTTTCCCATGCATGATAGTATGGACATCGCAAAGCAAGCGGCAAGAACATCCGGAGAAATCCTTCGTAATAATATCCGGGGAGTTCGAACGGTTACCTATAAAGGAGATATCAATCTTGTAACTGAGATGGATATGATGTCTGAACGCGCCATCGTAAAGGTGTTGCGCTCCGTTTTCCCCGATCACAGTATTGTTGCTGAAGAGGAGACAGACATACGTACGGCGTCGCCTTTTACCTGGATCATTGACCCTCTTGACGGGACAACCAATTATGCTCACGGGTATCCCTGTTTCTCGGTCTCGCTTGCCCAGGCAAGGGAAGGGGACGTCATTCTCGGAGTGGTATACGATCCCATGCGTGATGAGCTGTTTTCTGCCAGCAAAAGTGGGGGGGCTTATCTGAACGGAGAAAAGATTGCGGTATCGAAAACAGATGACCTTATCCGCAGTCTGCTTGCAACGGGCTTTCCCTACGACCGCACGGTCAGCGAAAAGAATAATCTCGATTATTTTCAAAATCTCCTTATGGCATCGCAGGAAGTAAGGCGCGACGGATCGGCCGCTCTTGATCTTTGCTATGTAGCTATGGGACGCTTTGACGGATTCTGGGAACTGAAATTGAAGCCGTGGGATGTTGCCGCAGGAAGCCTGATCCTTGCCGAGGCCGGCGGGGTCGTAACGGACCTTTCAGGATATGCCTTTGACATGCATGCGGAAGAGATTCTGGCGACGAACGGTTTGATCCATAAGGCGATGCTTGAAATTATATACAGGACAAAGGACCATGAGCGCAGATAGAGACGAGCCAAACGCACAAAACGTATCGGGCGCGGTTGCCCTCGTACGATGTTCCGATTATGGAAGAAACGCCGTGGAGCAGGCAGTGCGCAAGGCGGTTGATCATCTGGGGGGGATGCAGTCGTTTGTACGACCGGGCGATCTTGTACTGCTCAAGCCGAATCTGCTGAAAGCCCGAACGCCTGAGGCGGCTGTCACAACCCATCCCGAAGTGGTCCGGACCGCGATCAGACTCGTCCGCGAGGCTGGGGGGCGGGCCGTAGTAGGCGACAGCCCGGGAATGGGCGACTTGAAAAAGGTCGCGGAAAAAGCCGGCATCCTCGACGTCGTGCATGAAGAGGGAGCCGACCTCGTGGACTTTACCGAGGCTGTTCCGGTAAAGAACACCGGAAGATTCCAGCGTTTTGAAGTAGCGCGTATTGCCTGCGACGCAGATGTCATCATCAACCTCCCTAAGCTGAAAACACATGGAATGACGACGATTACCGGCGCCGTGAAGAACCTCTTCGGCTGCATCCCGGGGAAGCGCAAGGTGCAGTGGCACTTCAGCACGGGAGTGAATCATGAGTTGTTCATGCAGATGCTTGTTGAATTGTATGCATTGCTGCGTCCGCAACTAACGATTATGGATGCTGTTGTGGGGATGGAAGGCAACGGGCCGGGGAGTGGTGATCCCCGTGTCGTCGGGGTGATTCTTGCCGGCAGCGATGCTGTTGCCGTGGACGCAGTAGCAAGCCATCTCGTGGGGGTTCCCCTTCAGCGACATCCCGTACTTCAGGCTGCAAAGCGTTCCGGCATCGGCGAAGTACGCATTACTGCCATCGAGATCATCGGAGCTTCGATCGATGATATTGAAATCGTGCCGTTCCGGCTGCCGCCCGCATCACATCTCGAATGGCCGCTGCCCGAATGGACGAGAAAATCGCTTAAAAATGCGTTTACTTCGAAACCGCACATTGACCAGTCAATCTGTATCGCCTGCGGGATCTGTCAGCAGCATTGTCCGCAACAGGCGATCCACGGAAACCATAGAGGACTCACCGTCGACTATCGTATCTGCATACGTTGTTTCTGCTGCCAGGAGTTTTGCCCCCAGGGCGCCGTAACCGTCAAAAAAGGATGGGCGCTTACCTTTCTTCGCTGACCTTCAGCCGTGAACGCAGTATTTCTCAGATGCAAATAACATTTTCAAACGTTGTCAGTCTCTTTCCACCGTTCGTCACGAAAGTTATCCAGTTCATTATCATCACCTTCTCCGATTTCATAAATAATCACCCGCGAGAGATGAGAGGGATTGCGGCCGCGTGATAAAACTTCCCGGTAGACGAGCGGTTTGACGGTCACAGGAAGAGACGGATCTTCATACAGGTCTCTTAAGTGAAGGAGCGTCATCGTCTGGAGGAATCGGCTGGTAAGCAACAGGGGCGTATGTTCGTTTCTGATCAGGGCGAAGCGGACGGCAGGCCGAAGCGACCAGTTCGCGTGGACGGCAATCATGCGGATTGTCTCCGCGGTTGTGTCTTTTCGGCTGATGATTTTATACAGGTGGCTTTCAAGAAGACGAGGATTATTCAGGCACAGAGCGACGACTTGCGCATCATGCGTCTGCAGGAGCTTGAGCAGTGTGTTCCCGACGGCAGTCTTTGCGAGGGTTTTTTTCAACCCCAGCTCCATTGTGGGAATCCGCTCCGCGAGAAGGGCCTCTATCTTGTTTCTCAGCGCATATTGTATATGCGGACTCCTGGAAAGGGCGGCAAGGTCGAAAAGGCGGAGATAGCGGGCGATCGAAAGGGAAACGGACAGCGGGGTTTTGGGATTCGAAGCCAGTGCAAGCCTCAGGGGTTGGCTTTTCGCCCATCGCTGATCGCGGGCAATCGCCTTGAATATTTCCGGAGGCAGATTCTTCCGGGTCGCGATGACAAGAATGTCGTCTTCGCTCAGGTTTCTGTTTTCAAGCAGGGCGCTTATTACACGGGGGGACGAGTCATGGAGCAGCTGGGCAATCTGCTCCGTGCTTGCTGAAGCAGCCAGTTCCCGTTTCGCCTGTTCAGCACCGCTCATACGACTATTATACGGTTTTTTTAACCTATTGACAAATACAGGCATTTTCTGTATTTTATTTTCTCAAAAGCTCGCACGTGCGATGCGTTCCGCTCTTCACTGTCGCTGGATGCAGGGATACTCTATGGAAAGGACACTGCTCCTCAACGCAACCTTTGAACCTTTAAAGATCATTTCCTGGCAGCGTGCAATCACGCTTCTGACGCAGGGAAAAGTCGAGGTCATTGACTCGTACGACCGTGATATACACGGCATATCCATAACCTTCAAACTTCCTTCTATTCTCAGGCTTCTGAAGCTCGTCAAAGTGCGGAGAACCAGCAGGGAGGTCCGGTTTTCGCGCGCGAACATTTACCAACGGGACAAATATACCTGCCAGTACTGCGGTGTCAAGTATCCTGCAGAGGAGTTGACGTTTGACCACGTCATCCCCCAGGTCCAGGGGGGCAAGGCCACGTGGGAGAATATCGTAACCGCATGTCTTGCCTGCAACAACAAAAAAGGCGGCCGTACACCGCATGAAGCGAAGATGCGTCTGGTCAGGGCGCCTCACAAGCCGCGCTGGACTCCTGTCGTCACGCTCACGTTGGGCATGAGAAATGCGCCCCTCAGCTGGCGTGATTACCTCTACTGGAATATAGAGCTGAATAAAGACAGTTGAGTACCCGACAAAGCAGAAAATCGATGGTGGCGTTTCCCCTGCCTTCTTATTCTGTGATTTAAATCACAACCTACTGATCAACGGCGCTTTTTTTCTTGTCAAGCCGAGTAATTGATGATATATTCCGAACCGCAATGCAGCTTACTTCAGCAATGTTCGGAGGACAGGGCCATGAAAAAAATTGCGATAGCGGTCGTATTCGTCGCTAGTTTGGTTGCGGTGCTAACCGGCCGGGCTGCGGCATACTCGTTCTACGCTCAAAATGAATTCTTCACCGCCGAAGCACTCGATCCCGGTATGACACAAACGGGGATCAGTTTTTCTCTCGGCGATCATTACAAGAGCTATTATCCCGATGTGCGGTATGGACTCGGTGCACTGATGGAAGTGGGCGTGCGATTCGGTGCTACGTCTGCAACCGTGAATGCGCAGGACAAATTGGGGGCGTTGATCGGAGCTGATTTGAAATATCAGCTTATCAAGGAGGCGCAGGGGATTCCGCTCGATTTGGCCGTTGATCTCGGGCTCAATAATACCATCGTAAACAGCAAGAATGCGAGTGAACTGACCTTCTCTACGATCGTCAGCAAGAGTTTTCCCCTGACCGACCGGGGATACAAGTTCGTTCCGTACGGAGGGCTGGCCATGTCAGCCCTGTATGGGTCTCTTCCAGCGAAAGATGACACGTATGTCAATGCGTTCGGTGGAATTGAATGGAAGGTAAGTCAGAAGTTCATGATTCTCCTGGAGTTTAAAGGCGGCAAGTCGGCGGTGGGCGGCGCAAGCATCAGATTCGAGTATTGAGCGGGTTCTCTCGATTTCCCGCCTGAGAGCGGAGGCGTTCTGCGGTTCTCATCGCGAGAAAGAAAAGCACCTTTGATTCAATTTATCCATTATGACGCTACTGCTTTCCGGAAATATACGCAAAACGCCGCTTCCTGACATGCTTGAGAATTTGCGTTCGAGTAAAGCAACCGGATCGCTGGCTTTACAGAAAGGCGGCGTGGAAAAGCGCATTTATGTAAAGGAAGGAAGGATTATTTTTGCATCATCGACGGATCCTCGTGATCGTCTCGGCGACAGCCTCGTTCGGGCGGGAAAGCTTTCAAGAGCGAACCTGGAGCAGGCGCTCGTTCTCTATAAAAAAAGTGCAGGATTGAAAAAAATGGGAGCAATCCTCGTAGAGAACGGTTTTGTCCCTCCCAAGGAGCTTTTCAACGGATTAAAAATTCAGGTCAAAGACATCATATTCAGCCTGTTGCTGTGGGAAGAGGGAGCCTTTGTTTTTGAAGAACGGTTGCCGGTCGACGTCATTCAGCTGCAGATCAATATTCAGGAATTAATCGCCGAGCTCATAACACGCATCAAGAAAGAACCGTAACACCCGAACCCGCCCCGCACCTGTCTGCATTTTTTTCGGTTGTCCTTTCATGCGATTGTCGGTATAATTCGCCAGAATGCACCATGAATGGCAGCTCGGAGCTGTTGTGAAGGCACTCGAACGCATATCATTTCGTGAAACGGCCAATCGTGTCTGTGCTCTGTATAATGAGGAAGAGGATGCATTGCTTCTGGGCATGATGGGGCAGGAATATCTTATCCGGAGGGACGGCATTTTCCTTCGCGGCCAGAAAGCCCCGGAAGTTCATACTGCCGTCATACTTGACTATCTGTTTTCACCGGCAGTGGAGCCGGTTAAGCTCCCCTGGCGCTCGCTGGGTGATATTGCGGCTGGAATGACCACTGACTTCAGAACGCGCGTGGAGTTGCCGCTCACACATTACGCAATGGAAATTATTTCGCGGGCCAACGCGCTGCTGCCCATGATGGACGCTCAACCGGTGTCGAGCCTCGTCAATAGTGATGTGGCGATTTCCGTGCGGGCGCTTCCGAAGGTATATTTGCATGTTGAACTGTCCCAGGAAACGCAGGACTTCCCGTCGGAAGCCTGGGTGCTTTTTTCGAACAACGCCGACGCTTTTCTCGATCTGCCGAATCTGCAGGCACTTGCAGAGCATTTTAAGGACCGCCTTCTGAGCCTGCTCAGGATATATTGAAACGTGCCTCCTGAAACAGGAGTGTGGGCCCGCCTGTTGATCTCCGGGACAGTGGAATATGGACCACTTGACAGAAAAAGACCGCATAGTCCTTGCGCTCGATGTCGACAGCGACAAGGAAGCGCTTGGATTGGTTTCCGAACTCAAGGATTCCGTAGGACTTTTTAAAGTCGGCCACCAGCTGTTCACTGCCTACGGACCCGACATTGTCCGGAGCATAATTAAAAATGGAGGCCGTGTTTTCCTGGATTTGAAATATCATGATATCCCGAACACGGTTGCAAAAGCCTCGGTGGAAGCCACAAAACTGGGAGTGGCGATCTTTAATGTGCACGCACTGGGCGGCCTTGATATGATGAAGGCAGCCTCCGAGGCAGCGCGAGAAACGGCTCATCACATCAGCGGGCCGGCGCCGCTGGTGCTCGCCGTGACGGTTCTGACAAGCATGGATGAGCGCAATCTCCGACACGAACTGAAGATATCCCGATCGCTTCCCCGCGAGGTGGCGCATCTCGCCCGAATGGCGCAGCGCGCACGTCTGGACGGAGTTGTAGCATCTCCACAAGAGGTCAAGATGCTCCGGAAAGCTGTTCGTCAGCCCTTTGTGATCCTCACCCCTGGCGTACGACCTTCGTGGTCGGGGAAAAATGATCAGAAACGTACCATGACGCCAGCTGAGGCAGTTTCGATCGGGGCCGATTATATCGTCATCGGCAGGCCGATTCTTGCTGCTCGCGACAGGCGGGAAGCAGTGCGGAAGGTTCTCGATGAATTAAATGAATTTTCTCGTCAAGGAGCACAACAGGCATGACACAGGAACAGGTATTGGATTTATACAAAAAGACAGGTGCGCTGCTGACAGGACACTTTCTGCTTTCCTCCGGTCTCCACAGTGAATACTATCTCCAGTCAGCACTTGTGCTGCAGCAGCCGTCGATTGCGACAGAATTGTGTGCGAATCTGGCAGCGTACTTTCAAGATAAGCGCATCGAGGCAGTGATAGCGCCTGCTCTCGGCGGGGTGTTCGTATCGCATGAGACTGCCCGCGCCTTGGGCGTCCGCGCACTCTTTGCCGAGCGGGTTAATGGTGAATTAATACTGCGTCGCGGTTTTGCCATCAGGCCCGGGGAGCGGATCCTGGTCGTAGAGGATGTGATTACGACGGGCAAATCCACGAAGGAAACCATTGATGTTGTACGCAGGGCCGGCGGAGAAGTGATTGCCGCAGGGTCACTGATTGACCGTTCAGGAGGCACCGCTGAATTGGGCGTACCGTATAAGTCGCTCGTTACCTTGACCGTGCCTATGTACACTGCAGAGAATTGCCCCCTGTGCAAAGCGGGGAGCATGCCGGTCAAGCCGGGAAGCAGGGGAAATGCGTGAAACAGGGTGTGCAGGATTGAACGTTATCGTAAATGCTTAATTCCATGGTCGTTTATCAGCATATCTTTTAATTTCGCCTTCTTCGGATTATAAATCATCCGCCGGTATTTTCAGGAAAGATCTCCTCGTCAACCTGCAGCCATGCACATGCACCAGCAGGCAAGGATGTCACCTTGCGAACGCAGATCATTTCATCAGTCGCGTGACGATAATAGACGAAAGAAGCGGAGGAACGCGTACAGCTCGAAAGTTATCAAGTTATAATTTGCGTTTGACGTGTAATTCGTTTTTGCTATAATTGATTCAGGACGATAGCGGAAAGGCAGAAGATTGTATGACAAAACCGGTGTTGACTGAGGAAAAAAACGAGTACCCCGACGGGGTGCCTGAAGACGTGCTTGACGAACTCGCCGACGAGCTTGCGGAGGAAGAAGAGGAGGAAGAACCGACTCCGCTCGAGATCGCAGAGGCTGCTGCAGAGGAGGTTGTCGGGGGAGCAGATCTTGTCGACACCTATCTTAAATCTGTCGGCCGTTTCCCGATGCTGAAAATCGAGGAGGAGCAGGAATTCGTTCGCATCCTGGAGCAGGGAAAGGCTGCGCTCAAAGAGATCGCTCTGAGTTCGCCGCTCGCCATACCGCGTATAATTGTGCTCGGAGCGAACATTAAGCAGGGACTCGTAAAGGCTCAGGACATACTCAGGTATCCTGGAGAATGGAAGGATTCATTCGAAGCGGAATTTATGCGTCTCTATAACCGCCTGAAACGGCAAGTCGCCCGTCGGGACATGGACCGGGCAACGGCGACGTTGAATGAAATGAGCCTCTCGTTCAGGGAAATAGAAAAGATGCTTAAGAAGCTGACGGCCCTGGGTAAGCAGGCGGAGCGGGGACATGCAGCCGAACTTGAAAAGCTCGGGTTCGATGAACAGAACCTTCTTGAAATGGTCACTCGCATTGAGCGGGAGGAAGCAAAAGTCAAGCTTGCCAAGGACGAGTTGATCAAGGCCAACCTCAGACTGGTCGTATCCATTGCGAAGAAATATGTGAACCGCGGTTTGACGCTGCTCGACCTGATCCAAGAAGGCAATATCGGGCTTATGAAGGCTGCTGACCGGTATGAATCAGGGAAAGGCACGAAGTTCAGCACCTATTCGACATGGTGGATCAGACAGCGCATCACGCGTGCTATTCTTGATCAGGCCCGAACAATACGGTTGCCGGTGCATTTAATAGAGGAAAGCACGCGTATCAGTCGCATTTATACAAAATTCATGAGAGAAAAAGGGCGCGAGCCGACGCCTGAGGAAGTGGCGGACATCATGGGCCTCTCCGTGGTACGGGTCAACGAAATCCTGCGTGCGATCCAGGAGCCGGTCTCACTGGAGACCCCCATACTCTCGGAAGAAAAAGAGCTGAAGGACGTTATCGTCGACGAAAAATCCGTGTCGCCGTTCAAGACGCTCGAAAATAACGAAGCTGCCAGCCGTATCGAGGAAGTTCTTTCCTCACTTACGGAAAGGGAAGAAAAGATCATCCGCATGCGTTTTGGTATTGGCGTTGGGAGCGAACACACCCTGGAAGAGGTGGGGAAATACTTCAACCTGACAAGGGAGCGCATTCGACAAATAGAGATTAAAGCGCTCAAGAAACTGAGGCACCCGGCGAGAAGTAAATTGCTGCGCGAATACGTCTAGGGGAGCGCGGGGGCATGCCCGCCTGCCCGCGGCGCGTTGCATTATATTTATAACAATAACTGAAGGCACTTCAGCGTACGAGGAAGAGCATTTCCGGAGGCGTTGGAGTGCTTTTTTTTATGGGGGGATGCGACAGGCGTGTTTAATCGTTCGTGGAAGGTATGAACTCAATGTCTGCAACGATACGTGCCATTTCTTCAAGGGAGGGGTGGTCGTACTCCGGATTGCAGATATAAGCCACCATGATTGCGCGCGTTCTGTCTGCGAGAAACCAGATGCGCCAGTGTGTGGGATCCTTTTCGTCCCGAAGCATGTAATCAATAGTGGCAATACCCATGTCTGGGCGTTCTTCAACTTTTACCGCTTCACGCGGAAAAGGAATGTCCCGATCTTCCAGGGTATCCTCAAGCATGACCTTTGCCGCGAGGGAAGGAGTCTGTTTGGTTTCTTCACGTTCGAGAAAGGTGAGCTGGACAAGGCCGGGCCACGCTTCCTTTTCAAGAAGGACAAATCCCATTTCTTCGCGCTCATGCCATCCATTCGGTAAAAAGAGATTAATCCAGCGCTCATATGTCACTTTTTTCCCCATCACTGCATTTTATAAAGAGCGGTTTCAACAGTCAAATGAGTTTCATAAATAGGGTGGAAAAAAGTGTTTATATATACATTTGAGAAATAAGAAAGGATAAAACTGTGGCTGCATTTTGCTGAGGCGAATGGCGGCAGTCGAGCAGCACCTCGGGGTGGCGGGGTGGTTCGTAGGGTATTTGAAAACCGGGAACAGAATGTGACCCGCCGGACCGGGCGAGTTGGTAAATTCCCTTCGGATCTCGTTGCATGGAGATGGCAAGAGGACAGGTAAGGTATACTTCTATAAATAAAGGAATAAGTTCCCGCGCCCGGTCGCGGTATTTGCTTTTGTGCGCGGTTGCATCGAATATGACGTTGACCCCCTGTTGTATGAGCAGGTGGCCAAGGAGGGCAAGTTCCTCATAGAAACGGTCCCGTTCTTGTTCTTCATAAGAGGGAGTTTTCGTAAAAATGCGTCGCAGAGCATCTGACTCAAGCACGACGGTTACTATGCCCCGCTCATGCAGTGTTTTTTGCAAAGCTCCGCTGAGACAACTTTTTCCTGAAGCGGGGATTCCGGTTATCCACAGTCCGAAGCAATCTTTATTCATGCAAGGTACCGATTGATGTCTGCCGGTTCGAAGCGGGTGGTGTCGAGAATATTCTTAATAAAATTGAAGATCGTTTTTCTCACTGAAAGGGGAATGCGCGGATACCAAACCGGGCTGCCGATCACCAAACCCCGCCATGCGAAGAAGGGAGCAGCTGTTTCGAGTATTTCGCGGTCGTTCGTCAGTTCCATATACACATCCCAGAACTGGCGGAATGCTTTCTCAAACGCCCCCTCAAGCTTTCCGGATCGGAGGAGTGATGAAAAAATAAAATTAATACTGAGGCAGGTTATGTCGTCTGCAGGCTCACCCCATTCACCCCGTGAGCGGTCAAGGAGTGTGAAATCCGTGCCCTCGCGGAAGAGAATGTTCCAGGGGTGAAAATCACCATGGACTTGGCTCAAGCGGTGCGTTCGGGGTTTCAAGCGCCAGCGCCATTCTATACAGGAGAGCTCTATTGATTTGAGAAGCGCTTCATCGATAAAATCATACGCCGGAGGATAGTTGTCGATCAGTCCCATAATGCACTCGCCGTGACCCAACAGCTCTCGGACTCTGCGTACATACAAGGCAGGGAGATCTTGCTTCCGTGCGTGAATGCCAGCGAGGTACGTTGCTAATGCATCAACGCGCTTGAAATCTTCCCCCGATGCTATCCCTGTTGATCTGATGCGGTCGAGATCCTTATAGTAACCGGTGCCTGCCACAAATTCGGTGAGGAGAAAAAACTCCTGTGCCGTGCCGAGGGAAACTGCCTCTCCAGACTCAAGAAATGCGCCGCTGTCAAGAGAACGGACATGCTTGGGAAGGTTGTTGAAAGCGGCATGTTCCCAGAGGATGGCTTGGGCGCGGTCAGCGAAGTGCTCATGGCCGAAAGACGAAGCGGACATGGTCTCGAGCACGATTTTTCTCCGTTCGCTTTTGGCCTCAAATTCAATGAAAAGAGGCACTCCGTATCCGAAGGATTTAAGCTCGACAGCGTGCTCCTGCTTCCCCTGGTCCGTCACGGAGAGTATGTGGACCGGTGTTTGAAGAAGGGATTCGAGGTAACGGGCGATTGCCTGCGTCGAAACGGTCGGCATAACAACCTCTGCGCAAAGGGGTGGATGAAGTGGACAGATGCCCAACCTTACTTGTTCTTATTCTAGCATGTTTGGGATCGCAGAGGAAGGTACGGTCGCGCCGCCCGCTATGATGAACGGGCGCTTGAAGCTAATTGTCGGCGCCTACACGCCAGGGCGGGGTGCTGGTAAAAGGAAGCGGTTCACCAGGATCGAATATATCATTTCCGAGACGAATGAGGAATGTGCGGCCAGGCTGGTGCTTGCTGTAGGTAATAATGAGACGACCGACGGTCTGGTTGACATCTTTGCAGGGGTTCCCGCTGAGAAGAGCGACGGGTCCTGGAAAGCCATGAGGCATGAACAGATGATAGCCGGACGGAGCGAGATCCATGAGCATTCTGTTTTCTCTGTTATTGCGGCCAAGGACAACCTTGTTGCCGGGATCTATCCGGAAATGGCGACCCATGGTAAGGAGCCGAATATCATCCGACGTTATCGATGATTTTTCAATGAATAGATCACGCAGTTTGTCGGAAAAATTTTTATCAGTCAGCAGGCAACCGCCTGCCGGGGCGGAGAACCCGCTGATGCCGTATCGTTCGGCAAGCTGAAGCTGAATGGCGCGGGACCTGCCGCTTATGCCCAGGAGTTTCTCCCGCTCAATCAGACCGTCCTGCTCGGCTTTCGTTGGCGGAAGCAGCGTTGCCGAGAGGGGGCGCAGAATCTTGCCGCGCATATCCGCATCACGCTCGATAATGTGGAATGTGTCTCGTCGCTGCGACATGGGCCGCTGCCCAAGCACCTCGCCGGTTACTACGAAGGGAGCGTCCAGCTCCCGCATCATGGCTCCGGCCTGCTTCAGCATGAAGATCTTGCAATCTATGCAGGGGTTGCTGTTTTTGCCGTACCCGTGAACCGGATTGCGTATCAGTTCGATGTACGCCTGTCCCATATCGAAGATATGGAGTTCGATGCCGACCGCTTTTGAAACGCAGGCTGCATGAGTTTGCTTTTCATTTCCATATGCCTTGGAAAAAGCCGAGGTAAAGTAAATGCCGGAAACGGCGAAGCCCATCTCCATGACTACCTTTGCAGCGAGTATGCTGTCGAGCCCCCCTGAAATGAGCGCGATGACTTTCCTGCCCAACTTCGTTGCCTCCCTTTATCCTGAAGTCGCCACATTATAAATCTCCGGCCCGTTTATTTGCAATAGAGAAGAAAAAAATCCTCCTGTCATTACGGAGGGAGGTTCCTTGACAGCGGCAGCAGGATTCCGTATAGTCGAGTGTCGTCCACAGGAGACCACGGGCGTTGCTGCAGGTCAGATTCAACGCTGCATAGTTTCGGGCTGCGGGGTGCATCATGAGACAGGCAAAGAAGGAAATCAAAGAGCACGGAATACTGGAAGGACTATTGTGCACGATTGCAGTCGGTCGGCTGGGAACTATAGGCAGCGATGGCTCTCCAGTGATCAAACCGCTCAATTTTGCCTATGATCAAGGGAAAATTTATTTTCATTCAGCTCGCGAAGGCGAAAAAATTGAGGATATCAAAAGAGATCCGCGCGTCTGTTTTGAAGTGGATTTACCGATCGCCCTGGTGAAGAGCACGGGAAACCCATGCCGTGCGGCGTACCTTTACCGAAGCGTCATCGCGATGGGCAGAGCGAGGATCATTGACGATGAAGCGGAGCGGATTTTCGGATTGCGGCTGCTTATGAAGAAATACCAGCCTGAAGGCGGATATGAACCGTATCCAGGTGACAAGCTCGGCATCACGAGCGTTATCCGCATCGATATCGAGCGCATGACGGGTAAGGAAGACCTGGGGGAAGGAGACATCCGGGATGCAGTCCTCAGCGGCTTGGCAAAGAATGCTGCATTGCCCCTCGTGTTCACCAGAAAATGAGTGCAATGGGCATCTTTTCAAAGAATTCTTTTGCAAAAAGAATTTCTCTATGATAAAGTAAAATTGCTTGAAATATCGCTGGTTTTGTTGACGCTGATTCACCTGCTGGCCTGAGTATTCGGCATGCGGGACATGGTTTCCCTTCGACTGGCGGTTGACGGGGAAACCGGAGGATGTTGTATGGAACCAATCATGTGTCCTTTTTGCGGGGGCATGAACCTGTTTCAGGAAGACGATTACAGCATCGAACTTGATTTTGAAATCTGGACCATCCATCATTGGGAATGCCTTGATTGCGCACAGTCGTTCGACAAAATAGAGATATTGCCGACGCCGGATTCTTTCGAGACGATCAATAATGAAAGCACAATACACTGAATGCTCTTCACCCTGCGGCAGGACCGGAACCGCGCCTGCGGATCGACCGACGGCAGCGAGGATTGATCTCGGGGCTCTCGAACAGAACTTTACGCGGGTAAAGCGGAGCGTCGGAAACAGAAAGATTCTGGCTGTGGTGAAAGCCGGGGCGTACGGTCATGGAGCAGTTGCCGTGTCACGCTGTCTTCTGTCCCAGGGAGCGGATATGCTTGGTGTGGCTCTCGTGGAGGAAGGCGAGGAGCTCAGAAGCGCAGGGATTGAAGCTCCGATCCTCGTCATGGGACCGCTCTTCCCGGAGCAGGCTGTACGTGCCGCTGACCTGCAGCTGACCCCCGTCGTATTCAGCATGCCGTTCGCGCAGGCGCTCGATCGTGCTGCAGCAAGAAGAAATTCCCGCCTCGCTGTGCATGTAAAAATAGACACGGGCATGGGCAGGATCGGCATTCCTCCCGAGGATGCGGTCGCTTTCATATCGTCGCTGCATACGTTGCCGCACATCGAGGTGCAGGGATTGATGACGCATTTTGCCGATGCCGATCTCCGCGATAAGGCGTATGCAACAAGCCAGATGGAGCGATTCTGTGCGGTCATCAAGCGCCTCGAAGAGCGGGGGGTGTCCATTCCCCTGCGCCATGCGGCGAACAGCGCTGCTGTCCTGGATTTCAACCAGGCCCTTTTTACCATGGTCAGGCCGGGTTTGATGCTGTACGGATACGATCCGGTGGAGAACGTCGTGGCTCGGGAAGGTTTACAACCAGTGTTGTCGCTTGTTACGCGCATCGCATTCCTGAAGCGAGTTCCGCCGGGTGTCCCGATCAGTTACGGACGGACCTTTGTAACCCAGCGAGACAGCGTCATTGCAACACTGCCGATCGGCTATGCCGACGGGTTCAGCCGCAAGCTGTCCAACAAAGGCGAGGTGCTTGTGCGCGGG
Organism: Nitrospirota bacterium; assembly: GCA_035490495.1. Taxonomy (GTDB): domain Bacteria; phylum Nitrospirota; class UBA9217; order UBA9217; family UBA9217; genus JAJYKN01. Next base: position 52,541 of record DATHDE010000029.1, read on the forward strand.
CAGCGTGTTCCGGTCGTGGGCAGGGTGTGCATGGACATGTGCATGATCGATGTTACGGAAGTTCGTGGTGTTTCCGAAGGTGATGAGGCCGTGCTCATCGGCAGGCAGGGGGATGAACGCATCACTGCGGACGAGATTGCGGCAAAAACAGATACGATTTCCTACGAGGTGCTGTGTGGCATCGGCAGCAGAGTCCCCAGGATTTATCAATAGAGGCCTGGAAACCGTTGGTCACAAGACAATGCTCCTTGTGTCCCAGATCGGCTCCGTGCTCGTATTCTTTGTTCAGACGCTCCGATGGACGGTGAGCCGCCCGTTCTATCTCAAGAACCTGCTCAAGCAGATGGAACAGATCGGCGTCAACTCGATCCCGGTGGTGTTGACAACGGCGCTCTCCACAGGGATGGTGCTTGCATACCAGAGCTATACGGGGTTCAGGCGTTTCGGTGCGGAAACGCTCATCGGAACGGTCGTTTCTCTGTCGATGACGCGCGAGTTGGGTCCTGTGCTGACGGGGCTCATGGTTGCCGGCAGGGCCGGCGCCTCCATCGCAGCGGAGCTGGGCACGATGCGTGTTACGGAGCAGATCGATGCACTGGCGACACTTGCCACGAATCCGATGAAATATCTCGTCGTACCCCGGTTTCTGGCAAGTACAGTTATGATGTTTTTCCTCACGACACTCGGCATGCTTGTCGGGATCACGGGCGGGTACTTTGTGGGAGTCAAGGTGCTCGGCACGAATCCGGTTACGTACATCAACAACAGCATTAATTACACGGAAGTGAGCGACATCTGGTTCGGACTCGTCAAGTCACTTGTGTTCGGGGCGGTGGTGGGCGTTATCAGCTGCTACAAGGGCTTCAATACAGAAGGCGGCGCGGAAGGGGTGGGCAAGGCGACAACAGGCGCCGTGGTTGTCTCGTGCATGATGATCCTCATCCTCGATTACTTCCTGTCGGCGATTTTATGGTGACGATATGCCGATGATCGAAGTCATAGGCGTGCACAAGAACTTTGGCGATTTACCCGTGCTTCGCGGCGTCAATTTGACGGTCGAGAAAGGCGAGAGTCTGACCGTCATCGGAGGCAGCGGGAGCGGAAAGAGCGTGTTGCTCAAGCATATCATAGGACTGCTGCACCCCGACAAGGGACGCGTCATCGTGGACGGGCAGGAGCTGAATTCGCTCGATGCGCAAGAGTTGAACGAGCTCAGAAAAAAATTCGGGATGCTGTTCCAGATGGCAGCCCTGTTTGATTCATTGTCGGTCTGGGAAAACGTCGGATTTTCCCTCAAACAGCATACCAGGAAGTCTGACAAGGAAATCAGGAAAATCGCGACAGAGAAGCTGGCCCTGGTAGGCTTGAGGGACGTCGAAGACAAGATGCCGGCGGAACTGTCGGGCGGCATGAAGAAAAGGGTCGGTCTTGCACGCGCTATATGCATGGATGCCGCTATCATTCTCTATGACGAACCGACAACCGGCCTCGACCCGATCACTGCCGACGCCATCAACGATCTGATCGTGGATCTGAGAAAAAAGCTTGGCGTGACATCGGTGGCCATCACGCACGACATGCACAGCGCATATAAGATCTCGGACCGCCTTGCTATGCTTTATAAGGGGGAGATCATCGAGACGGGGACGCCGGACGCGATCAGAAACACGCAGAATCCCATTGTGCACCAATTTATCACCGGCAGCGCCGTGGGCCCGATAACGGCCGAATGAAAGATATGCCTTCATAAACGCATCCTCTTGATGCAGAGATCTGGCTGTCAGGAGGACGTTCAGAAGAACAGCATCCACGACGAGGGACGAAACATGAAACTGAGTGCCGAAGCGAAAGTTGGGCTCCTGGTCATCGCCGGATCAGTGATCCTCCTTTATATGACGTTTGCCGTGGGCAAATATCAGTTCGGCGAAAAAAAAGGGTACGTCCTGCAGGCGACGTTTGATTCCGTGGCGGGAATCGACGAGAAGGCATCGGTGCGCATGGCCGGGGTCAAGATCGGTTCGGTGGAAAAAGTTGAATTGGAGGACAGCCGCGCCAAGGTAACCATGCGCATCAATCCCGACGTGCATATCATGCGCTCAGCGGAGGCCATGATCAAGACCATGGGGCTGCTCGGAGAAAAATATGTCGAATTCATCCCGCTCAAGACCACTGTCATGATGCAGCCGAAAAAAGGGGAGACTCCCTATTATCAGAATGGCGAGCGTGTGGGGGTCACGGTGTCGCCGAGCGATGTCGACAAGCTCATTAATCAGCTTTCGAGTATCGCCGGCGACATCAAGCAGGTTACCGCCTCGCTCCGTGAAGTGATGGGCACGGAACAAGGTACCAGGTCGATGAAGGATATTTTGAACGACCTTCGCCAGACCATGGCTAATATCAAAGAATTCACCGCGACGCTGAAAACAGACGGCAGCGAACTCGTTGCACGTCTCAACGAACTGGCATATAACCTGAACAACGTGGTGAACGAGAACCGTGATAACCTGCGCGTGACCATGGAGAACGTGAAGGAGGCCTCAAAGAGCGCTGAATTGGCGCTTGCATCGCTGGACACTACTGCCCGCAAGATCGAACGCGGGGAGGGCACGATCGGCAAGCTCGTGAACAACGACAGCATGTACGATAATATCAACGCAGCCGCAAAAGGGCTGAACGATTATGTGTCGCGCGCTGAGCGGCTCAAAACGATCATCAGTTTCCGGAGTGAGTATAAATTCCCGGAATCGCAGAGTTATGCCACCCTCGAACTGAAACCGAGACCCGATACCTATTACATTCTTGAAATGACGAACGACCCCTTCGGCAATTATACGCGCACCGAATATACTTCGACGCCGCCGGGCACGACGGTCGTCAATGAGACCTATTCGGATAAATTCAAATTCAGCGTGGAATTCGCAAAGCGGTGGGGCAATCTTGCGCTCCGGCTTGGTATCATAGAATCCACGGGAGGCGCCGGCGCTGATTATTTCGCCTTTGACGACCGGTTCAAGTTCAGCATCGATTCATGGAACTACAACAGCAGGGAACGGTATAATGAAAACGTACATCTCAAGGCGACTGCCAATTACAATATCACGAAAACGATTTTCGTGAATGCGGGCTATGACAACCCGCTGAACTCGAGACGGTCGGCTCCGTTTGTGGGGCTCGGCCTCCGGTTCGACGACGAAGATCTCAAGTACCTCCTGGGAAGCGTGCCGATCCCTAAATGACGATTCCCGGGGAGGGTTGACTGTTCGAGGCCGGGAGGGGTTCTTTTTTTTCACATTTCTTGAGCCGTGCCTTGACATTTGCAGGGCAGTTCCCTAGAATACGCGCAAAGAATCGAGGAGCGGTTTGAACAGATCTTCGCAAACGCACGGGGAAGGAGCATCTTGAAAAAAGCGATCACCAAGGCGGTTTTTCCCGCGGCAGGACTCGGAACGCGTTTTTTGCCGGCCACGAAGGCGTCTCCCAAGGAAATGATGCCGCTGGTAGACAAGCCGCTGATCCAGTACGTTGTGGAGGAGGCGGTCTCATCGGGCATAGAGGAAGTCGTCGTCGTGACAGGCAGGGGAAAGCGGGCGATCGAAGACCATTTCGACGTGGCCTTCGAACTTGAAGAGGACCTCAAGGCCAAAGGAAAACATCAGTTGCTTTCCGAAGTTCAGCGCATCGCCAACCTGGTGACCTTTTGTTATATACGCCAGAAAAAGGCGCTCGGTCTGGGGCATGCGGTGCTTACGGCAAAACGGGTCGTGGGAGAAGAGCCGTTTGCCGTTCTTCTGGGAGATGATATCATCGACGCCGAGACCCCTGCGCTCAAACAGATGATGGACGTGTATAAACGCTATCCGACGACGATTCTTGCCGTTCAGCGCGTACCGAAATCGCAGACGCGTTCGTACGGCATCATTGACGCAAAGCGGGTTGAACGCAACATTTTCCAGGTTAAAGACCTCGTGGAAAAACCATCGCCTGCAGATGCCCCGTCCACGATGGCAATTATCGGCCGTTATATTCTGAGGCCTGAAATATTTGCGGCGCTCGAATCAACGCAGCCGGGTAAAGGCGGGGAAATACAGCTGACGGACGGTCTGCGACTGCTCATGAAGAAACAGCCTATTTATGCATTCGAGTTCAGCGGGGTCCGGCACGATGCAGGCGATAAACTCGGATTTCTGAAGGCAACCGTCGAGTTCGGGTTAAAGAACGATGAGTTCGGCGATGCATTCAGACGATATCTGAAAAAACTGAAACTGTAACACCGGATACAGTTCTACGCGTCACCGCATCGAACAGATGAACCGTTCTGCAGAAGCGCAGTTCCGGCATTGTCCTCAGCATCAATGATTCAATGATTAGAGGAGGCGCTCTTGGCCAAGACCGAGGCAAAAAACGTTGATCTGCAGCAGTCCATCGAAATACCGAAAAAGATCCCTTTACTTCCCATACGGGACATCGTCGTGTTCCCCTACATGGTACTGCCGCTTTTCGTGGGCAGGGAAATGTCCATCAAGGCGATCGACGTGGCGCTCGAGGGGAACAGGATGATATTCCTGACCTCCCAGAAAGACATCAATGTCGAGAATCCCTCTCCGTCGGATCTCTATTCCGTGGGAACCGTGGGCGTCATCATGCGCATGCTGAAGCTGCCCGACGGACGCATTAAGATCCTCGTCCAGGGGGTCGCACGCGCGAAAACTGTAAAATTTCTCCAGAAAGAACCGTTCTATCAGGTTGAGATCAAGGCTTTTCCCGACAGCCCGATGCAGGTGAACCTGGAAACAGAAGCGCTGATGCGGAATGTGAAGGAACAGATCGAAAAACTCGTTTCCTTCGGCAAGGTCATTTTGCCGGACATCATGGTGGTGATAGAAAACGTCGACGATCCGGGGAAACTGGCAGACCTTGCAGTGGCCAACATGGGCCTTAAGGTGGAGCAGGCCCAGGAGATACTTGAAATCATGGAACCAATCCAGCGCATCAAACGGATCCACGAAGCGCTGGGTAAAGAGATCGAACTGCTGTCCATGCAGCAGAAAATCCAGGCTGACGTGCGCGGCGAAATCGACAAGACGCAGCGAGAATATTTCCTGCGCGAACAGCTCAAGGCAATTCAGCGCGAACTGGGGGAGACCGACGACCGGTCCGAGGACATGCGGGAACTGCGCGAGAAGATCAAGGAGGCAAAACTTCCGGAAAAAGCCGCAAAGGAAGCAGAGAAACAGCTGCGCAGGCTCGAACGCATGCATCCGGACGCCGCTGAGGCGTCCATGACGCGGACGTATATCGAATGGCTTGCCGAACTTCCCTGGAGCAAGGCGACGAAGGACAATCTCGACCTCAAGGCAGCACAGAAAGTGCTTGAGGACGATCATTACGACCTCGAAAAAGTAAAGGAGCGCATTCTCGAATATCTTTCCGTGCGCAAACTCAAGGAAAAAATGAAAGGCCCTATTCTCTGTTTTGTGGGGCCACCGGGCGTGGGCAAGACGTCGCTCGGCAAGTCCATCGCCCGGTCGCTGGGGCGCGAATTTGTGCGCATTTCCCTGGGCGGCGTGCGCGACGAGGCCGAAATCCGCGGCCATCGCCGCACTTACGTCGGCGCCCTTCCCGGAAGAATCATTCAGGGCATCAAAACGGCGGGCTACAATAATCCCGTGTTCATGCTCGACGAGATCGACAAGATCGGCGCCGATTTCCGGGGCGATCCGTCAGCCGCGCTGCTCGAAGTGCTCGACCCGGAGCAGAACAACGCATTCAGCGATCACTACATCGGACTTCCCTTTGATCTTTCGCGGGTCATGTTCATCACCACCGCAAATATGACGGACCCGATTCCGGGACCCCTGCGTGACCGCATGGAGATCATCCACCTCTCCGGGTACACGGAACAGGAAAAACTCGGTATCGCAAAAAGCTATCTGATCCCGCGCCAGATGACGGAACACGGCATATCGGAAAAGAACATCGCCATTCCGGACAAAATCGTTCTCCAGGTCATTGCGCAGTATACGCGGGAAGCGGGCGTGCGCAATCTTGAACGCGAAATCGGCCATCTTTGCCGGAAAGTCGCGCGTAAAATAGCCGAGGGCGAGTCGGGACTTTTCACCATGACGAACGCAAATCTGCATACCTACCTCGGTGTCCCCAAGCATCTTCCCGAAGTAGAGCGGGAAAAGGATGAAATCGGAGTCGTTACCGGGCTTGCCTGGACCGAAACAGGCGGCGATGTTCTGTATATTGAAGCGACCACCATGCGGGGGAAGGGCCATCTGACGTTGACGGGGCACCTGGGGGATGTGATGAAGGAGTCGGCTCACGCAGCTCTCACCTATGTACGGTCGCGTGCCCGGGAACTCGGGATCAATATGGAGTCGTTTGGTAAAACAGACGTTCATATCCACGTTCCCGCAGGCGCGATCCCCAAGGACGGACCGTCGGCCGGCGTGACCATGGCGACCGCGCTCGCGTCTGTTTTCACGAACAAACCCGTGAAGAAGGATCTCGCCATGACGGGTGAAGTGACTCTCCGGGGCAGAGTGCTGCCCATTGGCGGACTCAAGGAAAAAACGCTCGCTGCGCGGCGGGCGGGAATCAAAACCATGATCGTGCCCAAGCAGAATGAGAAGGACCTCGACGACATCCCGAAAAATGTCAGGAAAGACATGAATTTTATTTTTGCCGAGACTATGGACCAGGTCATCACCAACGCCCTGAGGGGAACCCGGACGCGGCGATCCGTTCAGGGGAAGATTCCCGGCAGGTCGCGGGCAACGCATTAAAACCGTCCGCGGAACATCATTCGGTACTCGACCTTCGGGCGCCGCGCTGCATCGGCAAAAGCAGACAGCTCGCATGAAATTATCGGAACTGGGCGAATTCGGCCTGATCGAGAAGCTGCGGAATTCCTTCCGTGTCCGATCAGACCGGGTGCAGATCGGAATCGGCGACGATGCAGCGGTACTCAAGCTGACTTCGACCGAATCACTTCTCGCGACGGCGGATATGCTGATCGAAGGTGTGCACTTCGATCTGGCGTTCACTGATTTCTATTCATTGGGCTGGAAAAGCGCCGCCGTCAACCTGAGCGATATTGCCGCAATGGGCGGCAATCCTCGCTTCTGCCTGACCTCGCTGGGTATTTCTCCTGCCATCACTGTCGAACAGATCTCGGATTTCTATCGGGGATGCAAAGCCGTTCTGCGCAGGAGCGGCGTGGTGCTTGTGGGAGGGGATACCTGCCTCTCCCCGAAGGCATTTGTCATCAGTATTACGCTCCTCGGAGAAACAGTTCGCAAAACAAAGCTTCTGAGGTCAGGAGCCAGGCCGGGCGATCGCATCTTTGTGACCGGCACGCTCGGCGATGCGGCTGCGGGCCTTGAACTGCTTCGGACCGGCAGGGCGCCGGATGACCGGAGCGGAAGGAAACTGACCGCGAAACACCTCAGGCCCGAGCCCCGGATCGCGTGGGGGAGGGTGATTGCCCGAGCAGGAGCAGCCCACGCGATGATCGACGTCAGCGACGGATTATCCTCCGATCTCATCCACCTCAGCGAAGAGAGCGGAGTCGGCGCTGTGGTCAATGCAGATGCTATCCCCGTGTCAAGGCAGCTTTGCCGTCTTTCCGGCAGCCTGAGCTTGTCGCCTCTCACGTATGCTCTGGACGGCGGCGAAGATTACGAGCTTCTGTTTACAGCGCCTCCGGGCAAGCTGGCATCGCTGAGGTCGCTCGGCATTGAACTGCATGAAATCGGCCTCATAACGAAAAGCCGTTCCTGTTTCATCGTTGAGGGGAACGGAACCAGAAAAAAATTGAAACCCGGCGGGTACGACCACTTCCGAAAAACCTGACACGGAGGAAGCTTCTTCGGAAACCGATGAAACGCTATATACGCGAAAGACTGCACGCCATTGTCAAACTGAGCGATCCTCCCCATCGGCTGGCACTCGCCTTCGCGCTCGGCATATTCATCGCCTTCAGCCCCACCATAGGGCTTCACATGATATCCTGTCTGGCCATCGGCTGGCTGTTCCGGTTGAATACGCTGGTGATCATTACCGCCTCCCTTGTCAATAATCCCTGGACCATGGTGCCGCTGTACGGTTTCTGCACGTGGTTCGGTTTAAAGGTAACGGGACAGCATGCATCCGTTCCCAGGATCTCCTGGAATGAGCTTACCCTGGCCAATTCCTATGAAGTGCTGAAACCCTATCTCTGGTCATATGTCGCAGGCACCCTGATCCTCGGCAGTATTGCCGCATGTATTTCCTATTTTGCTTTCCATGCTGCTGTCGTTCATTACCGGAGGATCACACAACCTGAGTGAGAACGATCCGGCGTTTGCTTCGTTGACATTCTGCTTCCGTCAGTGTATTTTTCTGCGTTGGGACAAGGAGGTGGGGCATGACACGCATCGCTGCAGTAATACTGTTAATGCTTTGCATACCGCTGGCGGCTGCCGCGAACGACAGCACCCCCGTTGCCGAAGGCTTCAAGCAGGCCCATGAAGATGTAAAAAAGACAGCGAAGGAAACCGACCGTACGGCAAAGAAAAACTGGAAAGCGGTCGACCGGAAGGCCAAATCAGACTGGAAGGCCGCTGACCGGAAAGCCAAAACGGACTGGAAAACGACGGACAGGAACGCAAAACAAGGGTGGAAGAAAGTGGGTGAGGAGACGAAAAAGCAGTTTAAAGATTGATCCGCCTCCTTGTACACCCCGCACCTTCGAAAGAGGGCATTATGGTTTTAACCGCAATACGGGAAGCTGCTGAGAGATTTCCCGGGCGTGTCGCCGTGCAAATGAAAATCGGCGATGCATACCGGAAGATATCCTACCCGGAATTGCTCGTTATGATCGCATCCGCGGCCAGGTCGCTGCTCGAAGAGGGCATCGGGGCAGGCGAAAAACTGGTGCTTCTCTCCGAGAACCGGCCCGAATGGATCATCGCATATCTTGCAACCGTATCCGTCGGCGCCGTCATCGTTCCCCTTGACGCCCAACTGACGGAAAAGGAAGTTGCGCTCCTCACGGAAAGCTCCGGAGCCACGGGTATTTTTGTCTCCGCCCAGACCCGTTCGAAAATACCCGCGGCAAAACCGCTCCTCATCATATCATTTGATGAAGGCGAGGGAAAATCGTTTTCGCGCATGACCTCGGCCCATCGTGATGCAGGACTGCCGCAGCCGGCGCCGGCGCAGCAGCTGGCCGCGCTTCTCTATACCTCCGGTACGACGGGCGATCCAAAAGGCGTTATGCTTTCGCATGGCAATCTCGCTTCGGATTGCAAAAGCTGCATCGCGCTCGATCTGGTGCAGCCCGGCGACAACATGCTCTGCATCCTGCCCTACCACCATACGTATCCGGCAATGGCTTGCATGCTCCTGC
>DATHDE010000030.1:0-2264 GCA_035490495.1 Nitrospirota bacterium
TCCCCTGGCCGGCCGCCTTGACGCTGAAGAGCGAGTAGGGCAGAAGCGTCACGCAGACGAGCAGGAAGATGATCGTCATGCCCGCCAGCAGGATGTCGAGGGCGATCTCGTTCGGCGTCTTCTGGCGTTTTGCGCCTTCCACCATGCCGATCATGCGGTCGAGAAAGGTTTCGCCCGGGTTCGTTGTTATCCGCACCACGAGCCAGTCGGACAGCACCGTGGTGCCTCCGGTCACGGCGCTCCGGTCACCGCCGCTCTCGCGGATCACGGGCGCACTCTCGCCGGTTACGGCGCTTTCGTTCACCGACGCAACGCCTTCGATGATTTCGCCGTCCATGGGGATGATGTCGCCGGCTTCCACGAGTACGATGTCGCCCTTCTTAAGCTGCGAGGAAGAAATCTGCGTTGCCGCAGCGCCGGGCTTGTGCTCGGACAGCTTTTTTGCCATGACATCGCGCCGCGTTTTCCGGAGCGATTCCGCCTGCGCCTTGCCGCGGCCTTCCGCCATGGATTCCGCAAAATTGGCAAAGAGCACGGTGATCCAGAGCCAGAGGGATATCTGGAGGATGAAGCCCGGCGATGCCTCGCCTTTTCCCGTGAAGAGCGCGTGGAAAAACAGGAGCATTGTCAGGACGCTCCCGACCTCCACGACGAACATGACGGGATTCTTGATCTGATAAACCGGGTTGAGCTTCCGCACGGAATCCCCCAGGGCTTTTTTCACGATTGCCGTATCAAAAAGGGGGCGCTTTTTTTTAAATGTGCCGCTCATCCGTGACCTCCCAAAAAAACGAACGCTTTTTATCATCCTGTGAAGACCGAAGAAAACTTGTAAACTTCATTGATTTAACCCCTGCGTCCTTTGCGGTAATTTCTTTTTTCATTTTGCTGCCGTAAGCTGTTCTGCAATCGGTCCGAGCGCCCACGCGGGCATGAAGGTCAGCGCCCCGACGATCACGATGACGCCGATCAGCAGCGTCACGAACAGCGGCGTATGCGTCGGCAGCGTCCCGGAGCTTGCAGGCACAACCTTCTTTTTCGCAAGCGATCCTGCAATCGCGAGCACCGGGATGATTACCCAGAAGCGGCCAAGGAACATGGCGATGCCGAGCGCCGTGTTATAAAAGACCGTGTTGCCGTTCAATCCGGCAAACGCGCTTCCATTGTTGTTCGCTGCCGACGAGAACGCATAGAGTATCTCGGAAAAACCGTGCGGCCCGGGGTTTGACGCGCCTGCTGCGCCGGCCGCCGTTGCAACTCCGATTGCCGTGCCGATCTTGACCAGGGCATTCACGATCAGGACTGCAAGGGACGCCATCTTCATTTCGAACATCTCGATCTTCTTGCCGAGGTATTCGGGCGTGCGGCCGACCATGAGGCCGGCGATGAACACGGTGATGATGGCCATGACCAGCATGCCGTACAATCCGGACCCCACTCCGCCGAAAATGACCTCCCCCAGCTGGATGAGGACCATCGGGACGAGGCCGCCCAGGGGAGTATAGGAGTCGTGCATGGAGTTGACCGATCCGTTCGATGCTGCGGTCGTGGTTGTCGCCCAGAGCACTGACTGGGCGATCCCGAAGCGCGCCTCCTTTCCTTCCATATTCCCGCCGGGCTGAAGATCGCCTGCTGTCTGGTCGACACCAAGCGAGGCAAACCGGGGATTGCCTCTTTGCTCGCTCCAGACACAGAGAACAGTGAGTGTCACAATCACAATTGTCATTGCGGCAAGCAGCGCCCATCCCTGACGCATATCACCGACCATCCTGCCGAAGGTGATGCAGAGCGCTGCGGGTATCAGCAGGATCGCGAGAACTTCGAGAAAGTTCGAAAATGCAGTCGGGTTCTCGAAGGGGTGGGCCGAGTTCACATTGAAGAATCCGCCTCCGTTCGTACCGAGTTGCTTAATCGCGATCTGTGAAGCCGCCGGGCCAAGCGGGATAACTTGCTCTTTCATCTCAGCCTTTTCGGTTACAGGGCTTCCCTTGTCATTTTTTACTGTATTGCCCCGGGCGTCGAGCTTCGGATTGTCATAGGAGATGGTCTGCGTGAGCGAAACGGTCCTGTACTCCCTGACGGTCTGAACGACGCCCTGGGAAACGAGGAGCAGGGACCAGATGAGCGAGAGCGGCAGAAGGATGTAGAGAGTAGAGCGCGTCAGATCGACCCAGAAGTTGCCGATGGTTTCGGCTGAATGCCTTTTAAAGCCCCGGATCAGGGCTACGAGCACAGCCATCCCCGTTGCAGCGGACACGAAATTC
>DATHDE010000031.1:0-3647 GCA_035490495.1 Nitrospirota bacterium
CGGCCGTTCAGGGAGGCAGGGAGATCCTGGTTCGTCTCGGTTCTATCTCTCTCTTGAGGACGATCTACTCCGCATTTTCGGTTCCGAACGAATCTCGGGACTCATGGGAAAGCTCGGCATGGAGGAAGACATTCCCATTGAGCATCGTATGGTGTCGCGTGCCATCGAGAATGCGCAGAAAAAGGTGGAGGCCCACAACTTCGAAATCCGCAAGCACATCCTCGAATATGACGACGTGATGAACCAGCAGAGAAAGGTGATCTACGAGCAGCGCCGCGAGATCCTCTCCGGCGGCAACCTGAAGGAGGAAGTGCTCGGCCTCGCCGAAGAGATACTCGATGGGATGCTCGGGTTCTATTGCCCCGAGGACGCCTATTCCGAGACCTGGGACGTGACCGGGCTCACCGACGCTCTTGCATCCAAGTTCTCCTTCCGCCTGACCGATATCGATCCCCGCGCCCTGGAGCGGCAGGAACTCCGGGACAAGCTGTGGCAGGCTATCGAAACGAGCTACAGCGACAAGGAACAGGAGATCGGCCCCGAGCTGCTGCGCCATCTCGAGAAGGTCTTCATGCTCCAAGCCGTGGACCATCAGTGGAAAGACCACCTGTTGGCCATGGACCACCTGAAGGAAGGCATCGGACTCCGGGGCTACGGCCAGAAGGACCCGCTTGTCGAATACAAAAAAGAAGGCTTCGAGATGTTCGAGGAAATGAAGCTGCGCATTGTGGAGTCAACGGTCGAGAACCTCTTCCGTATCAAGGTCGCAGCCAAGGAACAGGGGCAGGAGATCGAGCGCAGGCAGCGCAGGCAGATGGCGAACCTGAACTTCGTCGGATCAGGTGCGGCCGCGGCCGCGAAGCCGGCTCCGGTCCACGCCTCGCAAAAAGTCGGCAGAAACGACCCGTGCCCGTGCGGGAGCGGATTGAAGTACAAGAAGTGCCACGGGAAATAAATGAAAATATAAGTTTGCGCATGGAGTGAACGTAGGTGCGCATCCGATGCGTGTAACAGGGTAGGGCGGTTCCAGAATCATCGGGCCGCCTTCTTTCGTGCGGTCTCTCGAACCATGTATGAAAAGAAAGTTCAGGAGGGGACATGGACAGCGTAATTTCAATAACCATGAAAATGAAGTTTCCACCGGTCGCCCTTCTCTGGGCGGACGACAAGCCTCAGGAGGCGATGCAGTTCGGGGAAGGCAAATGGGGATGCGTGATGTGGCTTATCGCGTCAGCGGCAAAAGGGCGGACCGCGGTTTGCGACCGGAAGACGTTTGGTTGCCCGGGCGGAGGCGTCGGCGTCGGCTTCGGGAACGAATATAAGAATTTTGCAGGCGGGGAAGAGGGGTTTTGCCATTTTCTCTCGTCGGGGAATGATTCGTGGGAGACGGGCAGGCAGACCGCTGAACAGGTGAAGCCGTTCCTGCGGAAGGAGGCCTATGACAACTTTGTCCATGGCGAACGTTATCTCAAAACCCCCGACCTGGTCAGGAAATTCGTGGAGAACCTGCCGATCATCGACATTGCTGCGAAGTTCGTTGTCTTCAAGCCGCTTTCTGAAGTCAACCGGGAAAAGGAAAAACCTGAAACAGTCATTTTTTTTGCCGATCCCGATCAACTGTCAGCGCTGGTCGTATTGGCCAATTACGGCCGCGAAGACAATGAGAGCGTAATTATCCCCTTTGCAGCCGGGTGCCAGACGATCGGGATTTATCCGTACCGGGAGGCAAAGAGCGCCAAACCGCGCGCAGTTGCCGGACTCACGGACCTTTCGGCACGCGTGCATATAAACAGACAACTCGCTCCAAACCTGATGACATTTGCTGTTCCGCTTGCCCTGTTCGACGAAATGGAGGGGAATGTCGAGGGGTCGTTTCTTGGACGTCATACCTGGCAGACCCTCGTCGAGGCGAAAGAGTAATGTTGTCGGCACTACTGTGCCTGTAAGAGGTGTGTATACAGCAGACGCAAATATCGGACAACCAGACTCGGGATCGTGCTCTTCTTTTCCTGCTGCAGAGTCGTAGAGTGAAATGTAGTCTTGCCGGGCTGGCGAGAAAAGCATGGTCGCGGCTGCCGCCTACAGCCGGTGCTGAGGCAAGAGGCAAGTTGCCTTCTCGTGAAACTCATTGATATAACCGGCGTTTCCACTTCCCCCAACAACCCGCCCGAGCTCACTATTAACCCTTTTCTCTTCAGCCGCGCTTTGCTATACTCTAACCGTCACCCATGCCCGTGTATATCAAGAGAGGTCATTATGTCCATTAAAAATCTCGATGTTTTTTTCAATCCCCGCAGGATTGCGGTTCTCGGCGCGAGCGAAGACAAGAATGCATTGGGGTACCAGGTTTTCAGAAACCTTATCGGCAAGGGATTCAAAGGCGTGGTATTCCCGGTGAATGCCGGCAGCGAAGCGATCCAGGGCGTCGAAGCACATCCGACCATCAACGCAATTCCGCATCCCATCGATCTGGCGATCATCACCCTGCCGCCTGACGATATCTATACGGCCCTTGACGAATGCGGACAGAAGGAAGTCAAGGGCGTGGTGATCGCGACGCCCGACCTGGCGCAGATGGTCGATAATTCAAGCGAACTCGAGGAACAGATCAGGAAGATATCGCAGATCTACGGATTCCGGGTGCTGGGGCCGGATTCCCTCGGATTCCTCCGGCCGGGGAAAAACCTGAACGCGAGCCTCTTCCCGTCGATGCCGCCCAAAGGGAACATTGCCTTCATTTCGCAAAGCGGCATTTTCTCGGCGGCCTTTCTGGAACGGGCGCTGAGCAAGAAAATGGGGCTCAGTTTCTTCATCTCCCTCGGGAAAAAACTGGATATCGACCTGTCCGACATTGTCGACTTCCTGGGCATCGACCCCGAGACGCGGGCGATCATCATCTACATGAGAGAAATCATGAACGGCCGGAAGTTTGTGACCGCGGTGAGGAGCTTTGCGAGCAGCAAACCCATCGTGGTGGTGCGTTCCGGGAGGTACGATCTCAAGACCAGGGAGGTGCTCACCCAGTCGGGGCTCCTCGCGGGCGAGGACAAGGTCTATGAAGCCGTGTTCAAGCGGGCGGGCGCGGTGCGTGTGCATGAGATGCTGGATCTCTTCTATATTACGGAGACCCTCGCGAAGCAGCAACGCCCAAGAGGCAAACGGCTCGCCATCGTATCCAATGCAGCGGGCGCGGCTTCCATGTCGATCGACGCCCTCATCAGCATGGAGGGGAAGTTGGGGAACCTCAGCGATGAAACCATCGAGGGCATGAAGAAAAAGCTTGCTATCAAGGGGCGCATCGCGAATCCCGTGATCCTCTTTCCCGGAGCTTCACCCGAGGATTTTCAAGCAGCCGCGGGCAGCTGTCTGAAAGACAGCGGCATCGACGGTGTGCTGGTGGTCTATGTACCGCATCCCTGCCGTGAATCCAGGGACATCGCCGTGGCGCTCGACGCCGCCGGACGCGCCGTTCCCAACGTTCCGATGTTCGTTGTCCTGCTCGGGGACGAACTGGTCCAGGGGGCGAGGCAGTACCTGAGCAACACGGACATCCCGACGTTTGTCACGCCGGAGCAGGCGGTGCGAAGCTTCATGTTCATGTACCGCTACGACTACAACCTGAAGCTGCTCCAGGAGACACCCGAGGC
>DATHDE010000032.1:0-21952 GCA_035490495.1 Nitrospirota bacterium
ACCCGAACGACAGGAGGGTCTCCTTCGCGGCATGAAGCTGCTCTTCGCTCTCCGGCTCCGACGGGTCCACACTGCCCGCAATGTCGAGAATGACGGGCACAGCGCGCTTGTCCTTCAGGTCTGCCAGGCCTTTCAATGCAACAAGCCGGTCCTCCCATTCGCCCTGGCGGAACATTTCGATGAGCAGGTCCGCCACCTCGGCCATGTCGGGCGTGATGCCGATCTGTACGAGGCTCCTGATGATGGCGGTTTTTTCTATGTCGCTCGCCTTGGGCAGACGGCTGACGAGCTTCGCGCTCGATTGCGCTGAACCTATCCTGCCGAGCGTTTCGATGGCCGCATACCGCAGCGTATCAGAGTGGTGGTCGAGCAGCGCGAGAACGGCGTCCACTGCGGATTCATCGTGCAGGGCGGAGAGCGATTCGAGCGCCGAGAAAGCGACCCATTCATTATCGCGCAGCGCGGCGATGAGCGCGGGAACCCCTGCGTGGTCGCCGAGTACGCCGAGCGCGCGTGCCGCAGATGCCCGGGTGTTCTGGTTGGGGTCCGTTTCCAGAAGCCGCGCGATCTCGGGCACGTAATCGCACCAGCCGATTTCGGTGATCAGATCGAGGGCAAACGTTCTGATGTCGTCGTCCTTGTCCAGGAAGAGGGGGCGCAGGAGCGGGACGGAGATCTGGCCGATCTGTTTCAGGATGATGCGGCCTGTGTTTCTCAGGAAGGGTCCTTCGCGCAGAAGGGGAAGCGCCATGTAGGCAGTCACCTCTCCGCCAAGCGTGATGAGCGAACGCATTGCTGCGTCCTGAACGCCGGGATTGTCGTCGCGGAGCGCCTTGATGAGGGGATAGACGGCCCGCTCATCCGAGTCGGCGAGCGATTCGGCCGCGTTTCTCCGGACGGACGAATCAGGGTCAAAGAGATTCTGCAGTGCAGGGGCAAGCTCCTCTGTCGTCATCATATCTGGCTCCTTTATATGATTCTTATCGACAGACCGGGAAGATTCTTTAGGGGGACGGCGAGGAAGGCGCGGGCCGGACAGAGTGTACTACTACCGCGCCACGGGCGCAGACATCTGGGACTTGAGTCTGATCAGGGCTTGATTGTGCAGCTGGCACACGCGGCCTTCAGTCAGATTCATAACCTTGCCGATTTCTTTCAGTGTCAGTTCTTCCCAATAGTACAGCGAAAGGATTAGTTTTTCCTTTTCGGGCAGGCGGTCGATGACATGGGCAAGCGCCTCCTTGGTGCTATTGTCTTCCAATATCTCGAGGGGCGTCTTCGTATCCGGGTCGGGAATGCATTCGGTTACGTCCATATCGCTTTCCTCGTACATCTTGTCCCGGAAATCCTCGAAACTGAACACCACGGCGTTGCTCGCGCTCTGGATCGTGCGGAAATACTCGTCCAGGGAAATGGACAGGTGCTCTGCGATCTCCTCCTCTCTGGGCATCCTGCCGAGGTCCAGCTCCAGTTCGCGGTGCGCCTTCCTGATCTGGGCGATTTTCGCCTTCAGGGAGCGGGGTACCCAGTCGTGGGATCGCAGTTCGTCCAGCATGGCGCCCTTGATGCGGTGCTCGACGAAGGTGTTGAGCTTCACACGGCCCTCGGTGTAGCGCTGGAGCGCATCGAGCAGGCCCATGACGCCCACGCTGATGAGGTCCTGCACCGAGAGCTGCGGCGGCAACCGGTGCGCGAGGCGGTACGCTGTGTATTTTATAAAAGGAAGCGAATCATTGATTATCTGTTCCTTCTGCTGTTCTGTTCTTTCTTTCATGGTTGTCCCCTCATACATTCAGTACAGAGTACAAAGTACAGCGTACGAAGTAACGACTTAGATATTTTTGCCTTTTCACTTTGTACTCCGTACTCTGTACTTTGTACTGTGCGTGGTTATCCCTTTCCCGCCGGCGCTGAGAGCAGATTGCCGATAAAAAACTGGAGCGTGCCCTTGATCTTTTCCGGACGATCCAGGATCTTCGCTGCTATCTCGGTCATGCACTTGGAGATGAACTTCCGGGGAAACAGGTCGATGAATGCGGTCTGGCTGCGTACGGCCTGCTTCACGTCTTCATCATGGGGCAGGTACCCGAGATAGTCGAGGGAGATGCTCAAGAAGCGATCCGTGGCCCGCGTGAGCGTTTCGAACACCTGGGCCGCCTCGGCTTCGCCGCGGGCGGCGTTCACGAGCACGTGGAATTTGTTCTCCTGGTACTCCGTGAACAGCACCTTGATAAGGTGGTACGCATCGACCCATGCCGTGGGCTCCGGAGTGGTCACGATAATGATGTCCTGGGCTGCGGAGCAGAAGAAGGTTACGTTCTCGGATATGCCTGCAGAATTGTCAATGAGCAGGATATCGACCTCCCCGTCATAGGAATCGAAAGCATCGAGCAGTTTGATGCGCTGAAATTCGTCGAGCCGGGTGAGATCCTGCATACCTTCGCCCGCGGGAAGAATTTTGATGCCGTGCGGCCCGTCGATGAGCACGTCCCTCAGCGTAACGCTTCCTCTGAGCAGGTGGCTGACGTTGTAGGTAGCGTGTTTGTTCAGAAGAATGTTGATGTTCGAAAGCCCGAGGTCTGCGTCCACGACCACCACGCTTTTGCCGAGCTTACGCAGGGCAATGGCCAGACTGGCAGTGATGTTGGTCTTTCCTACGCCGCCTTTTCCGCTGGCAACGGCGATGGTCCGCACATATCTTCGTTTTTCCTCATTCGGTGACATACTTTGCTCCTGTTAGTTCAAAGTTCAGAGTTCATGGTTCAGAGTGAGAAACGCAATTAACGCAAGATCCCTTTGACCCTGTTACGTTGAACGGTGAACGTTGAACCATCATTGTTCCGCCGTTATCAGACCAGCTAGCCTCTTTACCGTGGCGGGTTCGATATCACCCGGCACGTGCTGGCCCGTCGTGAGCCAGGAGACAGGCTTCTGGTAGGTGAGCAGCAGATTGTAAAGCGAACCGTACTGCACCGCTTCGTCCAGCTTGCTGAAATCGATATAATCGATGGGCAGGGATTTATAGGTGCGGTACGCCTCGATCATGGATGCGTCGTCCGAGGCTGCGCTCATGAGCAGGTGCACTTCGACGGGGATGTCGATGCTGCACAGTTCCGCCATTTCGTTGATATAGGCCGCGTCACGGGGATTTCTGCCCATCGTGTCGATGAAAATAATGTCGCGGTCGGCGAATTTCGAAATGCAGGATCTGAGCTCCGCGGCATCGGAAGCTGTAGCGAGGGGGATGCCGAGGATGCGTGCATAGATGCGCGCCTGCTCCATGGCTCCGATGCGGAAGGAGTCCAAGTTGATGATGGCGGCTTTTTTGCCGGCCTGCAGGGCGCGCGCCGCGAGCTTGGCAATGGTCGTTGTCTTGCCCACGCCGGTGGGGCCGATCATCAGGACGGCCTTGCGGGATGCGTCGCCGCGTTTTACCCTGATGTCGGATGATATGAGAAGCGGAAGGTCGGAGATTTCACCAGTCTTTTCGCAGAGGCGAAAGGCGTATTCCTCGCGGATCGAACGGTCGCGAAGGTAGCGCAGCACGGCGCGCTTTTTCGGCGGCAGCGCCATTTCGTAGCCGTTGCTCTTCAGGGACTCGATCAGAGCACGCAATCCGCTGATTTCGGCGCGCAGCGTATCGGTGCCGGAGTCGCGCGTGACATATGATTTATAGGGCGCGTGGGGGGTGAAATTCTGATCTGCCTTCTGCATGGGGGCCTCCTGTGCGGCAGTTCTGAGTTCGGAGCTTTTCGTTTTGAGCGGAGCGTTCAGCGCCGGGCGCTGAGCTTCCGGAGTCCGCTGGTCGGAGACCGGCTCGGGGCGTGCAGCGTGGACGGGATCGCTGTGCAGCCGTATTCCTGTGCTCCCGGCTCCGAACTCCGGACTCCGAACCGACCCGTCAGCCGTTTCAAAATCGATGGCGGCGGTGACGACAACCTGGGGCCGGGGGCCCTTCTTCTCCTCGGTGGAAAGGATCACCGCCTCATGGCTCAGCTCGCTCTTGACCTGGGCGAGTGCTTCGGAAAATGTGCGCGCGGAAAATTTTTTAATCTTCATATTTCAGCACTCCTGATGTAGAGAGACGTACGCTCGGCGACAGCTCCGCGTTCGACAGAACGACGATCGACGGCAGGAACCGCTCCGTTATTTTCTTCAGGAACCGGCGAACCTGCGCGGAGCAGAGAATGATGGGCTGGAGGCCGCGCATGCGTTCCTGGGATACGGCTTTTTCGATGGAGCGCATCAAGCGCGTGACGATTTCGGGGTTGATGGCGCCGCCCGCCTCCATGGCCTGGACCAGGGCGCGCTCGAAGCGCGGATCGAGCGTCATGACGTGCACGCCGCCGTCGACCGCCGCATGCTGCCGTGTAATGAAGCGCGATAGCGCCTGGCGGACGAATTCGGTGAGCACCTCGACGTCCTTGATGCCCGGCACATGGTCGAGCAGGGTTTCGAGGATGGTCACGAGGTCGCTGATGGGCACACGTTCTTTCAGCAGGTTTTGCAGCACGCGCTGCAGGCCACCGAGCGTGAAGTTTACGGGGATAAGCTCGTCCACCAGCTTGGGGTAGTTTTTTGCGACCGCATCCAGGAGCGTCTGGACCTCGTTGCGCGTAAGCAGCTCCCAGGCGTGGCTCCGTATGAGCTCGGTCAAATGCGTCACGATGGCTGTGGCAGGGTCGACAACCATGTAGCCGCGCACCTGGGCCTGCTCGAGGTCCCGGTCGTTGACCCAGTACGCCGGCAGGCCGAATGCGGGGTCTTTGGTGGGGATGCCTTCTATTTTCTGCGCGTCCGATGTGGGGACCGCGAGATGGTGCCCCATCATGACCTCTCCGCGGGCGACGTCGATGCCGCGTATCATGAGCGCGTACTCGTGGGGCCGGAGGCGGAGGTTGTCCTTGATGTGAATGGAAGGCACGACGAACCCGAGCTCGCCTGCAAGCTGACGGCGCATGGCTTTGATCTTGTTCAGGATCTCCGACTTGCCGCCTTCCACGAGCGGGATCAGCCCGTAGCCGATTTCGAAGGTCAGCGGTTCGAGCTCGATAAAAGTTTCCACAGGCGGCTCAGCCGGAGGAGCCGCTGCCAGCTCCTGTTCCGCACTCTTCTCCTGCGCTTCAGTCTGGCCCAGGGCGTATGCGAGGCCGCCCGACGCCGCTGACAACAGGAAGAAGGGTATGTGCGGGAGGCCGGGAACGATGCCGAGCACGGCCATGATGCCGGCCGCGGTCAGCAGCGCCTTGGGATTCAGGAAAAGCTGGCGGGTAATGTCACTGCCCATGTCTGACTCGGTGCCCGCTCGGCTGACGACCATGCCGGCTGCCGTGGACACGAGCAACGCGGGGATCTGCGCCACCAGGCCGTCGCCGATGGTCAGGATCGTGTACGTCTTCGCCGCTTCCACAAAAGGCATGCCCTGCTGCAGGACGCCGATGGCGAAGCCGCCGATGATGTTGATGGCCGTGATGATGAGGCCTGCGATGGCGTCGCCGCGCACGAACTTGGAGGCGCCGTCCATTGCCCCGTAAAAGTCGGCTTCCTGGGCAACGGTCGCGCGGCGTTTGCGAGCCTCGGCTTCATTGATGAGGCCGGCATTCAGATCAGCATCGATCGCCATCTGCTTGCCCGGCATGGCGTCGAGTACGAAGCGGGCCGCGACCTCGGCGATCCTGCCCGAACCCTTGGTGATGACCACGAAGTTGATGACCACAAGGATCAGGAAGATGATGAAGCCGACGGCGTAGTTGCCGCCCACCACGAAGCTGCCGAAGGATTTTATCACCTGGCCGGCGGCGTCCACTCCCTCGTTGCCCTTGAGCAGGATGAGCCGCGTGGAGGCGATGTTGAGCGACAGACGGTACAGCGTCGTCATGAGCAGGATGGTCGGGAACACGGAAAGATCCAGCGGCTTGCGGATGTAAACCGCCGTGACGAGGATCACGATGGACAGCGATATGGAAAAGGAAAGCAGAAGATCGAGGACGAACGGCGGCAGGGGGAGGATCATTACCCCCACGATGGACACGACGCTGATAGCGACGATAATGTCGCCCCGCTGCTGCATGGCTGCCAGAACTGTCATAATTACCTCGCTCCCGCTGCAGAATCCGAGTGGCGGAGACCGGGCCGGTCGGCAGGACGCCTCCCTGACTCTTCGCCGTGAACATTCGTCAATCTGCCAAAATCATTTCCTTCATGTTACGCAACTGCTCCCCGAAGCTTGTAGATGTAGGCAAGTATTCTCGCGACGGCCTTGTACAGATCCGCGGGAATGCTTGCGTCGAGTTTTATTTTAAAGAGCGCCCGGGCAAGCGGTTTGTCTTCCACCAGGGGCACCCCGTGTTTGCGTGCGGCGTTCCGGATCGCCTCGGCGACGTATCCTTTTCCTTTTGCGACGACCTTGGGCGCCGCTGTTTCATTCTTTCGGTACAAGAGCGCCACGGCGATATGCGTCGGGTTCGTGATCACCACCGTTGCCTTGGGAACTGCCTCCATCATGCGGCGCCGCGCCAGCTCCTTCTGCAGGCTCTTGATCTTGGCCTTGATGAGGGGGTCGCCCTCGGACTCGCGGTATTCCTCGCGCACTTCTTCCTTCGACATTTTCAGGGAGCGTTCGAACTTCCACCGTTCGTAGCCATAATCGGCAAGGGCCAGAACGAAAAATGTGGAAAATGCGTACGTCACGGTCCGGCCGGTCACGCCGACGGCGAGTGCCTGAATGTCGGGGAGGTCCATCGTGGCCGTGGCCGGAACGATCACGAGAGCCTTCCGGGCGATGATGTAGAACAGCACGATGCCGACGGCGAACTTGAAAACGCTCTTGAGCATACCCGGCAGAGCGGCCACCGAGAACATATTCTTAAAGCCTTTCAACGGATTCAGGCGCGAAGCTTCGAACGCCAGGGGTTTCAACAGAAAGCCCCCCTGCAGGATGCCCGACAGAACGGCAAAGGCCGCGGCAGCGAGGAGGAAGGGCGCCAGCATGAACATGGTCTCCGCGGAGGCGGAGCGCATGACGGCGAACGGATCTCTGCCGTAGCGGAGCCCGAGGAGGTTTCCCGTGAGGCCGGTAACGTTCTTCATGAATGCAGCTCCCGCCATGTAAAAGACGAACAGAATGCCCGCCGTCGCCGCCATGGATACGAGTTCTCGGCTGCGCGCGATCTGGCCTTTTTCACGCGCTTTCTGGCGCCTCCGGGGTGTTGCTTGTTCTGTTCTGTCTTCATTTTCCGCCATGATCAGTACTCCGCGGGACGGCTGCCGGCCGGGGCAGTGCATGCCGCCTCGCCCCGCCGCCATTCGCCGTTGTTTCTATGACACCTGCCGGTCTCCCTCTCGTTACCTCTGCATCAGCACCATCACCCTGCCGAGCTCCTCGGGAATGCCCTGGAAATAGCGGCCCAGGACATAGGTGTAGGCAGGCAGACAGACCAGCATGGTGAAAAGGCCCAGAAAGAGATATACGGGATATCCCACAAAAAAGACATTCATCTGGGGTGCGGCCTTGGACACGAACCCGAGCAGGATGTTCGTGCTCAGCATGATGATGAGCACCGGTGCGCTCAGTTTGATGGCAAGAATGAAGAGCTGCGTTGCGAGAGGCACGCACGCGGACATGACGCCGGAAACGCTCGCCGTGCCCGCGGGAACCCATTCGAAGCTCTTGACGAAAAGCAGGATGAGCTCATGATGCGCGTCAACGGCAAAGAAAACCAGCGTCGCGATGATGCTGAGCAGCTGGGATATTTCCGTGGACTGCCCGATCTCGGGATTGATGATTGTAGCCATGGACATGCCGGTGGCATTGCTGATGACCTGCCCCGCTGTGTCCACGGCGTAAAATACGAAGCGGGCGGCAAACCCGAAGATCATGCCGAACAGTACCTCGCGCCCTGCGACGGCCGCGATGGAGGCCTTCGGCGCCTGGAACTCGAGAACGGGCGTGAGCACAAGGGCGACTGCTACGGCCGTTCCGATCCGGAACTGCGCCGGGAACGAGGTGCTACCCAGAAACGGAAGCATGTTCAGGACAATCGACGCCCGGAGCAGGATGATCAGAAAGTTGGGGATGAGTTTGTTCACGTCTTCCATAGATTTCAACTTGTCGCGCGATGTACTGCGCTTTGTCCGGTCATTTTATATAAACCGGTATCTTCGTAATGAGCTCCGTGGTGAAAGTCATGAGCGTCCGGGCGATCCAGGGGAAAAAAAGAAAGAGCGTGAAGAAGACGGCAATGATCTTGGGTACGAACGTCAGAGTGAACTCCTGGATCTGGGTCACGGCCTGGAACAGACTGATGATGAGCCCCACGACCAGGCTCACGATCAGGACGGGCGCCGATACGATCAGCACGGTCTTAAATACTTCCCCGGATATTTCCCTCACGAGATCGACGGTCATTGAAAGCTCCTTACGAGCGTGCCGACCACGAGGTTCCAGCCGTCAACGAGAACGAACAGGAGGAGCTTGAACGGCAGGGAGACGAGCACCGGCGGCAGCATCATCATGCCCATCGACAACAGAACGCTTGAGACCACCACGTCAATGATCAGAAAGGGCAAAAAAATGAGAAAACCGATTTCGAAGGCGGTTTTGAGCTCGCTGATAGCAAACGCCGGAACGACGATCCGCATGGGGAGGTCCTGGGGCGAGGCGGGCGTCTTCATCTTCGCGATGTTCAGGAAGAGGGCGATGTCCTTCTCGCGCGTCTGTTTCAGCATAAACGTCCGCAGCGGCGGTGCCGCGGCAGTGACTGCCTGCTGGACCGACACTTTCCTGTCGAGATAGGGATTCACGGCCTTCAGCATGACCTCGTCGATCGTGGACGACATGACGAAAAAAGTCAGGAACACAGACAGCCCGATGATCACGGGCGTCGGCGGAATCTGCTGGCCCCCGATGGCCTGACGCAGAAACGACAGCACCACGACGATGCGCGTGAAGGAGGTTACCATCACAAGTATCGCCGGCAGGAACGAAAGAAAACTGATAACCAGGAACACTTGTATAATCGGATCACTGAGCTGCATACGCGTTATCCTTCAGAGTATTCTTGATCGCTCTCAGTTTCTGCAGGTTGCCCGGAGCGGCGGCGGAGACGGCCTGGGGCGCAGCAGGCGGGCGCGCTTCCCGCGGCTCGGCGGGTTCCCCCGGCCTGTTCAGCGATTTCAGGAGCTTTACATCCGTCGCCGTAACGCCAACGAGCAGCACTTCCGGGCCGACCTTTACCATGGCGATGCCTTTTTTCGGCCCCAGCGACTGGTACCCGACAATCTTCATCATGCCGTCGGCGCTTTGCCGTTTTCTGAGCACGTAGCTGAGCAGAGCGAGCAGTCCGCCGACGACGACCAGCGCGATCCCCATATGCAGATAAAGGTCTATCATTTCAGCTGCCTGATCCTTTCCGTGGGGCTGATGATGTCGGTGAGGCGGACCCCGAATTTTTCATTGACCACCACGACCTCGCCCCGTGCCACGAGTTTTCCATTCACGAGGATTTCCATGGGTTCGCCGGCGATCTTTTCCAGCTCCACGACCGAGCCCTGGCCGAGCTGAAGCAGGTCCTTGATGAGCATGCGCGTCCTGCCCAGTTCAACACTGATTTCGAGCGGGATGTCGAGCAGAAAGTCCATATCCCGTGCCGCCGAGGCGGCGGCCGCGTTCTTGTCGTTCTTTAATTCTTCGAAACGCGCGGCCGGGGGGGGCGGAGGTGCCGCCTGCTGGGGTTTGGGTTTTACCTGAGTCTGTTCCATCATTCATCTCCTTTTGCGTGGTCCGCCAAAGTGATTGAAGGCGGACGCAGGGGGACAAAGCCGGCGGCCGTTCGACAGCGACGATGCACGCCCTTCTTAGGAAAGAATTTTCGAAATTCTTACCGCCTGGTTCCCTCTGCTGTTGCCGGGGAGCGCCAGGAATTTCGGCACGCCCTCGACAGCGAGCTGCATCTCGTCGGATGAGCATTTATTTATCATCAGGACATCGCCCTCCTTCAGACTCATGAGGTCGCTGCAGGTGAGCCACAGCGTGCCGAGCTCCGCCACGAGGTCAACGGATGACGACATCAGGATTTCCTTGAGCCTGCCGACCCAGCGCTGATCGAAGTCGAACTTGTCCGCCTGGATGCCGGAGTAGAGCTTATCCTTGACGGGTTCGATCATGGAATAGGGAATGCAGAAGAACAGCTTTCCGGTGAAGTCCTCCACTTCGATGTGGATTTCTATCTTGATCACGATTTCGCTGGGGGTGACGATGGTTACGAACTGCGGATTCATCTCGGAGCCGGCATGCTCGGGCTTGATGGGCGCAATGCCGACCCAGGCCTGCGCAAGGTCGGAAAGCGCCATGGTAACAACCTTCTTGATGATGCGCTGTTCTATGGAGGTGAAGGCGCGCCCCTCGGACTTGACATTCTTGACCGTGGCGCCGCCGAAGAAAAACTCAACAAAGGCGAAGACGAGCGGCGCTTCAAGCACAAGCAGGGAATAGCCTTTCAGGGGATCCATCTTGAAGATATTGATGCTCGACGGAAAGGGGATGGTCTTCATGAATTCGCCGAATTTGACGATGCTCAGGTTATGGATGCTGATATCCACGAACTTCATGACCAGGGCGGACACGGAATTGCGAAAATAGCGGGCAAAGCGCTCATTCGCCATTTCAAGCCCCGGCATGCGCCCGCGGACAATACGCTCCTGGCTTGTGAGGTCGTAGGCCCGGACACCGGACATGATCTTCTGCTTTGCTTCTTCGGTGCCGATCTCGCCTGACTGGACTCCCCGGAGTAGCGCATCAACTTCGTCTTGGGACAGTATGTCGCTCATAAAATGCCACCCTGAAAGCAAATAGGTAACCGCGGATGAGCGCGGTAAATCAGCTGCGGCTGCGGATCAATGGTGCTACTGCATCACGAACTCGGTGAAGAACAGGTTCTTGAACACATCCTTGCCTACGGACTGATTCGCCCGCAGAAGCAGTTCATCCTTGAGCTGAAGCTTCCCCTCCGGGCTCGAAACAGCTTCCGCCGATTTGCTGCTCACCAGGGTGATAATGGCATCGCGAAGCTGAGGCACTTTTTCGGTGGCCAGCGGCAGGGTCGCCGCATCAGCCAGTTCGAGCTGCATGGTCACCTTCAGAAAGCGTCCCTGCTCGGCGAGGTTGAGAACAAAGGAGTCGAGAGCAAGGAGCGCCGACTTTACTTCTTTTTTTTCTTCGTGCTTGGCCTCTGCCTTACCGCCCTTGCCGCCCGCGAGCAGCATGAATGCGGCGCCTCCTCCTGCCAGCGCGAGGACAATGATGCCGATTACAATGAAGAGACTTTTGTTGCTTTTTTTCGATTTATCGTTTTTCTCCTCTTCGGCTTTACCTTCCTCTTTTTCTTCAGCCATGGAACGTCCTCCTTTGCGATGCAGGGACTTATTCAATTTGCGTGCCGAAGTTATGTTGTTGAAATCGCGCCGAATGACGTTTGCCTATCCGTCAAAGGAATGACTGATGCGACAGGGAGAGAAGCATGTCAATCGCTGACTGCAGCGTGGAGATTTCGCCATGAATCTGATGATGAAGAAGCTGCAGGATGAGTGTTTTTAAAGGCAGTCGCTGCGCGTTTTCGGATTTCGCACAGGTTTATACTTCATTTCATCAGTTGCGATTTAAAATCATCGTGCCTGTCAATCAGTTGACAGGGCCGTGTTATTTTGTTATGTTAGATCATGCGAGGCATGGAAAAAGTTCTTGTTATAGAAGATGATGAGACCGTGCGTGATGTTCTGCGTTCGTTTCTCGCAACAAAGGGGTTCGAGGTCACACTGGCCGAGAACGGAGAAGCGGGAGTGGATATTCTGCGCACGGAAAAGTTCGAGCTTATCCTGACCGACCTTGTGATGCCGGGCATCACCGGCATGGATGTGCTCAAGGAGGTCGCGGCGCAAAAAATCAACATTCCCGTGATCGTGATGACGGCGTTCGGCACGGTGCAGACCGCTGTGGAAGCCATGCGCCACGGCGCCTTTGACTATATCACCAAGCCCTTCAATCTCGATGAGCTCATGATTGTGCTGGAGAAGGCGCTGTCGCTTACGAAGCTGCAGAAAGAGAACGTGATGCTCAAGATGCAGCTCAAGAAGAAATACAACTTCAAGGGGCTCATCGGCGATTCTCCGCGCATGCAAGCCGTCTACGAGATGATCGAAAAGATCGCGGACACGGACAGCACGGTGCTTATCACGGGCGAAAGCGGTACCGGCAAGGAGCTGATCGCCAAGACCATCCATTACAACAACACGTCCCGGGCCGGCGGTCCGTTCATCCCGATCAACTGCGCCGCGATTCCTCACGACCTGCTCGAATCCGAGCTCTTCGGCCACGAAAAGGGCGCGTTTACCGGGGCGGTCAATACCCGCATCGGCCGATTCGAACTGGCACAGGGAGGTACGCTCTTTCTCGATGAAGTGGGCGAACTCGACCCCGCGCTCCAGGTCAAGCTCCTGCGTGTACTGCAGGAGCGCGAATTCGAACGCGTGGGCGGCATGAAGACGATCAAGGTGGATGTGCGCATCCTTGCGGCCACGAACAAGGACTTGGAACGGACAACCAAGGAGGGGAAGTTCCGCGAGGATCTCTACTATCGTCTGAACGTCATTCCTCTGCATCTGCCGCCGCTGCGGAGCAGGAAGGAGGATATTCCCCTGCTGACAGCATTCTTTGTACAGGAGCTGTGCAGAAAGAAAAAACGGGAATCATTTTCTTTTGCTCCCGGCGCCATGGAGTGCCTGCTCAAATATCCCTGGCCGGGGAATGTACGTGAGCTCGAAAATCTGGTGGAGCGCCTTACGATCCTCGCGGGAGGACCTGTCGTGCATGAAGCCGATCTGCCCGACAAACTGCACCAGTTGACGTTCAGCGATCTCGATGGCGGCGCAGCGCCGTCCCGGGCAGAGCTGCCCAAGGCGACGCCCGTACTATCTGGGGGAAACGGCGTCGAGTTCAGTGAAAACGGCATTGACCTGAATGCGGTAGTGAGCACGCTGGAGCGGAACATGATCATGAAGGCGCTCGAAAAATCGGATGGTGTGAGAAGCAGGGCTGCGCAGCTGCTCGGCCTCAACCGTACGACGCTGCTCGAAAAAATGAAGAAAATGAAATTAGAACAGAAAAAAACCTCATAGAGCCGCCAGGATTCGCCTCCAGCAACAGAAAATCGCAAACTCATCTGATTTCTATTCGCCAATCTTCCATCAACGTCATGAAAATGACGCCCCTGCCTCACAGGAGTCTTTGAAATTCAAACCATTACACCCGGCATGCTAGTTGCTACATTGCACGAGCATGAAGCCCCCTTTCTGCGCGCTCCTGCTCGCCCTACTGTTCGTAACCGCGGGCCGGGGTGAATGCACAGAATCCAAACCCTCATCCTCCCCCCTGGAAAGGGCCAAGGAGCAGCTGCTGACCAACAAGCCGGCAGATGCGCTCCTGGTCCTTTCCTCCTTTTCTCCTTCGCATGCGGAGCTGTCCGCGTACCATTACGCCTATGCACGAGGCCTCATGGGGGTGAAGAAGTATTACGAATCCATTGAGCACTATCGCCTCGCTTATTTGTATGCAGACGAGACAGCCGATCAGGAGCGGCTGCTTATTGAGCGGGCCGACGTGTATTCCGCGATGGGCTACTACCCCGAGGCGGCGGTGACCTATGCCCTTTTTCTGCGCAGGTACGCGAAGTCCGGTTATGCAGAACGGGCTGAGTTGGGCGCAGCGTCCGCGCTGTTCAGGGGCAAAGAATATAGAGAGGCTCTTTCTCATTATGAAAAAGCGGGAACGTCGAGCCGCGCCGTTATGGGCAAAGCAAATGCCCTGCAGGCGGTGGGCAGAACTGCAGAAGCACGGCGTTTGTACCAGGCTCTGATCGAGCATGAACCCCGCACGGTAAACGCATCGCAGGAGACGCTCTACTGGATCGGGGAAAATTTTTTCCAGGCGGGTCAATTGAAGGACGCCAGGGTGTACTTCGAACTCGTCAAGGATCAGGAACTCAGGCCGAAGGCGGCCCTGGGGCTCGGCAGAATCGCCATGGAGGAGAAAAATTATGAAGCCGCGATCATGCAGTTGAGAATCGCGATGAGCGACCGTGACCGCGCGGTGCAGCAGGAGGCGATCCTGAAATGCGCCGATGCCCAGCTCCGGTCGGGAAAAAGCAGTGAAGCGCGCGCCGCTCTTGAGGATCTCAGAAGGAAATTTCCCTACGGCGCCCCGGCGGACCAGGCCGCGCTTTTGCTTGCGCAGCTTCTTCGGAGGGAAGACAAGCTGCCGGAATCAGCCGCCATGCTCAAGCCGCTCATCTTCCGCCGCAAGCCGGTGCCTGCGGCGCTGGACCAGCTTGAAGCCATGATTGTCGAAGCGAAAGATCGCGATCCAAAAGGCTTTGTCAAGCTTTGGTCCGAGGCAGGCAACTGGATGCTGGATCCGGCCCGCGCCGGAACGATTGTCCAGATCGCAAAGGCGCTGCGCCATGAAGGCAGATCTTTTCTCGACGTGTGTACGTGGCTCATTAAATCCGGTCCCGAGGACGCAAAGTCGGAAGCGCGCCTGCTGATGGCGCGGTTTTACGCGGACATGGGGGATGCTGCAACGGCGTGGAGCTACCTGAAGCGCGCGAAAGTCAAGAACCGCTCCGATGAAGTGGCCCGTTTGAAGGCAGCCATTTATCTCGCGAACAACGATACGTTGAATGCTTCAGAAATGCTCCTCACGCTCCACCATCCCGACAGGGATGACTTACTGCTCCTTTTAAATATGACGGGCGCCCTCAAACATCGCGATAAGGCGATCGCTTTTTGTGAGCGGATTGTGCGCAAAGGGGTTTCACCGGAGATCATGACCCGCTTTGCCGATGTCGTGTATGCAGCAGGGAACCGCCCAAAGGCGCTCGAGTATTATCGGGCGGCTCTCGCGATCCCGTCAAAGCCGACCGGCACTGCCGGCGGATCGTCCGGCGACCGGGAGTGGGCGCATTACCGCATTGCGTCGATCGTCGGGAGCAGCAGCGGCATCGAGGATCTGCGCGCCATCGGCGCAGGGAAAAGCCCGGTGGGCAGGTTTGCCTCGGCGGAACTCAGGGCGATGGATCTGCCAAGAACGGCAAAATAAGGACAAATCATGCACGTCGATCAGCTGAACGAAGCGTTCCGTAACTTTACCGAAGCGTCGAAAAGCCTCGAGGCCTATTACTCCGAGCTCAAGGAACGGATCGCCTACCTGACGAACGAACTGGAAACGCGCAACCAGCAGCTGAACGAGGCCCTCGGCGATACTGCGCGCGTTAAAGAGTACCTGCGGGCAGTTTTGTACAATCTCGAAGAAGCGATCGTTGCCGTGGACTCCACGG
The DNA here is from genome assembly GCA_035490495.1 of Nitrospirota bacterium. Classification (GTDB taxonomy): domain Bacteria; phylum Nitrospirota; class UBA9217; order UBA9217; family UBA9217; genus JAJYKN01. The sequence goes on from DATHDE010000032.1 coordinate 15,387, forward strand.
GCTGCATCACGACCATGAACCGCTCTGCGGAGACGCTTCTGCAGACGCGCACCGCAGATGTGGCGGGTCGGCCGTTCAACTCGCTCACCTTTTCCCTGAACGCTGTCGAGTCGGGGATGATGCTTGAGGTACGCGGCAAGCGGTATTCCGTCATTGTGTCCCATTCCGACGTGCGGGGCGCAGACGGCCTTCTGCAGGGCCGCGTCATCCTGATAAAGGATGTCACGCGCATGCGCGAGCTCGAACAGCAGCAGGAGCGCAATCAGCGGCTGATCGCCATGGGGGAGATGGCGGCCAAGCTCGTGCATGAAATCAGGAATCCGCTGGGAAGCATCGAACTGTACGCGACCATGCTCGAGCGCGATGTCGAGGACGCGCGAAACAGGGACCTGGCGCACGGGATATCGGAAGGCATCAGCAGCCTGAACACCATCCTGACCAACATGCTGCTGTTCGCCCGACCCCGCAAATCGTCGCTTACGGTCATGAACTTGCGGAGGGCCATCGATGAAGCCGTTCGTGCGGTCCGGCCCCTGATGGATGCGCGGGGCGTTGTGCTTGATGCTGCGGTCATCGAATCCTCCGTCCACGGGGACCCGGAACTCATGAAGCAGGTGTTCATGAACCTTCTGATCAACGCAGTGCAGGCCATGCCGGCAGGCGGACGGATCGACGTTGTCATGGAGCGTAAGGACGCATCAATCGTGGTACAGGTCAAGGATACGGGCAGGGGGATCGAACGCGAGAATCTGGAGCGGATTTTCGATCCCTTTTTCACCACAAAAGAGAGCGGCACGGGTCTCGGACTCGTCATCGCATCGAACATCATGCGGGCGAGCGGCGGATTTATCAACGTAGCGAGCGAACCGGGAAAAGGGAGCACCTTCAGTCTGACGTATCCCATGCTTGATGCGCCGTCCGGAACACTGCAACCGGCCGAGTCGCAGGCCTTTGCAGCCTTGCCGGCAAGGGCATGAGCCGGAAGCGGCGCACGATGAAACAGCCGCACTGCATCAAAGGGGGTTTGACACCATGATGGACAGGATGAAATCAATACTCATCGTCGACGATGATCCGCACATGCGCGCAGCCCTGTCCGAGGCCGTTCAGCGGATCGGGCACGAAGCCGTGGTCTGCGACAGCGGCAGGGCTGCCGTCGAAAAACTCGGGGCAGGAGATTTCTCCCTTGTCGTAACCGACATGAAGATGCCGAACATGGACGGACTTTCATTCCTCAAGGAAGTGCGCAGGCACGACAGCGTCCTCCCGGTGCTCGTGATCACGGGTTTCGGAACCGTGGAGAATGCCGTGGAAACCATGAAGGAGGGCGCCACGGACTATCTCATGAAACCCTTTTCCTTCGACGCGCTCGCCAAGACCATCGGTTCGATATTAAGCAGGCGGACAACGGGCAGGGAGCTTTTGACCGAAAATGCCGAGATGCGCAAGGTCATCACCCTGGCCGGCAATCTCGCCGCGAGCGATATCACCGTTCTCATTACCGGCGAGAGCGGCACGGGCAAGGAACTGCTCGCGCGCCATATTCACGATCTGAGCAAACGCAGTCAGAAGCCATTTGTCGCCGTAAATTGCGCGGCGATTCCCGACAATCTCCTGGAATCTGAGCTCTTCGGGCACGAGAAAGGCTCCTTTACCGGCGCCGTGGAGCGCAAAAAGGGAAAACTCGAACTCGCCGACAGCGGCACGATCCTGCTCGACGAAATCGGGGAGATGACGATGATGCTCCAGGCGAAGCTCCTGCGCGTTCTGCAGGAAAGGGAAGTCGACCGCGTGGGCGGCAAGGAGCCGGTCAAAGTCGACGTGCGGGTCATCGCGACCACAAACCGCGACCTGACGCTCGAATGCAGGGAGGGCCGGTTCCGGGAGGACCTGTTCTACCGGCTGAACGTTTTCCCACTTCATCTTCCGCCGCTCAGGGAGCGGCCGGAAGACATCACTGCGCTTGCCGGCCATTTCATAAAACGGTTTGCCGCGATCGCAGGCAAGGACGTGCAGGGCTGCACGCGGGAGGCCCAGGGTTTTCTGCAGAAACTGCCGTGGCGGGGCAATGTGCGCGAGCTGGAGAACGTGATCCAGCGGGCGGTGTTCCTCTGCTCCGGAGGCGCGGTTGATGTGGACGATTTCATGCTCGACCGCGGGACGACCGGACCCGACGAAGCGGGAACACTGAAGGATATGGAGCGGGACATGATCCTGAAAACGCTGAAGGAAGTAAACGGCAACAAGTCGAAGGCTGCAAAGCTGCTGGGGGTGAGCGTCAGGACCGTGAGGAACAAGCTGCATGAATACGGGCAAAAAATGCCGATGGGATGAAAAAAATTCCTGTGTGCAGAGGGAAAAGCGGGCGATGAGGGAACGCGGCACGCGGGTACGAGAGAGCCGGATACTACAGCACTGTTTTTGTTCGAAAATCCGCGATTCGCATTTCGCAGGCGGAGGAACGAATGGCATGATACTTGATAGATTGATAACAATATCAGGGAGGACCGGATGCCCGATGTCATGAATCTTCTGGAGCGCCTGCTTCACCAGACCGCGGTACGGCACCGCGTGCTTGCATCGAATATAGCCAACGTGGACACGCCGAATTACCGCGCCAAAGACATTGTATTCAGCGGGGTGCTCGGTGAGGAGATGCGAATCGCGGCGACGGACCCGAAGCACATCCAGCCTGCAGCCTCCAGCTCCGGAAACGGCAGCGTGACCAATGAAGAGTCACAGCTGTGGGCTGATAAAAACAACGTTGAATTGGATCAGGAAGTAGCGAAGATGACGCAGAACGCCATGCTGTTCGAAGCAGGCGTGACGCTGCTCAAAAGAAGAATTCAGATGTTCAAGAACGCCTTGAAGACATCGTAACGGCGGTTCGGAGCCGGTTATCCGGCATAAGGAGAGCCAGGGATGGATTCATTCGGAGCATTCACCGTAAGCGCTTCAGCCATGGCTGCCCAGCGGCAGCGGATGAACGTCATTGCCTCGAACATGGCGAACGCACATTCGACGAGAACGGCCGACGGCGGTCCCTACCGCAGGCAGGACGTGATCTTTACGACCGATCCGATCACCACGGGCCAGGAAGGCGTTGCGGGCGTCAAGGTCACCAATATCGTCAAGGACGAGTCGCCCTTTCGGATGGTTTTTGAGCCGGGTCATCCCGATGCGAACAAGGACGGCTATGTTTCTCTCCCGAACATCAGTATCATCGAGGAGATGGTAAACATGATGATGGCCTCCCGCGCATACGAAGCGTCGGTATCGGCCTTCAATATGTCGAAAGCCATGTTTGCAAAAACGCTGGACCTCGGCAATGGATGATGCGAGCAGCATGAAGGAGGCAGCATATGTCGGACATCAGGATCAACGGAGCGGGAGCGCCGCAGGGGGTTTCGCACACCGGGCCGACGGAACAGGCGTCCGGTGCGGGATTCGACAAGATCATGGACGAAGCAATGGGAAAGCTCTCGCAGGTGCAGCATGACGCCGAACAGGCGGTCCATGAACTCACGTCGGGAGGCGATCCGGCCGAGGCCATAATCGCAATGGAAAAAGCGAATATGAACTTCCAACTCATGGTTGAAGTGAGAAACAAATTGATAGCAGCATACCAGGAAATCATGAGGATGCAGGTGTAACGTACAACCAGAATATTCGAGCGAGGTAGTATCATGGCTGATCTTTCCGAGCAAATCCGCGCCCTGCCGATGCGCAAGCTGATAACGCTGCTGTTTGTAGCAGCGCTCGTGATCACGGCGGGAATACTGCTGATTACGTGGCTGCAGAAGGCGGACCAGCAGCTTTTGTACGCCAATCTGAGCGAGGAGGACGCGGGCGCGATCATCCAGAAGCTGAACGAACAGAAGATTCCCTACACAACGTCGGGAGGCGGCATCACGGTCCCCGCTGACAAAGTCTATGAAGTCCGGATCCAGCTTGCCAGCCAGGGGCTGCCCGCAGGTGCGGGCGTGGGGTTTGAACTGTTCGACAAAACGAGTTTTACCATGAGCGACTTCGTGCAGAAGCTCAATTACCGGCGCGCCCTGCAGGGAGAGCTGTCGCGGACCATCCGTTCGCTCGGCGCGGTGGAGCAGTGCCGCGTGCATCTTGTCGTGCCGGAAAAATCGCTCTTCATGCAGAAAGAGGAAAAGCCGAAGGCATCGGTGCTGCTGAAACTGCATGCGGGCCGGCGTCTTTCCCAGAACCAGGTCCAGGGCATCGTCCATCTTGTGGCGAGCAGCGTCGAGGGTCTGGACCCGAACGACGTTTCCGTGGTGAACAGCAGCGGCGAAATGCTGACCGCCGCCGTGGACGAGAACCTCGCAGCCACCACCAGCCAAATGGACTACCAGCGAAACTACGAACGCGATATGGAGAACAAGGTCATCACCATGCTCGAACCGGTTGTCGGCAAGAGCAAAGTGAAGGCGCGTGTGGCTGCAAGTTTTGATTTCACAAAAAGTGAAAAAACAGAGGAAAAGTACGATCCCGACAGCCAGGTGGCGCGGAGTGAGCAGCGCTCCCAGGAAAAATCCACCGGAGCCGTAAGCGGCGGAGTTCCCGGCACCTCCTCAAACCTGCCGGGGAAACAGCAGCAGCCCGAAGTGCGCACCGGAACGCCGTCTGTTGCAGAAAAGAAGAACGAGACGGTTAATTTCGAGATCTCGAAAACCGTAAGCCATATCATCAGCCCCGTCGGCGAAATCAAGAAGCTGTCCGCTGTTGTGCTGGTGGACGGTGTGATGACGGCGGCGCAGGGGGCCGCGGACAAGAAGTACACACCGCGATCCGAAGACGATCTTCGGCAGTTCGAGGATATGGTGAAGAAGGCGGTGGGATTCAGCGCGGCCCGCGGCGACGAGGTCAAAGTTGTCAATATGCCGTTCGAGATCGCACCGCAGGAAGAGACGGGCGCGGCGGAAAAAGCATCCTCTTCGTTCATGCCCATGGTATTCCTGGCGTTGAAGTACATCATTCCGCTCATTGCACTCATTATGCTTTTCCTGTTTGTGATAAAACCGCTCATGTCGGCGGTGACTGCGCCGCTCCCCATGACGAGGCAGCCGGCCGGCATGCCGGCGGCGCTGCCCCCGTCTGCAGCGGCGGATATGCAGCGCCAGCTCGCTCCGCCCGAGCAGTCGCCGCGGGACCAGCTCATCGACTGGGCGAAAAAAAATCCGAAGGACGCGGCCAATCTGGTGAAAGGGTGGCTGGACGAAAAGTAAGCCCGGCAGTTGGAGAATAGAGCCGGGGAAGAGAGAGGAATGAGGAAATGCCGTTGAGCGGATATGAAAAAGCTGCGATATTCCTGAGCGCGCTTGGAGAGGATGCGGCAGCGGAGGTCCTGAAAGGGCTCGATGTGAGTGAAATCGGCAAGATCACCATGCACATGACCCGGCTCAAGACGATCGCGCGTGACACGGTTGACAATGTCATGAAGGAAGCGTCCGAAAGCATATCCAAGGGAGATCTCCGCGTCAGCGGTGAGGATTTTGCCAAAAAGGCGTTATCCAAGGGGCTGGGCGAAGAAGGAGCCTCAAAAATTCTCGAAATGGCCTCGAAAGAGGGTCCGTTGGAAGCACTCCGGTGGGTAGACGCCAAGACGCTGGTGAATTTCCTCGTAACCGAACATCCGCAGACGATTGCGCTCATCATCTGCCTGCTGGAGCCGCTGCAGGCAGCTGAAGTGCTTTCCGCACTGCCGGAGACCATCAAGGCCGATGTGGCCATGCGAATTGCATCTACGGACCGGATTCCCGAAAGCGCTATTGAAGAGCTCAAGGAAGTGCTGAAAGGGCAGCTCGAAATCGGCAAAACCAAGGGGAAGAGGATGGGCGGCACCAAAACCATCGCCGAGATCCTGAACCAGTGTGATCGCTCCACGGAACAAGCCGTCATCGGAAAGATCGAGGAGCAGAACAACGTCCTTGCTGATTCGATCAGGAAGCTCATGTTTGTGTTCGACGACCTTGTCAAGGTGGACGATCGCGGCATTCAGATGATTTTGAAGGAAACGAGTGCGGAAGAGCTGTCGCTTGCCCTGAAAACGGCCTCAGAAGCGCTCAAGGAAAAGATCTTCAAGAACATGTCGCAGCGCGCAGCGCAGATCCTCAAGGAAGACATGCAGACCAAGGGGCCGGTCAAGGTGTCGGATGTGGAAAAGGCCCAGCAGAACATCGTCAAAGTCGCCCGCAAGCTCGAGACCGAAGGCAAGATCGTTCTTGCCGGCAGGGGCGGCGAGGAAGTCGTTGTCTGAAACCGAATCAGGGAGGACTATGCGGAGCAGAAGCATTGCGCAGGCAGAGAATGCAGAACGTTTCAGCATGCCCGCGCTGAAAGATACGTTCTCCGTCGGCAGAACGGTCGATCACATCGAGCGCGAAGCCTACGAAAAAGGCTTTTCGGCGGGAGAAAAAGCCGGTTTCGAGATGGGAGAGGAAAAAGCCAAGGTGCTCCTTGACAAACTCGAAGCCCTGCTCGGGGAGATTGCATCGCTGCGCGCAAGGATCGTCAGAGAGGTCGCGCCCCAGTGCGTCGAACTGAGCCTGAGC
>DATHDE010000033.1:0-15438 GCA_035490495.1 Nitrospirota bacterium
CTTGAACGCGAGCACTTTCGTGATCGCAGCCGTCAACGTCGTCTTGCCGTGGTCTACGTGGCCGATCGTGCCTACGTTTACGTGCGGTTTCGTTCTCTCGAATTTCGCCTTTGCCATGCTGTTCCCCTCCTGTCGGGAAATAACATTACTGACCGTCAGTTGAACTTTTATTTCGTCTTGACCGCTTCGCCCTTCACCTTGGCGATAATCTGCTCCGAGATCGTCTTCGGCACTTCTTCATAGTGAGCGAACTGCATCGTGTAGGTGGCCCTGCCCTGCGTCTTCGACCGAATGTCCGTGGCGTATCCGAACATTTCGGAAAGGGGTACCTGCGCCGTGATGACGCGGCCGGAACCCCTCATGTTCATGCCCTGCACCCGTCCGCGACGGGAGTTGAGATCGCCGATGATATCACCCATATACTCTTCCGCGCAGACAACCTCGACAGCCATGAACGGCTCGAGCAACACCGGGCTCGCCTTTCCCGCGCCTTCCTTGAAGCCCATGGAACCGGCGATCTTGAACGCCATTTCCGATGAATCGACGTCGTGATAGGACCCGTCGATGAGCGTCACTTTGATATCCACCATAGGATACCCGGCGAGCACGCCGTTCTCCATGGCCTCTTCGATGCCCTTCGATGCCGGCGTCACATATTCCTTGGGCACGGATCCGCCAACGACTTTATTGACGAACTCAAATCCTTTTCCCGGCTCCTGCGGTTCGAGTTCAAGAACGACATGTCCGTATTGACCGCGGCCGCCGGACTGGCGTACGAACTTGCCTTCTGCGGTCACCTTCTTCTTAATGGTCTCTCGGTAGGCGACCTGCGGTTTGCCCACATTCGCATCAACCTTGAACTCGCGCATCAGGCGGTCAACAATGATTTCAAGATGCAGCTCGCCCATGCCGGAGATGATGGTCTGACCCGTTTCCTGGTCCGTATGAACACGGAACGAAGGGTCTTCCTGCATGAGCTTCTGGAGCGATAATCCAAGTTTTTCCTGGTCAGCCTTGGTCTTGGGCTCAATGGCGACATGGATCACCGGCGCCGGGAACGTCATGGCCTCCAGGATAACCGGTTTGTTTTCGTCGCACAGCGTATGGCCCGTAAGCGTGTTCTTGAGGCCTACTGCCGCGCAGATGTCGCCGGAGTAGATTTCCTGAATTTCCTCACGCTTGTTCGCATGCATCTTGAGCAGTCTGCCGATGCGCTCGCGCTGCCCCTTGGTGGAGTTGTACACATAGGACCCGGAAGTCAGCGTTCCGGAGTACACCCTGATAAAGGTGAGCTGTCCCACGAAGGGGTCCGTCATGATCTTGAACGCCATGGCGGCGAAAGGTTCGCTGTCGGAAGCTTTTCTCGTAATTTCTTCATTGGTCTTCGGATCGATCCCCGTCACCGAGGGAATGTCCAGAGGCGACGGCAGATAATCCACAACAGCATCGAGCAGCAGCTGCACGCCCTTATTCTTGAAGGCGGACCCGCAGATGACCGGGAAGATCTTCATGGCGATCGTGCCTTTACGGATCGCTGCCATGATCTCGGCTTCCGTAGGCTCCTCGCCGTTCAGGAACTTTTCCATGAGCGTGTCGTCCACGTCAGCAAGTTTCTCGATCATGTGGTCGCGGTATTCCTTTGCCTTCGGCAAAAGGTCCGCAGCTATGTCTTCCACAACGTATTTCGCGCCCAGCGTCTCATCGTCAAAGAGAACGGATTTCATCTTGACGAGATCGACGCATCCGCGGAATTTGTCCTCAGCCCCCACGGGAATCTGGAGCGGTACCGGATTTGCGCCGAGGCGGTCTATCATGCTCTGGACGCTCATATAAAAATCTGCGCCAATGCGGTCCATCTTGTTCATGAACGCGATGCGGGGGACCTTGTATTTATCAGCCTGGCGCCAGACCGTTTCTGACTGGGGCTCCACCCCGCTCACGGAATCGAATGCCGCAACTGCGCCGTCGAGCACGCGAAGCGAACGTTCCACCTCGATGGTGAAATCCACGTGGCCGGGCGTGTCGATGATGTTCACGCGCTTGTCGCGCCAGAAGCAGGTTGTTGCCGCGGACGTAATCGTGATGCCGCGCTCCTGTTCCTGCACCATCCAGTCCATGACCGCGGTGCCGTCGTGCACTTCGCCGATTTTATAAGAAACACCGGTGTAATACAGGATGCGCTCCGTCGTCGTCGTCTTTCCGGCGTCGATATGCGCCATGATGCCGATGTTCCGGGTATTTTCTAATGAGTACTGCCTTGCCACAACAGCTACCTCCGCTCCTTGAAAGAACCTTACCAGCGATAATGGGCGAAGGCCTTGTTGGCCTCTGCCATGCGGTGGACATCGTCCTTTTTCTTGATTGCTGCACCTGTGTTGTTCGATGCATCAAGAATTTCTCCTGCCAGTTTGTCCACCATCGACTTCTCGGGACGCTGCGATGCGTATAAACGAAGCCACCGGTAGGCAAGTGACAGTCTGCGCGGCTGCTTGACTTCGATCGGCACCTGGTAGGACGCACCACCGACCCGGCGTGATTTCACTTCCAGCATGGGCTTCAGATTTTCAATGGCCTTCTTGAACACCGCAACCGGATCACTGTTGGTTTTTGCCTCGATCCGGTCAAGGGCTTTGTAACAGATGGCCTCGGCTGTGCTTTTCTTGCCCTTTCGCATCAGCACATTCACGAACTTCGCGAGCACCTTGCTGTTGTACTTCGGATCCGGCAGTGCTTCTCTTTTTACGATGACTGTTTTTCTCGGCATATCTTCCTGTCCTTTATCCTCGCCTTACCTCGTTCCTATTTCGGCCGCTTCGCTCCGTATTTTGACCGGCCCTGCTTCCTGTTGGCAACTCCGACCGTGTCGAGGGTACCGCGTACAATGTGGTAGCGTACGCCGGGAAGGTCTTTCACCCTCCCCCCGCGGATGAGCACAATCGAGTGCTCCTGCAGGTTGTGCCCCACGCCCGGGATATACGTCGTGACTTCCATCCCGTTGGTCAGACGCACCCTGGCAACTTTGCGGAGCGCCGAGTTCGGCTTTTTCGGTGTCGTCGTGTACACCCTGATGCACACGCCGCGTTTCTGCGGGCAGCTTTTCAGCGCAGGGCTCTTCGTCTTGCTTGTTGCAAGCGTCCTGCCTTTTCTCACCAGTTGGCTAATGGTAGGCACGAGAATTACTCCTTAAAAACAATGAAATAGTTCGTTTTTAATAACGTTGAGTCAAAACCCGGAAATTATATCTATATAATGCTGAGTTGTCAAGCTTTTTTTCATCCATTTTCCCCCTGGATGCACTCCTGACCGCTCTCCCACGCGGTGCGCTGGCGTTTGGGAATGAAAAAAGTCAGTTTCCGGGTTCCATCGCTGCCGGTTGTTCTTTCTCATCGTCAACGACAACATACGTATTCCGGTAATCGGTCATTCCGGTGCCGGCCGGTATCAGACGGCCCATGATCACATTTTCCTTCAGGCCGACGAGATCATCCACCGCTCCGGTGATTGCCGCCTCGGTCAGTACGCGCGTTGTTTCCTGGAACGACGCCGCGGAGATGAAGCTGTCCGTGGTGAGCGATGCCTTGGTTATGCCCAGGAGGATCGGCCGTGCTGTGGCCGGCTTGCCCCCCTTGGCGATGACGGCCTCGTTCTCGCGCGAGAAGGAGAATCGGTCAACCTGCTCGCCGATCAAGAACGACGTATCCCCCGCCTCCTCGATCCGGACCTTGCGCAGCATCTGGCGCACGATGACTTCAATGTGCTTGTCATTGATCGAAACGCCCTGGAGCCGGTAGACCTGCTGAACTTCATCCACGAGATACTTCTGCAGCTCCTTGGGGCCGAGGACGTTCAGAATGTCGTGCGGATCAACCGGGCCATCCATAAGCGGTTCGCCTGCGGTCACCCAGTCGCCTTCGTGCACGTTCACATGCTTGCCCTTCGGAATGAGATATTCCTTCTCGTTGCCCATGCCATCCTTCACCAGGATACGGCGCATGCCCTTCACGAATCCGCCGAATTCCACGGTCCCGTCGATCTCGCTGATGATCGCCTGTTCCTTGGGTTTCCGCGCTTCGAAGAGTTCTGCAACGCGCGGGAGACCGCCGGTAATGTCCTTGGTCTTCGTTGTTTCGCGCGGGATCTTGACGAGGATGTCCCCGGGGAACACTTCATCGCCTTTGTCCACAAGAATATGGGCTCCTGCTGGCAGCAGGTAGCGCGCGACCACATTCGATCCGGGAAGCCGCGCGGTCTTGCCGTGCTGGTCCTTGATCGAAATACGCGGCCGCAGATTCTGGTTTGGGTAGTCGATGATCACTTTGCGCGACAGGCCGGTCACTTCGTCGACTTCCTCCCGCATGGTCACCCCTTCGATAATGTCGCCGAAGGCGATCTTGCCGCCGATTTCCGTCAGGATCGGCAGGGAGTAGGGGTCCCATTCCACGAGTTTCTGGCCCACATCCACCTTCTGGCCGTCCTGCACCTTGAGACGTGCGCCGTAAATGATTGCGTATTTCTCTTTCTCGCGGCCCGTTTCGTCGTAGATGGCGACGCTTCCGCTGCGGGACATGACGACATAATCGCCTTCCTTGTTCTTGACCGTGTTCAGGTTGATGTACTTGGCGGAGCCGGCGTTCTTTGCTTCGAGAACGGTTTGCTCAACGACTTTGCTCGCCGTACCGCCGATGTGGAACGTCCGCATGGTAAGCTGCGTCCCCGGTTCGCCGATCGACTGTGCGGCGATGATGCCGATGGCCTCGCCGATGTCTACGAGCTTGCCGCGGCCCAGATCGCGGCCGTAGCACATCCGGCAGACGCCGCGCACCGAGTGGCACGTCAGCACGGAGCGGATCTTGATGCGATCGATGCCCGCCTCGTCGATGCGCTTGACGAGCTCTTCATTGATCTCACGCTTCGTGGAAACGATGACTTCCTTGGTGATCGGGTCCTTGATGTCCTCGGCCGCAACGCGGCCGAGAATGCGCTCGGACAGTGGCTCGATGATCTCGCCGCCTTCCACAAGGGAGCCGACGATGATGCCGTCCGAGGTCCCGCAGTCATCCTGGGTGATGATGACATCCTGGGATACATCCACGAGACGGCGCGTGAGGTAGCCTGAGTTCGCGGTTTTGAGCGCCGTGTCAGCCAGACCCTTGCGTGCACCGTGCGTCGATATGAAGTACTGCAGCACCGTGAGGCCTTCACGGAAGTTTGCGGTGATGGGCGTTTCGATGATCTCGCCCGAGGGCTTGGCCATGAGACCGCGCATGCCCGCGAGCTGCCTGATCTGCTGAGTGCTGCCGCGTGCGCCCGAATCCGCCATCATGAAAATATTGTTAAAGGAACGCGCTTCCTGCAGCTCCGACTTCTTCGCGTTGCCGATCTCCACGGCCTCCATGCCAAGTTCGGCCATCATTTCGTCGGCGATCTTTTCGGTCACGTTCGCCCAGATGTCGATTTCCTTGTTGTAGCGCTCGCCGTTCGTGATGAGACCCTCCGTGTACTGATGGTGGATCTCCATGACTTCTTTCTGCGCCTGATCGATGAATTTCTGTTTTTTGCTCGGGATGTGCATGTCCGAGATGCAGATGGAGATCCCGGCGCGGGTGGCGAACCGGAACCCCATTTCCTTGAGATCGTCGATCAGCAGAACTGTCCGCCGCAGTCCGAGTTTCCTGTAGCATTCGTCAATGAGCTTCGCCAGTTCCTTCTTGGTCATTTCCTTGTTCACGTGCGAGAAGGCCATGCCTTCCGGCAGCACGTCGCTGAAAAGGACCCGGCCCACGGTCGTCTCTTCGATCTTGCCGCTGATGCGCACCCGCACGCGGGCATGAATGTCGGCCACGCCCTGATCGTAGGCGATGCGCACTTCATCCTTGCCCGAGAAAATCTTGCCCTCCCCAAGTACGCCGGAGCGGGATTTCGTGAGATAGTAGCAGCCGAGCACGATATCCTGCGACGGCACGGTGATGGGCCTGCCGTTCGCCGGCGACAAGATGTTGTTCACCGACAGCATAAGAACGCGCGCTTCGAGCTGAGCTTCGACGGAGAGCGGAATATGCACCGCCATCTGGTCGCCGTCGAAATCCGCGTTGAACGCGGCGCAGACAAGCGGGTGGAGGCGGATGGCCTTGCCTTCCACGAGCACGGGATCGAAGGCCTGGATGCCGAGCCGGTGCAGTGTGGGAGCGCGGTTCAGAAGCACGGGATGCTCCTGGATGACTTCTTCGAGCACGTCCCATACTTCAGGCCGCTCGCGCTCGATCATCTTCTTCGCGCTCTTGATGGTCGTGGCATACCCTTTTTCTTCGAGCTTGTTGAAGATGAACGGTTTGAACAGCTCGAGCGCCATCTTCTTGGGGAGGCCGCACTGATGCAGCTTCAAATCCGGCCCGACCACGATCACGGAGCGGCCGGAGTAGTCCACGCGTTTTCCGAGCAGGTTCTGGCGGAAGCGGCCCTGCTTGCCTTTGAGCATGTCCGAGAGGGACTTGAGCGGACGCTTATTAGGACCGCGCAGCACGCGGCCGCGTCGCCCATTGTCGAACAGGGCGTCCACGGCCTCCTGCAGCATCCGCTTTTCATTGCGGATAATGACGGACGGGGCCTTCAGCTCTTCGAGCCGGTGCAGGCGGTTGTTCCTGTTGATGACCCTGCGGTACAGGTCATTGAGGTCCGACGTGGCGAACCTGCCCCCTTCGAGCGGAACGAGCGGGCGCAGCTCCGGCGGAATGACGGGAATGACATCGAGGATCATCCATTCAGGCTTGTTGCCTGATTTGCGAAATGCCTCGATGACCTTGAGCCGCTTGGTCAGTTTTTTCTTCGTCGCCATGGACGTGGCTGTCTCGATCTTCTTGCGGATGTCCTCGGACTCCGTTTCGAGATCGATGGCCTTGAGCATGTCCCGGATCGCCTCCGCGCCCATGCCCGCCTTGAATGCCGTCGGCCCGTATTCCTGCTGCCCTTTGCGGAACTTCTCCTCCGTGAGCAGCTCTTTATGCTTGAGCGGCGTCTCACCCGGGTCAACGACTACATACCCCTCAAAATAAAGCACCTTCTCGAGCTGCCGCAGCGTCATGTCGAGTAGCGTTCCGATCCGGCTCGGCAATCCTTTGAGGAACCAAATGTGGGCCACGGGCGATGACAGCTCGATATGGCCCATGCGCTCGCGCCGCACCTTGGACTGGATCACCTCAACACCGCACTTGTCGCATACGATGCCGCGGTGCTTCATCCGTTTGTATTTGCCGCAGAGGCATTCCCAGTCCTTGATAGGGCCGAAGATCTTTGCGCAGAAAAGACCGTCGCGCTCCGGCTTGAAGGACCGGTAGTTGATCGTTTCCGGCTTTTTCACCTCACCGAAGGACCACTCTTTGATTCGGTCCGGTGAGGCGATCTTGATCCGCATGGCATCAAAACTGATGTCCTTTGGCTTCTCGAACAGGCTCATGACTTCCGCTCTGGCTTTGCTTTCCGAGATTTGATTATCTTCCACGGGAAACCTCCGTATAGACCTTATGGGACACACCGCATCCTCTCAGGTCTATGTCATGTCATTTTTCTATCTTGCCGACGACATCTTCTCCAGCCCGATCACGCGTTCCTTCTCGTTTTTGCGCTCGATGACTTCCACATCGAGGCAGAGGCTCTGGAGCTCCTTGATGAGCACGTAGAACGACTCGGGGAGGCCGGGTTCAAGGGTGTTCTCGCCCTTCACAATTGCCTCGTAGATCTTGGCGCGTCCCGATACGTCGTCGGACTTGACCGTCAGGAACTCCTGGAGACAGTATGCGGCTCCATACGCCTGGAGAGCCCAGACTTCCATCTCACCGAGCCGCTGGCCGCCGAACTGAGCCTTGCCGCCCAGGGGCTGCTGCGTCACCAGTGAATAGGGGCCGATGGAGCGCGCATGCAGCTTGTCGTCGACCAGGTGATGCAGCTTCAGCATGTACATGTAGCCCACGGTCACCGGTTTGTCAAAGGGATTGCCGGTCCTGCCGTCGAACAGCTGAGACTGGCCGGTGGGCGATAGCTTCGATTCCTTCAGCATGGCCTTGATACGGTCTTCGGACGCGCCGTCGAACACCGGCGTGGCGACATGGAGCCCGAGGGCTTTGGCTGCCCAGCCGAGGTGCGTTTCGAGGATCTGCCCCACGTTCATGCGCGAGGGCACGCCGAGCGGATTCAGCACAATCTCAACCGGGGTGCCGTCCGGAAGGTAGGGCATGTCTTCCTCGGGAACGATGCGCGAGACGACGCCCTTGTTCCCGTGGCGTCCGGCCATCTTGTCGCCCACGGAGAGCTTGCGCTTCATTGCCACATAGACCTTCACGAGCTTGACCACGCCCGGAGGCAGGTCGTCGCCGCGCTTGAGTCTGCCGATCTTCTCGTCGTACATCGCTTCAAGAATGCTGAGCTGGTTTTCCGAGCTGTCGAGAATCTCCTGCAGCTTCGCGGGATACTCCTCGGACTCGACTTTGATTTTCGCAAGGTCTTTTTCCGGGATCTTGTCCAGGATGTCGGCTGTGATCTTCTTGCCCTTGGCGAGCTCGGTCTTGCCGGTCTTGGAGTTGACCACCTTGTCTGCAGCGGTCTTTCCGCTCAGGAGCCTGCGAATGCGCTTGTACCGGTCTTCCTTTGCCGCCCGCACCTCGTCTTGGTACTCCTTCTGGAGCCGGGAAATCTCTTCGCTCTCCTGGGTCTTCAGTCGTTCGTTCTTGTCCTCTCCCTTGCGCGAGAAAACCTTCACGTCGATGACCGTGCCTTCGATGCCCGGAGGTGCGTAGAGCGACGCGTCGCGCACGTCTCCGGCCTTTTCGCCGAAGATGGCCCGGAGGAGCTTTTCTTCGGGGGTGAGCTGGGTCTCTCCCTTCGGCGTCACCTTGCCAATCAGGATGTCGCCGGGCATGACCTCGGCGCCGATGCGGATGATGCCGTTCTCGTCGAGGTTCCGGAGCGTCTCTTCGCCGAGATTCGGAATGTCGCGGGTGATCTCTTCCTTGCCGAGTTTCGTGTCGCGCGCTTCAATCTCGAACTCCTCGATATGGATGGACGTGTAACGGTCCTCCTTTACGAGTTTCTCGGAAATGATGATGGCGTCTTCATAGTTATAACCGCTCCAGGGCATGAACGCCACGAGCACGTTCTGGCCCAGGGCGAGCTCTCCGAGATCAGTCGCCGGGCCGTCGGCGATGACCTGGCCTTTCTTCACCTTGTCGCCCAGGCGCACGATCGGTTTCTGATTCATGCAGGTGTTCTGGTTCGAGCGGTAGAACTTCGTAAGCGGATACGTGTCGATCACGGTCCGGCCCTTCGCATCCTCTCCCTTGACCGTGATGCGCGTGGAATCCACGCCCTCGACGATACCGTCGCGCTTGCCTGACACGATGGCGCCCGAATCGCGTGCGGCTACGCGCTCCATGCCCGTGCCCACGACCGGTGCCTGGGGCCTGAGCAGCGGCACAGCCTGGCGCTGCATGTTCGAGCCCATGAGGGCGCGGTTCGCATCGTCATTTTCGAGGAACGGAATGAGCGCTGCCGAGACCGATACGATCTGCTTCGGCGATACGTCCATGAACTGAACTTCCTCTGCGGACACGAGTTTGAATTCGCCGCCCACGCGCGCGGACACGCTGTCCACGGCCATCCTGCCGCGGCCATCGATCGGCGTGTTCGCCTGCGCAATCACATAATTTTCGCCGTCCACGGCCGAAAGATATTCTATTTCATCCGTAACCTTCCCGGCCTTGACCTGGCGGTAGGGCGCCTCGATGAAGCCGTAATCGTTCACGCGTGCGAAGGTTGCGAGCGACACGATGAGACCGATGTTCGGACCTTCCGGCGTCTCAATGGGACAGATCCTGCCGTAGTGCGTGGTGTGCACGTCGCGCACTTCAAATCCCGCACGTTCGCGGGTCAGACCGCCGGGCCCGAGGGCCGAGAGCCTGCGCTTATGCGTGATTTCTGCAAGCGGATTCGTCTGGTCCATGAACTGCGAGAGCTGGCTCGACCCGAAGAACTCCTTGATCGCGGCAATCACGGGCTTCGGATTGATAATGTCGTGCGGCATGAGCGTGTCGATGTCCTGCAGGCTCATGCGCTCCTTGATGGCCCGCTCCATGCGGGCCAAGCCCACGCGGATCTGGTTTTCAAGCAGCTCGCCCACGGAACGCACGCGGCGGTTGCCGAGATGATCGATATCGTCTACCTCACCCCTGCCGGTTCTGAGGTTCACGAGGTAGCGGATGACCTCAACCACATCCTGCGCCGTAAGCGTGGTCTTTTCGATGGAAACATCGAGTTTGAGCTTCTTGTTCAGCTTCAGCCTGCCCACGGGCGACAGGTCGTAGCGCTTTGCGTTGAAGAACATGCCCTGGAAAAGATTCCTCGCCATCTCGATGGTCGGCGGTTCTCCGGGCCGCATCTTGCGGTAGATCTCGAGCAGCGCCTCGTCCGACGTCATCACCTTGTCCGACAGCAGCGTGTCGCGGATCGCGGCGATTACGTGGATGCCGTCCATGTACAGCACTTCCATCTTCTCGATCTTTGTCTGGGCAATCCGGTCCAGGAAGGCTTCGGTTATTTTTTCATTTGCGGGCAGGAGCACCTCTCCCGTCTCCGAATCGATCACGTCCCGCAATACGATTCGGTCGATCAGCTCCTCGCGGGTGATGGGAATTTCCGTGATGCCCGCAGCCTCCATCTTCTTGATGGCCACGCGGGTGATCTTCGCTCCCTCCTTCACGATCTGTTCGCGAGTATTCTTGTCGGTAATCGTGATCGGCGCCTTCATGCCGGTGAGCACGTCCGGGTGAATGCTGCGCGTGAAGCCTTCCTTCTTGATGCGGATATCTTCCACGGGATAGTACATGCGCAGCAGGTCCTCGTTGGAGTAGCCGAAGGCCTTGAGCAGGATAGTGGCCGGGATCTTGCGCCGCCGGTCGATCCGGACGTACACGATATCCTTAACGTCGAATTCGAAATCAAGCCACGAACCGCGGTACGGGATGATGCGCGCAGAATAGAGGATCTTGCCGCTCGCATGGGTCCTTCCCTTGTCGTGCGTGAAGAATGCGCCCGGAGAACGGTGGAGCTGGCTGACGACGACGCGCTCGGTGCCGTTCACGATGAACGTGCCGGTTTCGGTCATGAGCGGCAGATCGCCGACATAGACCTCCTGCTCCTTGATGTCCTTGACGCGCTTCGTGGCCGTCTGTTCGTCCTTTTCGAAGAAAACAAGACGCGTTTTGATTTTGAGCGGCGCGGCGTAGGTCGCCCCGCGCTGCAGGCACTCCCAGATGCTGTACTTGGGATCGCCGAGTGAATAGCCGAGATAGTCGACCATGGCGGTCTCATTGAAATCATAGATGGGGTATACGCTTTTGAACGCAGCCTGGAGTCCCATGTCTTTTCTCTTGTCGGACGAGACGTCCTTCTGGAGAAAGTAATCATAGGACTTTTTCTGGATTTCGATAAGATCGGGAATTTCCAAAATCGTCGGGATTTTGGAAAAATCCTTCCTGACGCGGACAAGCTCTCTTTTTTCCTTGGACATGTTCACACCCCTTTGCCGGAGTTCGATGCGGACTGAATAACGCAGAGACTCAGCCGGCTTACTATCCCGGAGGAATACTTTCTGCGCTGTTCATTCTGCATGGATTGCGCTGCCACCCTGCTGAAACGTCAAATAAACAACCAGTATCCATAAACGCAAAAAGTCCTCTGCCCTCCGGGCGGTGCCGGAGGGCAAGGACTTGACTGACACTGCTGTGAAGAAGCTTGATTACTTGACCTCGACGGTTGCGCCTGCCTCGGTCAGCTTCTTTTTCATACCTTCGGCGTCTTCCTTAGACACGCCGGTCTTCACCGGCTTGGGCGCGCCCTCGACCAGATCCTTTGCTTCCTTCAAGCCGAGGCCGGTCAGCTCGCGCACCACCTTGATCACGTTGATCTTCTGCGCGCCGGCTGCTGCCAGGATGACGTCGAATGCCGTCTTCTCTTCGGCCGCTGCTGCAGCACCGCCGCCGGCCGCACCGACTGCCGCTACTGCAACGGGCGCAGCTGCTGATACGCCCCACTTTTCTTCGAGCATTTTGCTCAGCTCCGCGGCCTCCAATACACTCAGGCTGCTGAGTTCATCTACGATCTTTGCCAAATCCGCCATGATTCTCTTCCTCCTGATAAGTATACACTTTTAAGATACGCATCCCCCGGAGGGGCGCGTTTTTCTTGCGCCTTACGCTTTCTCCGCTTTTGCCTTCAGCACCCTGGCGAGCTGTCCGGCAGGGGCCTGCAATACGCCGACTATCCGCGATGCAGGCGCCTGGAGCAGCCCGATGATTTTTCCGCGGAGGGTATTGAGAGACGGCAGGTTTGCCAGCGCCTTGATGTCTGCCGGTTGAAGCAGCTTTCCGTCGAGCACGCCGATCTTGAGCAGCAGTTTGGCCTGCGTTTTATTGAAATCCGAGAGCACCTTTGCAGGCGCAATCACATCGTCGTACCCCAGGGCAATGCCCACTGGTCCGACGAAGTGATCTTTCAGGGGAGCAAGGCCGGTGCCTTCCGCCGCTTTGCGCGCGAACGTGTTTTTCACCACGCGGTATTCAACTTTCGCCTGGCGCAGCTTGGAGCGAAGCTCGGTTATCTGCTCAACGTTGATCCCACTGTACCCTGTGATGACCGCTGTTTTCGCACGCGAGAACTTCTCGTGCAGTTCGTCGATTGTTTCTTTTTTCTCGTCCTTGTTCAATGCTGTCCTCCTTTCTTTCAAGAGTTCCCGATGACCGTCCCGGGAATCCTGAAAGAAAGCGGCGCATACACCACTGTTCGTTTCCGATCCCGGCCTCGGCAGGTTCCTTGTAAGGAATTAAACCGGGGCTTCTGTTTCAGCCGCCGGTACCCGCTGTCTCGGACCACACCCCTGCTTCACGGGGCCGACCTTTGTTCTGCTAAATCAATTTTTCGATCTGAGCCGGATCCATTTTTATGCCCGGCCCCATCGTGGTAGACACTGCAGCGCTCTTCAGGTACTTGCCTTTGCTCGACGACGGCTTTGCCTTCAGGATGGACTCGAGCACTGCCTTGGCATTGTCCGTGAGCTTCGTTTCATCAAAGGAGGCTTTTCCCACCGGAACGTGTATGATGCCGGCTTTTTCCACGCGGTACTCGACTTTACCGGCGCGGATTTCCTTGATCGCTTTGGCCACATCGAATGTGACGGTGCCGGTTTTCGGATTCGGCATGAGTCCCCGGGGGCCGAGCACTTTGCCCAGGCGGCCGACCAATCCCATGATGTCCGGCGTTGCCACGACGGTATCAAAATCGGTCCAGCTTTCCTTTTGAATCTTGTCCGCCATGTCCTCTGCGCCAACATAATCGGCCCCCGCATCCCGGGCTTCCTTGTCCTTTTCGCCCTTGGCAAAAACAAGGATGCGGACTTTCTTTCCTGTTCCGTGCGGCAGGACAACCGTTCCGCGAACCATCTGGTCCGCCTGTTTGGGGTCGACGCCCAGCCGGATTGCGAGGTCCACGGTTTCATCGAACTTGGTATGCGCCGTCTTCTTCGCGAGACCGATCGCCTCCTCGACGCTGTAAAGTTTTGTCCGGTCCACCAGTGCAGCCGCTGCTTTAAACTTTTTCCCTGCCATGATTCCTCCTTGCGGTCCGAACGGCTGTTGTCAGCCTCCCGCATCAAGCATGATTCAATTTGCTATTCGACTATTTCCAGTCCCATGCTTTTCGCCGATCCTTCGATCATGCGCATGGCTGATTCCACACTGGCCGCATTCAGATCAGAAAGCTTCGTCTGGGCGATTTCCTTGATCTGCGCCTTCGTCACCTTGCCGACCTTGTCCTTGTTCGGCGTGCCGGATCCCTTGATAATACCTGCCGCCTTTTTCAGGAGCTCGGCAGCCGGGGGGGTCTTCGTAATGAAGGTGAACGACCGGTCCGAATAGACGGAGATGATGACGGGGACAATGGTCTCCCCCATCTTCTGGGTCTTGGCATTGAACGCCTTGCAGAACTCCATGATATTCACACCGTGCTGCCCCAGCGCGGGTCCGACGGGCGGGGCAGGATTTGCCTTGCCTGCGGGAACCTGTAACTTGATTTTTGCGGTAATTTCTTTAGCCATCAATCTGCTCCTGAATATTTATTTTCCATCACATCGACGCGCTTGACAACGCTCGCGCGGCGCTATTTCGTTTCCTTTTCCCGCTCCACCTGAAGGAACTCAAGCTCCACGGGCGTCGAACGTCCAAAGATGCTCACCATGACGCGCAGCCTCCCGTGCGCAGGGTTGACGTCTTCCACGGTGCCGATGAAGCTGCTGAAGGGGCCGTCGATGACCCTGACGCGGTCGCCTTTCTGATACGCATGCTTCGGCTGGGTCGGGGCGACTGCGCCCTCCTCGGTCTGCTTGAGAATGGTTTTGACTTCCTCATCGGAAAGCGGCGTGGGATTCGTGTTGCCGCCCACGAATCCGGTCACTTTCGGCGTTTCCTTGATGATGTGCCAGGAATTGTCGTCCATCTCCATCTCAACCAAAATGTAACCGGGAAAGAATTTCCGCTGCGACTTGCGCTTCTTCCCGGCCTTGATGGACAACACTTCTTCCGTGGGAACAAGGATCTGGCCGATCTTTTCCTGCAGCCCGAGTTTCGCGACCGTCTCCAGAATGGTGGCCTTTACCTTGTTTTCAAAACCCGCATATGTATGAACAACGTACCAGTTCATCGGCATAGTATTCTCAATAAGTATTATTTGTTGAAAAAGACCGATGTCATGACTCTCCCGAGCGTAAGGTCGACCAATCCCAAGAATACCGCGCAGATCAGCACGGTAACGATAACGACCCACGTGGAGCCGATGACCTCTTTCCGCGTCGGGAAGACGACCTTTTTAAACTCAAGTTTGACTTCCTGCAGAAACTCGGTGATTTTCCTAAACATGACGAGCCTTTCTGTACACGGAGTTCCAAAATAAATGGCAGGCCAGGAGGGACTCGAACCCCCAGCAGCCGGATTTGGAGTCCGGAGCTCTACCAATTAGAGCTACTGGCCTGTATCCTTGCCTGCGGCTTCGTGCTAAGCCTTGGTTTCCTTGTGCGCTGTATGTTTACGGCAAAACCGGCAGTACTTGTTCAGGTTCAGCTTGTCCGGCGTATTCCGCTTGTTCTTCATCGTCGAATAGTTCTTACGCTTGCACACACCGCAAGCGAGAAGGATGATTTCCCGCATTTCATTACCCTTTCCTGAATTTCAATTTCGGAATTAAGAACAGACATCCGAAATCCGCATTTACTCGATTACTTCGGTGATGACGCCCGCACCCACGGTCCGGCCGCCTTCACGGATGGCGAAGCGAAGCTCCTTGTCCATGGCGATCGGCGTGATCAGCTCCACACTGCAGCTCATGTTGTCGCCGGGCATCACCATC
>DATHDE010000034.1:0-3475 GCA_035490495.1 Nitrospirota bacterium
TTCGCCTTGTCAACTGCCTGATGCTCGATATCGTCCTTGGCTGCTTTCTCATACTTCGCAAGTGCCGCATCGATGCGCTTATTTGCGTCCCTGAGTTTTATCAGGCTGTCTTCATCGCCCCGGATGAGATAATTTTTAGACGCCTGGATCGCAAGCCCAAGATATTCCTTTGCTTCCATGCTTGCATTCTGCTGTTCTGCGTCGCCGTCAATCATGTCGTCAAAGTACTTTTGGACCCCCTGTTGACCGACGAATGAACTGACCGTAATGGTGATTACGATGAGAAGCATGAGTCCGGTCATACCGTAAAGTTTATTGGTCAGGGTTATCTTCATACAGCCTTCTCCTTGCGCAGCTGCGGGGCTGCCCGGCCGTACGCCGGGCAGCCGAAAAATACCTACTTGTATGCTCCTGAACCCACAATGAAATCATCGACCTTTTCGATGTACGCTGTCTTGTCCTCCGTTTTTTTCGTCAAGGGATTCGAGAATTTGTAATTCTGCCACCCGCTTCCCTTCGTCTTGGCAATCTGAATCCGCTCCTTAACAAACTCTTTGCCCGATGGGTCGGTCGCATCGCTCATGTCCCTGCCCACCATTCTGGGATTCTGGCCGTGGGCCAGCACCCTTCCCGTCATGTCGTACACGAAGATGTAGAGATCCCGGTCCACGAACTGGCCCTTCTGGTTCGAAAACTCCGCAAAGGCCTTGTCCTTGCCGTTTGCTTTTATAAAGGATACAGCCTTTTTAACCAGCGCCTCCGCTTCAGCGGGCGTGCCTTTGTCCCCTGCATACGCCGTCGAGACGACGGACAACCACAGTACTGCAAATGCAGCTATTGCTTTCCTCATTGGTTATTCCTCCTTTTAAATTAATTTCTCCAAGAAATCCGCTTGCCGTTCATCAGATCTTGAACCACGCTGTCATCTCCTGCAGAGCGGAAGCCAGTTTTGAAAGCTCCGACGAAGACACCCTGACCTGGTCTGTTGAAGCCGATGTCTGCTTCGTAATGTCCGAAATATGCTCCATGTTCTGCGTCACTTCCTCGGTCGCGGCGGACTGTTGCTCCGTGGCTGCCGCGATCCGCTGCACCATGTCCATGGCATTGTTCGATGCCTGGACGATCTGGTTGAGTGAACTGCTCGCCTCCCTCGCAAGCCCGACGCCTTTGTCCACTTCGTCGCTTCCCTGCTTCATGGCATCCACGGACTCTGCTGCAGCCTGCTGGATCGATTCGATGCGCTGAGAAATATCTTTCGTGGCCTGGCCGGTGCGTTCGGCGAGCTTTCGCACCTCGTCGGCGACCACCGCGAAGCCGCGGCCCTGTTCTCCCGCCCGCGCGGCCTCAATGGCAGCGTTCAGCGCGAGAAGATTGGTCTGATCCGCGATGCCGTTGATCACGGCCACGATCTCGCCGATCTGGGCCGAGCTTCTGCCGAGTTCCTCGATGGTGCCGGCCGCAGACTGAACGGTCTTGGCGATCTTTCCCATGTCGGCGGAGGTGTTGTCCACGATCTGCTTCCCTTTGAGGGCTGTCTCCGATGCATTCTTGCTGGCCTCAGCCGCCTGGGTGGCGTTCTTAGCCATGTCCATGATGGTCTGGGACACTTCGGTGATGGCGGTCACGACCTGCTCGGTCTGGGAGGAGAGCTGCTGCGATCCCTTGTTCATGTCGTCTGACGTTGCGGAAAGCTCCTCCGAGCTGCTCGCGAGCGTCGTTGTCGAAGTATTGATCTCGCCCACGATCCTGCGGAGGTTCGCGTTCATCGTGTTGAAGCTCCTCGCCATCTCCCCGATTTCGTCATCCGACTTCACGGGCACGTCCCTGGACAGGTCGCCGCTCGATGCAGCATCGGCGGCTGATTTGACACCAAGAATGGAGCCGAGGATCCCTCTGACAATAAAGACGCTCACGGCAACTCCGGCTGCGCCGGCAACGATCGCAATAAGAAGCTGGAGCAGCTGCAGGCGGACGGCATTTTTATCCACACGCTCTTTTTTGTCATTGTAATTCTTCTCGGCGACATTGCTGAGTTCCTCCAGGGCAAACCGGAGTTCTTGATCCGCGCCCTTGGCCGTTTTGTCGATCTGGCGCACGTCGCTGCTCTGCTTGCGCGCTTCCACCACCATGTCGATCGAATGTTCGAATTTATCGAACGCTTCCTTGGCTGTGGCGAGAACCGTATTTTCGAGTTTGTCGTCCGATTGCTTTTCGTAGCGGGCGATTGCCTCTTTAATCTTGGCAGTCTGGAACTGAAAATCTTTAACGTATTTCTCGTCCCCGCGAAGGACGTAGTTCTTGAAGGCGCTGATGCACAGGCCGAGTTCGATTTCCGCCACCTGGGCAGCCTTGAGCTGCTCGCCTTCATTTTCAGCAAGGCCCTTATACCCGTTCACGAGCGATCGGCTCATATAAAAGGAAAGGGATAATACAAGGATGAGAGCTGCTGCAAGAATTCCGATTGATCCATACATCTTTTTCGATAGTGTCAATTTCA
Organism: Nitrospirota bacterium; assembly: GCA_035490495.1. GTDB lineage: Bacteria > Nitrospirota > UBA9217 > UBA9217 > UBA9217 > JAJYKN01. Next base: position 2,498 of record DATHDE010000034.1, read on the forward strand.
TGCAGAACCTCCTGCAGTACATAACTATAATGCACGAGTGTATTGAAAAAATGCGCCTGGCTTTATTCTGTGCCGGGTGTTTTCAAACCGCATTGATGATCTCTCCCGCCATCTCCTCGATCGGCAGAATCTTGTCCGCAATGCCTGCCTCGACCACGGCCCGCGGCATGCCGTAGACCACACAGGTGTCCTCGTTCTGTGCAAAGATTCTGGACCCCGTGTTCTTCAGGGCGACAAGACCCTTGGCACCGTCGTTGCCCATGCCGGTGAGGATCACGCCCAGGGCCCTGCCCGGGAACAGTTCGGCGATGGAGGCCATGAGATAGTCCACCGAAGGCCGGTAGATGAATTCCTCCCGGTTCTCCGAGATGCTCACCACGGTCTCGATGCCCCGCGGCCGGATCACGCGCATGTGGCCGCGGCCGGGTGCGACGAGGGCAAGGCCCGGTTTGAGCGCATCACCCTCCTGGGCCTCCTTGACGGAAATCTGGGACAGCTGATTCAGACGTTCGGCAAAGGGGCCCGTAAAGTTCGGGGGCATGTGCTGGGCAATCACAATGGGCACGGGAAAATCCTTGGGCAGGCGGGGGATGATTTCCTGGACCGCACGGGGGCCGCCCGTCGATGTGCCGATTGCAACGACGCTGACGCGGCGTGCGCCGGTGGACAGGGCGGGCAGGGGCTTCGGCGGTTCGGCAGCGCAGCTTCGCGGCGCAGTTCTCCGCAGCCGGCGGTTCACGCCGCTGCGGGCGATCTGCTTCACTTTTTCGATCAGCATCTCCTTGATTTTCACGATATTGATCGAAAGGTCTGCGAGGTTCTTGGGTATGAAATCCACGGCTCCGTAGTCCATGGCGTCGAGCGTTATCTTCGCGCCCTCGATCGTGAGCGAGCTCACCATGATCACGGGCACCGGTGTCTTGTCCATGATGAGCCGCAGTGCTTCGATGCCGTCCATGCGCGGCATTTCCACGTCCA
>DATHDE010000035.1:0-14551 GCA_035490495.1 Nitrospirota bacterium
GAGCGTCACGTTCAATACCGCCGTCACGTACGCCAATAACGGCATGACCACCGTGGTCTCCGGCAACGGCGGCTCACCGGCAACAGGGAGCTTGAGCGCCACGCCGGGTTTCACAGCAGGTACGGCAACCACAGCCAACAATCATACCAGCAACACTTTCACAACTGCGCGACATACAGCAGCAGGAAGCTATGCGAGTTCCACTGCGCTCAGTTGGAGCGGAACGACCAGCGCCTGGTCGGGTTTGGTCGTCGTTTCCCTCCAGCCGTAGCAGTCAATTCATGTAGCCGTGCAGGTCGGGGCTCCAAAGCCCCGACCGCCCGGCCCCTCATCATTATTCGTCCTCGTAAAAACCATCCGTAACCCGGGAACTTCTTTTTTTTCAGCTTCAAGGTCGCTCGCCGCTTGACATCAGTATCAATTGTATATAAAATAATTGCATCATTGATGCAATAATAAATGGACACAATCTACCGCAAAATACGCCAAACCGGCGGCCGCATCACCGCAGTACGCAGGGAAATTATTGCGGTGCTCCATCGTTCGAGCTGTCTGATGTCGGGAGCAGAAGTGGCTGCTGCGCTGAAAAAGCGCGGTCTCCGGCCCGACCGTTCGACGATCTTCCGCGCCCTTTCCTTTCTCGCGGAACAGGGCATCGCCGTCAGGAAATCGATCGCCGGAACCGATTACTTCGAGATACCCCGGCGCCGCCACGACCACCTCGTGTGCGTGCACTGCAAATCCATTGAAAAGATCGCGGTCAACAGCGAGCTGGCCCGGCAGGAACGAAAGATCGCGGCGCGGAAAAAGTTCGAGGTCACGCATCATTCCCTCGAATTCTACGGCTATTGCAAAAACTGCCGGGGGTGATGGTATATGATGAAGAAGGTTGTCCAGCTAGGTGCGGCTCTTGCTGCAACAGCGGCGTTGTTCGCGCTGACCGGCTGCCCGTCCGAGCGCGGCCGCACGAACAAGATCGTCGTCGTTACGACGAACTTCCCGCTCTATGACATGGCGAGAAGCATCGGGGGCGACAAGGCCGACGTGTCGCTGCTCCTGCCCCCGGGGGTCGAGCCCCACGCATTCGAACCCACTCCCGGCGACATCGTCAGGATCAACGAGGCCGACATGTTCGTTTACACGGGCAGGTTTATGGAGCCCTGGGCCGCCGGCGTCGTGAAGGGCGCAACGAACAGTAAGCTGCTGGTCGTGGACGCGAGCAGCGGTGTTCAGCTGGCGACCGCGTCCTCACGGAATACGGGAGAACATGCCGGAGCGCCGGACCCCCACATCTGGCTCGACTTCGCGGACGCGAAGATCATGGCCATGAACATCAAGGCCGCTTTCGAGGCGCGGGACAGGGAGCATGCGGACTTCTACGAAAAAACCGCAGGCGAGTACGCAACCCGGCTTGACCGGCTCGACAAGCAGTACCGGGGCGCGCTTTCCTCGTGCAGGAGCCGGGAAATCGTCTACGGCGGCCACTACGCCTTCGGCTACCTTGCCGCCCGGTACGGTCTGAAATACATCGCGGCCCAGGGGCTGTCCCCTGATGCCGAGCCTTCCGCCAGGGACCTGACATCCCTCGTCGACCAGATCAGGAAGGACGGCGTTACCTATGTTTTTTATGAGGAACTGACGAGCCCGAAAATCGCGGAAACCGTCGCCCGGGAGACCAAGGCAAAACTGCTGCTGCTGAACGCCGCGCATAACATCGCGCGGGACCAGCGCGACAGGGGCGTTACGTTTTTCGAGATCATGACGCAGAACCTGGAGAATCTCAAAACAGGCCTCGGGTGCAAATAGTATGACTGCAATTTTATCCCTGCAAAACGTATCCTTCGGCTACGGAACGTCGGACGTGCTCACCGACGTCACCTTCGACGTGCCCGCCGGAGAATATGTGGCCCTGGCCGGCCCGAACGGCGCGGGCAAGACCACGCTCATCCGGGTCATCCTCGGCCTGGAGCGCAAACGCTCCGGGACGGTGAAGCTGTTCGGCGCGGACGCGGAGGGTTTCTCCGACTGGCGCAGGATCGGCTACCTGCCCCAGAGCGTCAACGCATTCAACCGGCTGTTCCCGGCGACGGCGAAGGAGGTCGTGAGCCTAGGCCTGCTTTCGGGCAAGAGCTACCCCCGCAGGTTCAGCCGCGCAGACAAGGAGGCGATCAGCAATACCCTCGATCTGCTCGGCATCGCCGACCTGCAGGATCAGCCCGTTGCGGAGCTCTCCGGCGGCCAGCAGCAGCGCGTCTTCCTCGCCCGCGCGCTCGTATCCGGCCCCGACCTCCTGATCCTTGACGAGCCGACCACGGCGCTTGACCCCGAGACACGCGTCCGGTTTTTTGAATCGATCGGATACCTGAACAGGGACCGCGGGGTCACGGTCATCATCATCACGCACGACACATCGCACATTGGAAGCTATGCGGCCAAGCTCCTGTACCTGGACAAGCGGGCCATTTTCTACGGCTCATTCGCCGACTTCTGTCATTCGCCGGACATGGAGAAATACTTCGGCCATTTTGCGCAGCACCTGATCTGCCATCAGCACTCGTGAGTCCCATGTTTTTTGATCTTCTCAAATACGAATTCATCCAGCGCGCCTATCTCGCGGGTTCGTTTATTGCCGTCCTGTGCGCGGTCCTGGGGCTTCTGCTCGTGCTCCGGAAACTGTCGCTTATCGGCGACGGGCTTTCGCATGTCGGGTTCGGCGCGATCGCGCTGGGGCTTTTTCTCGGCATCTATCCGGTGTACGTGGCCATTCCCCTGGTCATCGGAGCGTCGTTTCTCGTCATGAAGCTGACGGAGCGCGCGAAGATCTACGGCGACGCCGCCATCGGCATGGTGTCCTCCGCAGGCATTGCGGGAGGCGTCATCCTGGCGAGCCTGTCCCGGGGCTTCAACGTCGATCTCTTCAGCTACCTGTTCGGCAGCATCCTCGCCATCAGCAGCCAGGAGGTCTACCTGTCCGTCGGGTTGTCGCTGTTCGCTCTGTTTGTCACCGTTTTTTTCTATCACGACCTGTTCGCTTCCACGTTCGACGAACAATACGCACACGTGTCCGGCGTCAGGACCGGCCGCATCAACCTCATGCTCATGTCGCTCACCGCGGTGACCGTCGTCCTGTCGATCAAAGTCGTGGGCATCATGCTCGTGTCGGCGCTCCTGATCCTGCCGGCGGTCACGGCATTGCAGGCCGCCCGCGGCTTCAAGACGGCGATGCTCATGGCCGCCGCCATTGCCGTGGTTTCCGTGGTCGCGGGCATCACTATTTCCTTCCACGCCGACCTGCCCGCAGGCGCCACAATCATAGCGGTCAATTTTCTCCTGTTTCTGATCTTCTTTTTCCTGAAACGAACGATCCGTTGACTCCTTTTTCAGCGCAGGGCTGCCGTCGTCATCAACGTCCCGGACAAACATAGTGTTTGACAAAATATAGACGGACGTTGTACAATTACGTTTCGGTTGCGGGCCGTTCGCGTTCCCTTTCAGAACGCGCTGAACCCGCATATGACATTCTCATTATCGCTCACCTCATGCGCTCACGGCATTACTCCACAGAAAGTACTTCATGATCTCCGGCGCACAACAAACCGCGCCCCCGGCAGTGCGGGACGTCGCCATGCTTGCGGTCCTGATCGCCCTTTTCTTCGGCTTCATGCTGGGCAACCGCCCCCTTTCCGTGCCCGACGAGGGCAGGTACGTCGAGATCGCGCGCGAAATGGCCGGGACCGGCGACTATGTCACGCCGCGCCTGAACGGGGTGAAGTATTTCGAAAAGCCCGTGCTGTTCTACTGGCTTGAAGCGTTTGCCGTCAGGCTGTTCGGACTGCACGAATTCGCGCTGCGCCTCTGGCCGGCGGCGTTCGCGCTTTTCGGCTGCCTCTGCGTATACGCTGCGGGCCGCCGTCTGTTCGGCCGCAGGACGGGCCTCCTTTCCGCGGTCGTTCTGGCAACATCCCTTCTGTATTATGCTTTCAGCCGCGCCATCATCCTCGACATGCCTGTTTCCGTCATGCTCACCGCTTCGCTGCTCAGCTTTCTCGCAGGCGTCCGGGAGGCGCCGGGGCCGCGCCGCAGGCTCCTGTTCTGGAGTTTCTATGCTTTCGCGGCGCTGGCAGTGCTGACAAAAGGCCTCATCGGCATCCTCATCCCGGCCATGATCATCGGCGCATGGATCGTCCTGCTCGGCGAATGGCGGCTGCTCAAGTCCATGCATCTTGCCTCGGGCCTCACGATTTTCCTCCTCCTGGCGGCGCCATGGCACATTGTCGTGTCGCATGTGAATCCCGAGTTCCCCCGTTTTTATTTTATCCAGGAGCATTTCCTGCGATATCTTACCAGGATGCACGGCAGGTATCATCCGGTATGGTATTTCATCCCCATTCTCGCACTGGGCCTGTTTCCCTGGATAGCGTTTCTGGTGCAGGCCGTCCGCCACAGCTTTCCCGCGACATGGAAGGAGCGGCATGAGCACCGCGATACGATCTTTCTTCTTCTCTGGGCGGGGCTGGTCTTCCTCTTTTTTTCCGCGTCCGGTTCGAAGCTTCCGCCGTACATCCTGCCGGTGTTCCCTCCCCTGGCGCTCCTGGTGGGCCGCTATTTTGCCGACGCATGGGAAAGCCGCGATTATCCGGGCATCCAGGCCGGATATGTTCTGCTGGGTATCCTGGCAGTCCTGCTGGGGGGCGCGTTTCTCGCTCTTCCCCGCATAGCGCCCGAGGATGTGGTCCGGACACTCGGCGTGTTTCGCTACAGCATTGCGGCCACGCTCGTCCTGGGGGCCGCGCTGGCCTGGTACCTCGCGCGCTCCCGCAGTCTGCGCCACGCGTTCATGGCCGTCGCCGCCCTGGCCGGACTGCTGCTGGTCCAGATAAACGGGGCTGCCGCGCGCGTGGACACAAAATCCGTCAAGCCCCTGGTCGCGACCATCGGGCACGTGGTCAAGCCCGGAGATGTGGTCGCGACGTACGCGACCTATTACCAGGATCTTCCCGTGTATATGAACCGGCTGGTCACGATCGTCGACTGGACAGGCGAACTCGAATTCGGCACAACGGTGGAAGACACCCGTCAATGGATGATGAACTCCCCGGAGTTCTGGAAACGCTGGCAGGGGCAGGAGACCATATTCCTGTTTACTCAGAGAACGAACTATGATACCCTGCGAAACATGCCCGGCGTCAACATATTCCCTGTCGCGGAGGATCAGAGGACCATTGTCCTGTGCAACAGAGAGGTGCATCCATGACCTATCTTCCCCTGATCCTTCTCGGCGTGCTGCTCAACGCAGCCGCGCAGCTGTTCCTGAAGGAAGGCATGCGCAGGATCGGACACTTCGATTTCGTCTGGGCGAACGTACTCCCGATCGCGCTCCAGGTCGCCGGAAACATGTTCGTGATCGGCGGCCTGCTGTGCTACGTTGTGAGCGTGGCGGTCTGGCTCCTCGTTCTTTCGCGCGTGGAGGTGAGCTACGCCTATCCCCTGCTTTCCGTGGGGTATATCGTGAACGCAGTGGCCGGGTACTACCTGTTTCAGGAGAATCTTTCCTTCACGCGCATCACGGGCATCGTGATCATCTGCGTGGGAGTGTATTTTGTGACGAAGAGCTGAACAACAGGCTCTCTTGCCGCGGTTGAACACGGATTGACACGGATACCTTCGGAATCGAACGGCAGCGTCCATCCGTGGCCGGCCGTGTATGTCCGTGGCTCCATGGTCATGAAGAGGTTTCGATGGTGAACAGCAACGAGGCATTCCTCCCCTTCTCCCGCCCCTCGATCAGCCAGGAGGCGATCGACGAGGTCGTTTCCTGCATCAAGTCCGGCTGGATTACGACGGGACCGCGGGTGAAGCAGTTCGAAGAGGACCTGAAATCATATCTCCACGCGCCCTTTGCGCTTGCATTGACGTCAGCCACCGCCGGGCTCCATCTGGTGCTTGCGGCGCTCGAGCTCAGGCCCGGGGATGAAGTGATCACGACGCCCATGACGTTCGCTGCGACCCTGAACGTGATCGTGCTGACGGGCGGCAGGCCCGTGCTCGTGGACGTGGAGCCGGGCACGTACAATATGGATGTAGCGCGCGTGGAGAAGGCGATCACCGGCCGCACGCGCGCGATCATGCCCGTGCACTTCGCCGGTCTCCCCGTGGACCTGGACCCCCTCTACGACCTCGCGGACAGGCGCGGCCTGCGCGTGATCGAGGACGCCGCCCATGCCATCGGCACCGAATACAAGGGCAGGCGCATCGGCAGCTTCGGCGACACCCAGGTTTTCAGCTTCCATCCCAACAAGAACATGACCACCGGCGAGGGCGGGTGCGTCGTCACGCGGGATGAAAAGCTCGCCTCCGATGTGGCGCTCCTTCGCTTCCACGGCATGGACCGGGAGGCATGGAACCGCTTCGGGAAAAAAGGCAGCCAGCACTACGAGATCATCGCACCGGGGTATAAATACAACATGATGGACATCCAGGCCGCGCTCGGCCTCCATCAGCTGAAGCAGCTCGACGGCTTTATCGCGCGGAGGACCGAGCTCGTGCATCGCTACCAGCGGCTGCTGAAGGACTGGCCCGAGTGGTCGCTTCCGGCTGCGCCGGCCTACGCACATCATCACGCCTGGCACCTCTTCACGCCGCTCATCAATCCCGCCGCGGCGAGGATGGACCGCGATGCGTTCATGCAGGGCATGAAGGAGCGCAACATCGGCACGGGTCTGCACTACCGCGCCGTTCATCTCTATCCGTACTACCGCGAGCATTTCGGCTTCAAGCGCGGAGACTTCCCTGCAGCCGAGACCATATCGGACCGCATCGTGAGCCTGCCCCTCTTCCCGTCCATGACCGACGCGGACCAGGACCGGGTGGTGGCCGCCATGGCGGACCTGTTCGGGAGGAAACCGGCGTGACGAAACCGTACGTGAGCGTCGTCATCCCCGTCTATAACGAGCAGGAGAACCTCGAGGCCCTCTTTGCGCGGCTGACGGCCGTCATGGACAAGAGCGGCAAGCCGTTCGAAATCCTGTTCACAAACGACGGCAGCCGCGACCGTTCCGGTGACATCCTGCGCGATTTTCACCATCGCCGGCCGAACCAGGTGCGCGTCATCGACTTCAACGGCAACTTCGGCCAGCACATGGCGATCATGGCGGCCTTTGAGCATGCACGCGGCGAGGTGGTCGTAACGCTCGACGCGGACCTGCAGAATCCGCCCGAGGAAATCCCCAAACTGCTCGCCGCAATAGAACAGGGGCATGATGTCGTGGGCGGATACCGGAAGAACCGCAAGGACACGCTCTTCCGGAAATACGCCTCCCGGCTCATCAACGGCATCCGGGCCAGGATTACGAACATCCGCATGCGCGACCAGGGATGCATGCTCCGCGCATACCGGAAGAACATCATCGACAACATCGTCGCGAGCCGGGAGACGTCGACGTTCATTCCCGCGCTTGCGTACAGCTTTGCCGCCGACCCGGCCGAGGTCGAAGTGGAGCACGCGGCCCGGGCGGCCGGGGAATCGAAATACCGGCTCTACGACCTGGTCCGGCTCAATTTCGATCTCCTGACCGGCTTTTCCGTTGTGCCGCTTCAGGTGTTCACGCTCATCGGCATGGGCGTGTCCATCCTCAGCATCCTGTTTGTCGTTTACCTGTTTATCCGGCGGCTGATCGTCGGACCCGAGGCTGAAGGCGTTTTCACGCTGTTTGCGATCCTCTATTTTCTGGTCGGCATCGGCATCATGGGCCTCGGCATCATCGGCGAATATATCGGCAGAATCCATAAGGAAGTAAGGAGGAGACCGCGGTTCGTGATCCGCGCGGTCTATGAAAAAATCGATGACTAAACCCGCCATTCTCGTTTTCGCGTACCACGACGTGGGGTATGAATGCCTCGATTACCTGATCCAGCACGACGAATATGTGCTCGCCGTCATCACCCACAAGGACGATCCCAACGAAGAACTCTGGTTCCGGTCCGTGGCTGACCTCGCCCGGAAATACGACATCCCCGTCCACACTCCGGAAACGGTGAACACGCCGCAGTGGACCGAGCGGATCCGGTCGTGGAAACCGGATCTCATCTTTTCCTTTTACTACCGGTCGCTGCTCAACGAGGAAATCCTCGCCGTGCCTCCCCTCGGCGCGTTCAACATGCACGGCTCGCTCCTGCCGAAGTACCGCGGCCGCGTGCCCGTCAACTGGGCGATCCTGAACGGGGAAAAGGAAACAGGGGTGACGCTGCACCAGATGGTGAAGCGCGCCGACGCGGGCGACATTGTGGACCAGGAGGCGGTCCCCATCGGGCGTGAGGACACGGCGCGCGACGTGTTCCAGAAATGCGTCGAGGCCGCACGACGCGTCATGGAGCGCCAGATCGACGCCTTGACCGCGGGCGCGGCGCCCCGCAGGCCGCAGGATGATTCGCAGGCAACCGTGTTCGGGGGGCGCAAACCCGAGGACGGCCGCATTGACTGGACCCAGAGCGCGGAGCGCATTTACAACCTCGTGCGCGCGGTGACCACTCCCTATCCGGGCGCGTTCACCGAAGCTGACGGGAAACGACTCTTCATCTGGTGGGCCGTGCCCGTGCCCGGCGGAGACGGGGGAACTCCCGGCCGCGTCGTTTCAACGGACCCGCTCCGGGTCGCGACCGGCGACGGCATGCTCGAGATCGTCAACTGGGAATGGGAAGAGGACGACACGCGCGAACTCAGCGCGGGGGAACAGCTGGGCGGCGCCGCGTAAGAGGTGACGAGAGCGGGGCAGCCCGGCGCACCCGCGCGAACACGGAAGAAAGGAATCTCTCTGCATGCGTCTTAGAATACTGATTCTCGGGGTCAACGGATTCATCGGCAGCAGCCTCACCGAATTCATCCTCGCCAATCGCGAGTGGGAAGTCTACGGCATGGACATGGGCACGGACAAGATCCAGTCCTTCCTGGGCCATGAACGCTTCCGCTTTGTCGAAGGCGATATCACCATCAACCGCGAGTGGATCGAGTACCATGTCAAAAAGTGCGATGTGGTCCTGCCGCTGGTGGCCATCGCCACGCCGGCGACGTACGTGCTCGACCCCCTGCGCGTGTTCGAACTCGATTTCGAAGCGAACCTCGATGTGGTGCGCAAATGCGTGCGCTATAAAAAGCGCGTGCTCTTCCCCTCCACCTCCGAAGTGTACGCCATGTGCGCGGACAGGGAGTTCGACGAGGAGACATCGAACCTCGTGCTCGGCCCCATCAATAAGCAGCGCTGGATCTATTCCTGCTCCAAACAGCTCATGGACCGCGTCATCCACGCCTACGGAATGAAGGAGGGACTCAAATACACCCTCTTCCGCCCCTTCAACTGGATCGGACCCAAGCTCGACAACATCCTCGAGCCCAAGGAAGGCAGCTCCCGCGTGCTCACGCAGTTCATCGGGAACATCCTGCGCGGCAGGGACATCCAGCTCGTTGACGGCGGTGCGCAGCGCAGATGCTTCACCTACATCGACGACGGCATTGACGCGCTCATCAGGATCATCGAGAACAGGAACAATGCCGCCGACGGCCGCATCTTCAATATCGGCAATCCCGCGAATGACGTATCCGTGCGGGAACTGGCGGAAACGACCATCGACATCGTCAAGACCTATCCCAAATACGCGGCGCTCGCGAACGCCGTCAAGCTCGTGTCCGTGCAGTCGCGCGACTATTACGGCGAGGGATACCAGGACATCCAGACCCGCGTCCCGGCTGTCAGGAACGCGCAGACGTATCTCGGCTGGACCCCGGTGACCGACCTCCGCACGGCGCTCAAGAAGACCCTGGACTATCATCTCGGCAGGCCGTCAAGCGAGCTGAGCGAGTAAATACGGACAATTGGACGCGGATACAACGGACCTTTGACTACACATGAGCCGCAAAGGATCGCAGAGAGCGCAGAGGTGGTGAACATCCGGTTCAGTTTGCTTCTTTGAGTTCCTTGCGCTCTTTCGCGGCTGACCTCATTTAATGCCTGCTCTTCTTTCAATCAAAGTCGATGTCGACACCGACCGCGGCACGCGCAGAGGCGTGCCCAACCTCCTGGGCCTCTTCGATGAATTCGGCATCAAGGCCACCTTCCTCTTTTCGCTCGGTCCCGACAATACCGGAAGGGCGATCAAACGCGTCTTCCGGCCCGGATTCCTGGGCAAGGTGAGCCGCACGAGCGTCGTTTCAACCTACGGCATCCGCACGCTCCTCAACGGGGTCCTGCTGCCCGGACCGCATATAGGCCGCCGCAACGAATCGATCCTGCGGGCGGCGCGGGACCGGGGCCACGAGGTCGGCATCCACTGCTACGACCACATCCGATGGCAGGACGGACTTGCATCCATGAGCCGGGACGAGGTGTTTCAGGAGTTCGGCAAGGCCCGCAGGGAATTCGAGCGCATCTTCGCGACACCCGCCGAAACCGCCGGTTCTGCCGGATGGCAGGCGAATGCCTTCAGTCTCGCCGCGTATGACGAGGCGAACCTCCTCTATGCCAGTGACTCCCGCGGGCACGCTCCCTTTTTTCCCCGCTCCGGCGGCGTCGTGTACAGGACCCTCCAGATCCCGACCACCCTTCCGACCCTGGATGAACTGTTCGGCAGGCCCGAATATCCCGAGGACCGGATGGCACAGCACTACCTTGCGCTGCTCACACCCGGTGCCTTGAACGTGCTCACGATCCATGCCGAGCTTGAGGGCATGCGCCACAGGGATTTCTTCAGGTCCCTGCTCGGCCTCCTCGCCCGAAGCGGAACAACCGTTGTCAGGCTCGACGAGCAGGCGCGGATCATCCTGAGGAATCGCGCAGCCGTTCCCGTCTGCGATCTGGCCCCCGGGACAGTGGACGGACGCAGCGGAACGCTGGCTGTCCAGAAGTGACCCGGGGCGGGTGAACTGCCGCACGCCTTTTTCTTGCACGGATCGGTGAAAACCCGGGCAATGCGGGGGACGGCGTGCTATAGTCTATAATAACTTCAGCGGCGGGATTGGGGTCAATTCGCATCCAGGCGGGCATTCCATGAACTTTCAAAACCGGACGCAGGCGGGTGAAAAACTTGCCCAACAGATTGCCGCCCTCCATCCGGCGGACCCCATCGTCCTGGCAATTCCGCGCGAAGGCGTGGCAGTAGCGCGCCCCGTGGCCGATGCGCTTGCCTGTCCCCTGGATGTGATTCCCCTGATGAAGCTTCCCATCCCCTGGAGCGCGGAAGCGAGTTACGGCGTCGTAGCCATGGACGGCACCATGGTCTGGAACAGATCGCTCATGAACCGGCTTGATCTGTCGGAGCGGGAACTTGAGATGGCGGCATCGGCATTCACGGAGGAGGCAAAACGGCGCGAGCGCGTCTATCGGAAAGACGAGCCGTTCCCCGACCTCGAAAGGAAAACGGTCGTCCTGATTGATGACGGCCTGGGTTCGGGATACAGCATGCTGGCAGCCGTTCATTTCACGCGAAAACGGAATCCGGGTTCCATGATCATCGCGGCGCCCGTGATATCCGACATTGCCTATCGTCTGCTCGCTGCCGAGGCCGGCGTGGACCGCATCCTGGCGCTCGTGCGCGATGTGGAGCAGTATTTCTCTTTGAAGACCTATTTCAGCGACTACTCGTTCCTGACGGACGATGATGTCATCCGCACACTGGGATGAAACCGGCATAAAGACAGGAGCCTGCAGCGAATTCAGCGGGGGAGCCATGACGCAGAAAGAACCCGACACGCCTGAAGAAAAGCAAGGAAGTTTCTGGATGAATATCGGCAAGATCGCATTTCTCATCGCAGTCCTGACCGCAGCATGGTTCGTTCTTGAGCGCTTGATCGGACAAAAATGAGCCGCGCAGGAGGGAAACACTATGCAAGGGTTCGTCATCCTTTTCCTCTCCCTTTTCCTTTTCATGTTTTCCGCAGTCGAAGCTGAACCGCGCAGTGACCAGGGCACTGCAACGCAGCCGGGTGCGCCTGTCGACAGCGCGGACCACGCGCCCCGCGCCGTGGCACTGTCCCCCGACGGCGGCCTCCTGATCGCCGGCAATTCCTTCTCCCGCGAGCAGGGAATGAGTTTATGGATATGGAAAGTCTCCGATGCCGGAGATCTGGTCTGGGAAAAACGAATTAAGTCGCAGTTTCAGGATGAGATAAAGGCGGTCGCGGCCCTGCCGGACGGGGGCGTGCTTTTGCTGGGACAGCTGTTCGTGTATGCGCCGGAGACCGGGTACGTGAGCTGGATCATGCGGCTCGATAAAAAAGGAAGCATTGTTTTTGAAAAGCGAATGCAAGGCATCGGATGGCCGGATGTCCTGGTGAGCGCAGCAGACGGCAATTTCCTTTTTGGCGGAAACCTGCGCAGAACCGAAACCGGTGATAAGGCTGCCTATGATTTCCGTGTCGTCAAATTCAGCCCGATGGGCGACGTCATATGGGAACGGACCTACACCAGGGGGAATGACCAGTCCGCCTTTGCCGGCCTTGCCGCAGACCAGAGAAGCTTCCTCGTCGCGGGCACGTCGGGGAAATACAGCCGGTTCAGCGAAGGTGCATACACGGGGTGGCTCATGAAGATCGACGCTTCCGGCGCGGTGCTCGGTGAAATGAAACTTCCCGATTGCGAGGCCATGTCCGGCGGAGGGCACCTTGCGCAAAACGGTTCTGAATACGCGGTGGCCTATTCGACATCCCAGCGTCCATCCGCTGATGTCGTGCGGCCGCTCACAACCGCGCAGGCCAGGATCCTGGGATTCAACAGCGCATTGAAGACCCTCTGGCAGGTCAACCGCGGCGGGTATCAGCCGTCATCGTCGCCATTGATCGCCGCAGTGCAGGACAAGAATTACATCGTCGCCGGCGCGGTACAGAACGGCATCCGGATCGACAAGCTGGCTGCCGGAGGCGGGCATCTCATTTGGGAAAAACAGATCGATATTGAACCGGGTGACCATGACCGCTTGACGGTCGACTGCCTGATCGTCCGGAATAAGACGGCGTATATCACGGGAAGCATCGGCGCTCGCCCGAAGGGTTCCACGGGCTCCCGCATTTTTCTCCTGAAGGTCGACGCGGGAGTGGGCGAAGTGCTCGTGAAGAAAATCTATTGAGTGAGGGCAGCATGTCGACGATCATCCGGGTCTTTTCCGATTATATCTGACCGTTCTGCTACATCGGCGAGGGCATCGTCGAAAAGCTCGGCCAGGAGTTCGACCTCGACGTTCAGTGGTCGGGCGTGGAAATCCATCCGGACACGCCCCCGCGGGGCAGGCCCCTGGCAGAGCTGTTCCGGCAGGAGGACATCGACCGGATGATGGGGCACCTGCGGACCATGGGCGCACAATTCGGCATCGCCTTCGCTGACCGGCCCTTTCTGTCCAACTCGCGGCCTGCGCTCATCGCCGCGGAATTCGCGCGGGATCGTGACCGGTTCCAGCAGGTGCATGAGGCGATCTTCGCGGCCTATTTTTCGCAGGGTCTCGATATCGGGAACCTCGACATCCTTGCCGACATCCTTCGCACCGCGGGGCTTGATCCGGAAAGTTTCCGGTCCGCTGTGGCGGACGGCACGTATACAAACCGGCTGCAGCAGGCGCAGCAGGACGCCGCTGCCGCAGGCGTAACGGGCGTGCCGACGTTCGTTCTGGCCGGCAGCAGGACCGTGGTCGGCGCCCAGCCGCTCGACGTGTTCCGCCAAGCGCTCAGGAAAACGCGGTCCTGAGGCGCAGCCGTGCAGCGTCCGGAGCGGATACGTCGGTCCGGACCATCGCGCATCCTGTCCCGCACAATCATCTTGACACCAAAATCGGCCAATGCTATAGATAGCACACCCTGCACCCATTTCTGGCACGTGAAAGGAGACGATTCAGTATGAGAATCTCAAGACTTCCGGCATCAGCATTCTTTTCGTTGTTCTTCGGCATCGCCCTTCTGGCAGGCATGCTCCTGGCTGCTCCTTCGCCCTCGTTTGCAGCTAAAAAGGAAAAGGCGGAGAAAGCCGCTGCTGCAACAGCGCCCGTTGACATCAACAGCGCGGATGAGAAGGCTATCGAAGCGCTCCCGGGCATCGGGAAGAAGATAGCCAAGGCGATCATCGCGGGCAGGCCGTACAAGAGCGCGGATGATCTCAAAAAAGTGAAAGGCATGTCCGATAAAAAGATAAAAGCGATATCGGATAAGATCACGTTTGGTGCCGCCTCAGCGCCCGCAGCCGCACCTGCACCTGTTTCTGCTGCTCCTGCTTCTGCCGCACCGGCAAAGGCGGAGAAACCTGCAAAGGAGGAAAAGGCGGCAAAGGAGAAAAAGCCCGCACTTGCCCCGGGTGAAAAGGTGAACATCAACAGCGCATCGAAAGAGGACCTCGACAAACTGCCGGGCATCGGGCCCGTGAAAGCGCAGGCCATCATCGACAACCGGCCGTATTCCAAGCCCGAAGACATCATGAAGGTCAAAGGCATCAAGGAAAAGGAATTCGAGAAGATCCGGGATCTGATCACCGTCAGATAGCTGAGTATCCGGAAACGGCATTTGACGCAGATCACATCGGATAAA
>DATHDE010000036.1:0-14237 GCA_035490495.1 Nitrospirota bacterium
GGAAGGTGATGAAGTGCGACTACTGCAGGGACCGGATCGACCGGGGGCTCAAGCCCGCGTGCGTGACGAAGTGCACGGCGCACGCGCTCAAGTGGCTTTCCCCCGAGGAAGCCTCCGCGTACAAACGGGAACAGGCGGCAAGAAACCTGGTGGATCTGGGTGTATTTTAAATAGGCCACTATTGCAATTCGCGAGGTGACGCTATGATCGTAAAAGAATTGTTGGATTCAAAAGGCAAGGAAATCATTTCCATCGAAGGGGACAACACCGTCGAGGCGGCAATCAAAATCATGACCCACAGGAATGTGAGCGCCGTTATTATCACGCGGAACGGCAAGCCCGCGGGCATATTCACGGAGCGCGACGTGCTCCGGTCGTACAACAAGGGCGGATCGCAGTTTGACAGCCTGCCCCTGGACCAGGTGATGACCGCGGATCTCATCGTGGCGGAGCCCAACGAGGACCTCTGCCAGGTCATGACCGTGATGATTGACAAGGGAATCCGGCATATGCCCGTGGCAGAACAGGGAAGGGTAATCGGCATGCTTTCAATCCGCGATGTCGTGAAAACGCAGGTCGGGTCGATCCAGTCGGAGATCCACCATCTGAAAGACTACGTATCAGGAATGTAACAGGAGAGCGGAATACCATGGACCTGAAACCGGTTGACGATGTTTTATCGAATTATCCCCAGGTGACGGGGAACCTCATATCGATTCTGCACGAGGTGCAATCGCATTACAATTACCTTCCCGAGGACGCGCTGCGGCATCTTTCGAAGAAGACCGGCGTTCCGGTCACGCGCTTGTACAGCATCGCGACGTTTTACCACTTTTTCAGCCTTACGCCGAAAGGCAAGCACCAGGTCCGCGTCTGCCTCGGCACCGCGTGCCATGTCAAGGGTGGACAGCGAATCCTCGACGAAATGAAGCGCAAGCTCGGCGTGGAAGAGGGGGAGACAACCCCTGATATGAAATATACGCTCGATGCGGTGCGCTGCATCGGGGCATGCAGTCTTGCGCCGGTCATGGTGGTTGACAACGACACGCACAGCAATGTGACGTCCAAGAAGGCGCTGGACATCCTGAAAAAATACGATAAGGCCTGATCGGACCTGAGGGGAAACGTATGAGCTCTCCAGAAGAAACCGGAAGCGACGGCAAGGGCGTTCTGGTCAAAGTGTGCATGGGCACCGGCGGTATCGCCGCCGGGGGACAGAACGTACTCGCGGCGTTCGAGGAACAATTTGCTGCAAAAAATATTGCCGGGACGGTGGGAAAACGGTGCGGAGCCCACAAGGTCGGGTGCCGGGGTTTCTGCGCCAAGGATGTGCTCGTTGACGTGATCATCGACGGCCGCACGACGACCTATCAGTTCGTCAAGCCAGAGATGGTGTCCAGAATCGTCGACGAACACATCGTCGGCAATGTTCCCGTAAAGGCGTGGCTCACGGGGCCGGAGTATGCGAATTTCCATTCCAAGCAGAAGAAGGTCCTGCTTGCAACGTGCGGCAACATCGATCCTGAAAACATCGATGCCGCTCTCGCCATCGGCGCCTACAAAGCGGCGGACAAGGTGCTTGCATCCATGACCCCGGATGAGGTGATCAAGGAGATAAAGAACTCCGGACTCCGGGGGCGCGGCGGCGCCGGTTTCTCTACTGGCATGAAATGGGAACTCTGCCGAAGGTCGTCGGGCGAGAAGAAGTATCTCATCTGCAATGCCGACGAAGGCGACCCGGGTGCATTCATGGACCGGGCGATCATCGAAGGCGATCCGCATGCGGTCGTCGAGGGCATGATCATCGGCGCGTATGCCATCGGATCGACGGAAGGGTATGTCTATATCCGGGCGGAGTATCCCCTTGCCGTTCACCGGCTGCGGCTTGCCATCAAACAGGCGCGCGAACGCGGATACCTCGGCACCGATATCCTGGGACGCGGCATGGCGTTCGACATTCAGGTCAAGCTGGGGGCCGGTGCATTCGTCTGCGGCGAGGAAACCGCCCTGATCGCGTCGCTCGAAGACCAGATCGGCGAGCCGCGGCCGAAGCCGCCGTTTCCGGTGAACAAGGGTCTCTGGGGCATGCCCACGAACATCAACAACGTCGAGACCTGGGCCACGGTGCCGAAGATCATCAACAATGGCACGGGCTGGTTCACGGCCATCGGCACGCCGAAATCGAAGGGCACCAAGATATTCTCGCTCGTCGGGAAGATCAACAACACGGGGCTCGTTGAGGTGCCCATGGGCATGCCGCTCCGCGAAATCATCTACGACATCGGGGGCGGCATTCCCAAGGGGAAAAACTACAAGGCAGTGCAGACCGGCGGCCCGTCGGGCGGCTGCATAACAGCGGAACACCTCGACGTCCCCGTTGATTACGAGAACCTCACGGCCCTTGGTTCCATCATGGGATCGGGCGGCATGGTGGTCATGGATGAAGACACCTGTATGGTGGATATTGCCAAGTTCTTTGTTTCGTTCTGCATGGATGAGTCCTGCGGCCAGTGCACGCCCTGCAGGGAGGGCACGCGCGAACTCGTCCGCCTCCTGGACGAAATTACGGCGGGCAAGGGCACCCAGGAACATATCGCCACGCTCCAGGAGCTTTGCCAGGTGATCAAGGATGCGTCGCTGTGCGGCCTGGGCAAGACGGCGCCCAACCCCGTGCTGTCCACGCTGCGCTATTTCCGGCAGGAATACGACGCACACATCAACGACAAGAAGTGTCCTGCCGGCGTGTGCAAGGCCCTGTTTGCGTTCCAGATCGACCCGTCCGTCTGCACCGGCTGCACCGCCTGCTCGATCAACTGCCCCCAGAAGACCATCAAGGGAGAGAAAAAGAAGCCCCATGCAATCGAACAGGCGAACTGCATCAAGTGCGGCATCTGCTTCGATACCTGCAAATTCGGCGCGATAAAGAAGGTATAATCATGGCGACGATCAAACTCAACGGAACGTCCGTAGAAGCGGCTGAATCCATGACGGTTCTTGAAGTTGCCCGTCGGGAAGGTGTTGAAATCCCCACACTCTGCCATCACGAGGCAACGGGGCCTTATGGCGCATGCAGGCTGTGCGTCGTGGAGGCCGAGAGCCCGATGCTCCGGAAGACGCTCGTGTCCTCCTGCACGCTGCCCGTTGCGAACGGGCTCATAGTTGATACGGAATCACCTGCTGTTCAGCAGGCGAGGAAACTCATTTTCGAACTTCTGATCGGGAGATCCGAGTCGCGGCAGATCCTCGCCATGGCGGCGCGCTACGGCGTCACTGCTTCGCGTTTTTCGACAAAGGAAACGGATGACTGCGTCCGGTGCGGGCTCTGCGTCAGGGTGTGCCGGGACAAGATGGGCGTTGCCGCCATCAGCTTCGCTGGACGCGGTCAGAAGCGGCGCGTGACTGCAGAGTTCGGCCAGATCTCGCAGACATGCATTGGCTGCGGCAGCTGCGCCAATGTCTGTCCGACCGGAGCGATCAAGCTCAGGGACGAGGACGGCATCCGCACCATCTTTATCAGGAACAATACGGTCGGCAGGTTTACGCTCGCAACCTGCTCGTGTTGCGGAGCTCCTTATGCCACGAAACCATTCCTGGAACACGTGGCAGCTCGAACGGAAGAACAGCCTCTTACGAAAAAGAGCGGTGTCTGCCCGGAATGTGCACGAATCTATTATGCAACTGGGATAACAGGGGATTCCTTCACCTGTCCGCAGTGACCGGGACCGTGACCGCATAAATACGGTCTTTTATGTCCGCTTCCTTACTGCAGGTTGCGGGATCATAATTCACTTCACGGCTTGCCAGCACACGCAAAATCTTAGCAATGTTTATGCCTGTTCACACAGATTCCCTTCCGGTGGCCGAATAATTAAGTTAACGATTCTAAAATAAATCACTTGAAAAAAAGATAAAAAACGTGCAAAATAGCGCCTTGTAACTGAAAGAGCATACTTTTTTCTATCCTCATCTCGGTGTTCGGGGGGACGCCGTCTGATAGTGCATCGTATTAATTAATTTAATAACATTTCTCTGACTGTCTTGCGCGCTGCATTCGAACGAATGCATTTTCATGCAGCCGCACGGAGTATTATTGCCGATCCTACGGAGATCGTTTTTTTGTTCGAGAATATTTTTGCAGGGAAAGGAGAGGTTATGAAAGTTGTGTTTCGTGCTGTAGTGCTGTTGCTGCTCGCATTCGCAGCAATTACACAAGCTCACGCCGCAACCGATGCAGCCACCTGCCTTGGGTGCCATGGAGCGATGGAAGGAGCGGTAAACGTCAACCAGGAAAAATACACCAAGTCCGTGCACGGTTCCTTCGACTGCGTCATGTGCCACATGACACTGAAAGGGGATCAGCACAAGGGTCTCGCCGGTAAACCCGACAAGGTTACGAAGGACCTGGCTGCCTTGCTTGCTGCCAAGAGCAAGATCGATCCGGTCGCCCAGGCCGCCTGCACGCAGTGCCATCCTGATGTCTACGAGGCCTACAAGGCGAGCGTGCATGGCCAGAACGTCCTGGTGAAAAAATCTACGGACGGCCCCGTGTGTACCAGCTGCCACGGTTCTCCCCATTATATTCAGCCGAAGACGAGCACAGAATCCGCGGTGAACCACTTTAACATCGTAAAAACCTGCGGCACGTGCCATGAAGAAAAGATAATGTCCGAGAAGTATAAATTCAGCGAGAACGTCATGGAACGCTACAAGGAGAGTTTCCACGGCAGAAAGCTGAAAGTCGGGCATCCGGGCGCACCCGCGTGCTCGGATTGCCACGGGGCCCACGATATCAAGGACGTAAAGGATCCGTCCTCTCCCGTGTCCCCGGCGAACAAGGTAAAAACGTGCGGCAAGTGCCACAAGGGTGCTACCCCGCAGTTTGTCGCGGCCATCACGCACCAGCCGCTTCATCCCGTCGCGCATTTTATCGAAATTTCTCTGGTCATTCTTACCGTGAGCACCTTCATTTTCATCATCATCCATGTGATGCTTGAAATCATTACCGACATTCGCGAACGGGTGTCCAGAAAAGGGGGAAAGCATGAATAACTCAGCTCTACCGAGCGAAGTCGAGCGATTTGACCTCTCGGCCAGAATTCAGCATATCATTCTCTTTACGACATTCCTGCTCCTGTCCTTCACGGGCTGGGGGCTTAAGTACGCGTACCGCGACCCGGCGACTGCTTGGATCAGTTTCTGGGGCGGCGCGAAAATGGCGGGCATCATCCACCGTGTCGCGGGAATTACGATGCTGCTCGTTTTTACCTACCATCAATTTTATCTTGTCAACGCCGCACGAAAGGGCGGCCTGCGGCTCACGCTTGTACCGATGCCGAAGGACATTATCGATCTGGTGCAAAATTTCATGTATTTCCTGGGCCTCAGGAAGGAGCCGCCCTATTTCGGCAAGTTTACGTACATGCAGAAATTCGACTACTGGGCCGTGTACTGGGGCATGCTCATCATAGGCGTATCCGGATTTTTCCTTGCCTTCCCGGTGACGGTGTCCCCCCTGTTTCCCTCGTTCACGCTTCCCTGGATCTGGGATGCAATAGGCGCGATGCACAGCGATGAGGCGCTGCTGGCTGTCGTGTTCATTCTGATCGCTCACTTTTACGGCGAGCACCTGCGCTCCGACGTGTTCCCGATGAACTGGCTCTGGCTGACCGGAAAGATGCCGATCGATCAGCTCAAGCACCATCACCCGGCTGAATATGATTATCTGTTCGGTGAGAAAAAAGACAAGTAGACTCTTGTGTAAAGCGTTTCGGGGCGGCCTTCGGGCCGCCTTTTTTTTGTAGCGGTTGTGGAGGCTGAAAGAAGCAGGAACAGAACGGCATGACTGCCTCAGGCGTACGGCAAATCGATATCAGGCAAGGCGTTCCAGAGACCCTTGTTTCATGCGGAATCGGTGCGGGGCGCGGAGCGCGATCTCGGAACTGTGCGTGACCATGATCAGCGTTATATTCCGTTCACGGTTGATACGCTCGAAGAACGACATGATCTCCGCTTCGGTTTCCTCATCGAGGTCGCCGGTCGGCTCATCTGCAAGAATGATATGAGGGGAATGGATAAACGCACGGGCGATCGCCACGCGCTGCTGTTCGCCGCCGCTCAACTCCGACGGGTACCGGTTTACTTTGTCTCCCAGGCCGACTGCCGCAAGAAGTTCACGGGCGTCCGCCGGTGCTTCACTTTTACCGAATGCGGCAGGCAGCATCACGTTTTCCCGAGCGGTCAGTGTGGGGATCAGACTGGCGAACTGGTAGATGAATCCGTATTTTTCATTCCTGAGCTTCGAGAGCATCGCATCGGTATAGCTCCATATGTCCGCTCCATCAACGAAGACCGAACCAGCATCCGGTCGTGCTATCCCGCCGATGAGGCTGAGCAAGGTGCTCTTCCCGCTGCCTGAATGGCCGACGATGGAGACAAATTGCCCTGCCTCGATCAGGAGATCCACAGGCCTGACTGCATGGATCGTCTGCCCCGAGACGGTGTATGTTTTCGTCAACCTCTTCAGTTCGATCATGATGCCCGTTATTTCCCTTTCTTGTCTATTTCCTGCTTGAGAGACTTGGCCGCAGTCGTATCATACCGTTCGAGATCGCGGTGAACCGCCAGCGCTGCTTTACGGTCGCCTTTCTTCAGGTAGGCCATCCCCAGGTTGTAGCGGGCTGTTGCATACGACGGCCGGAGGGAAATGGCTTTTTTCAGTTCCCGAATTTCCTGATCAACTTTGCCGGTCCTTCCGTAGGCAACGCCGAGATTGTTGTGGAGCGGCGCGTACGCGGCATAGTATTTTTTCGCTTTAAGATAGACCTTTATGGCGTCTTCATGCCGGTCCAGCCTGCTGTAAGCGGTTCCCAGTTTCAAATATGCGTATCGGTGCGCCGGGTTGATTTCCAGCACCTTGTTCAGGGCATCCACTTCTTCGGCATACAGGCCGGCGCGCTCGTACAGATCCGCGATATGATACCAGGCATCCTCGTTTTTCGGATCTTTTGCTACAAGGGCTTTCTGCTCCTCGAAGACGCTTTTGTCTTCACTCGGACCGACGCCGGTTGCTTCCTGTTCCCGGGAACAGGAGGCGACAATCGCTATACAAGCGACGGCGGACAGTATGATGCATCGGAAAAAGGTCATTCCATACTCCTGATTGCGTCGTACGGTTCGACTCGAATGACGCCAAATGAAGGAAGAATCGCGGCAATAAGGCCGGTAATCGTAGAAACAACCATCGCACCCGCAGTGAGCACCGCGAGGTCGGGCACATCGGGGAATAAATACGGCAGACGGAGGTAGTGGAGGATGAAATTCTTCAGACTGAACAGCAGGGCGTAGCCGCAGACGGTGCCGAGAAGGCCGCCGGATGCTGCCAGGATCGCTGCTTCATGCAAAATAAGGGATGTGATATGCCCTTTGTTCGCCCCCATGGCCCTGAGCAGGCCGATTTCACGTCGTCGTTCATTCACGATCATGTAGAATGCGAACGCCATGATCAGCAGCACGATGAACCACAGGACGGAACTGATGATCACGATGGCTTGAATGAGGCCGGAAAGCTGTTTCCTGACTGTGCTGATCACGGTATCCGATACAAGCGCCTTGACGCCGCTTATATCGTGTTCGATCCTGATCGCAACGCGGTCGGGGGTGATATCATCGCGCACCTGAACAAGAACGGTTGAAATCTGGTTCTTGTCTATGGTGAGGGGCTGGAGGGCCTTGTTCCGGGAGTTTGCTGCCATGGCATAGGCGGCGTCGAGGCTCATGAAAACAGTGCGGTCGAAGAAATCCATGCCCGTGGCTTCCATGGTACCCGCAACCCGGAACGTGGTACCGAAAAAGGGAATGCGGTCCCCGGCAATGACAGGAACGCTTCGTCCGGTGATTATTTCATTCACGCCGAGATTCCGCTTGAGGTTCCTGGCAAGCCAGGGCTTTACCGTGAAATCCGTATCCGGGTCGAATGCGATGAGAAAGACATCCACATTGAAACAGCACGTAAAACTCGTCGGTTTGATGAAAAGCTGCGGAGTCACAGTCCGGACCCCGTCAACGGCCTTGACTCGGTCGAGCATGGCGCGGTCCATGAGAAACTGCGTAGGTTCGCCGGAGAGCAGTGCGGATTTCGCCTTGGCTTCCGCGCTTTCCGGCACAACGATGACGTCTGCTCCGAGCCGGTAGGTCCCGATGCGCAGGGCGTTGTTGATGCTCCGCAGGAAAAGGGTAGCGGCAAAAAGCGTGCAGGTGACAACGGCAACAATGGAGAACAACAGGGCTGTGCGCGTCGGTTTCCGCTTCAGATTTTTAAGAGCAACATAGGAGATGTTCATGACGGTAAGGCGGTTCCTTTACCAGCGTTGTTCTTGGGTGACAGTATATCAGACGTGAGGGCGGGAAGTAAAGAACCACCGGAGGCGGGAAGGCCCGCCCCCGGTGGACATGCATGCTACTTCCAGTCGACTTCGATGCCGCAGAGCAGCGGAGAGCCGCTGTCCATTTTCACCTCAACGCCCGCCGGCTTATGGCAGCTGGCGCAGAGAGAAACGCGGCCGATGATATTGTGATCCTTCATGTCCATGACCGCGATGATGCTGTCATCCTTGTAGGTGCGGGAGGACAGGAATGCGTATTTGCCGTCCTTGCTGAACGCGAAGTCATGCGGACGAATGTCATCGGGAAGAATGATACGCTGGGCGATTTCGTCCTTCGTCGTGTCTATCACGATGACCTGGCTTTTATGCGTTCCCGGCTTCAAACCCGGATCGAATTCGTTCGGCGCGCTGACCCAGAGCGATTTCCCGTCCGGCGCCATGCGAACCTGGTGCAGGAAGGTCATTTCAGGGCTCTTGATTTCCTTGATCTTTGCCTTTTTCTTCCAGTCATAAACATAAACAATGCCGGCAGGCATGTCGCTGATATAGGCCTTATCCTTGTTTTTTGACCACTGAATGCCGCATACTGCGTTACCAACAGGCATCTTGTCAACGGTTTTCAGCGTCTTCGAATCCCAGACATAGACGTTACCGTCAGCCATGTCTTCGAAATAGATGTTGCCGTCCGGACCCGCGATGGCGCCGCAGAACTTCTGGCCGACCTTGATCGGACCTTCCTTTTTGCCGGTGGCAAGGTCGATCTTATAAACATTGCCGGCAAGTGTTCCGGCGACGAGAACCTTCTTGTCGCCTTCCTTTGTCAGCAGCTGGCCGTGAGAGCCGCCGGCCTTCTTGATCTGCTCGAAATCCATGCCTGCAATCTTGCCTTCCATTTCAGAACCAGCCTCTGTCAGGACGATTCTGTCCTTCTCGATGTCGGAAGGCGCTTTCCAGGTGTTCAGGTTTATGACAGCCAGATGGCCGCCATGGCCTGCTATATACGCCGTTGCATTATAGCTTGGGAGCTTTCCTGCCACTTCCTTTGCCGTTATCACGGAATTGTCGGCGGCTTCCACCGACGAACGAACGGCCAGAGCGGTAAACACACCAATAATCGCAACTACAACTAGCCCGAAGACTACCCATTTATTTCTAACATCCATACCGTGTTCCTCCCCGTTTCGTAATGTTGAGCGCATAAGCACTCGTGTGTGTATCCAGCAATACTAGTAAACGCATGTTCGGTCAAAGAATGTCTTTTTTCCGCACCTCCTTTGATTGTTAAAAAACGATAGGACCGCCTATTATTAATATTAGAATACTTCAATTTAATACATGCAAGATAGTGTAATATAGTCCCTGGGGAAATTGCTGTCAACTTCAAATTCTAATTTTGCACATTGATGTTACTGTAATTTTTCAAGAAATTTACATGATGATGACGTGATGTAGTTCAATCTCTGTTACATTTAGTAGCAGCGTCGTAGTTTTGTATTACATGCGCGTTATTTTTTCCAGGAATGAACTGCTTTAATGGAAGGTTTTCAATCAGTATAGCAGATTTGAACGCGGCTGGAAGCCGTTGGTGAACATGTGCAAAAAAAAATCCCCCCGGAAAATACGTACGGGGGGAGTATGTCTTGTGATCACGATTACCCGACTTTTTTGACTTTGCCAGATCTGATGCATCGTGTACATACATGCATGCGTACATGTGAACCGTGTCTATCTACCGCCTTGATGTACTGCAAGTTCGGTTTGGATACCTTTTTGTTTTTGTTGTTCGCATGACTCACCTTATTTCCGCTGAGTTTCCCTTTACCACAGATTTGACACGTTCCGGCCACGAAAAAGACCTCCCTGCTAGAGACTTTAAGAAAGTAGTTTTAAAACGGCTGGTACGATACCATAGAAAAGCACTGCACGCAAGAAGAAAATACGGTTATGATGCGGAAATGCTTGACAGGGGAATCCTTCTGATGTAATGTAAGTGCATACTTACACTTACTCAATGTATTTACCTGTCATTTCATGAGCGGGATGGAAATCCGGGCAGGAAGATAAATGGATTTATGACAAAAAGCACGGCCAAGAAAAGTGCGACAAAGCAGCGGTTACTGGAATCAACGCTTGCAGTCATTTCAGAAAAGGGCTATCTCGGCGCCACGACCCGTGAAATCTCACAGCGTGCGGGTGTAACGGAATTGACCCTTTTCCGCCACTTTGGCACCAAGGAGCGCCTTTTCAGCGAAATGCTTTCCACGTATACTTTTTTGCCGCGCCTGAAGGAGCTTCTGCCGGAACTGGAACATATTGAAGGAGAGAAAGCCCTTGTTTTGATCGCCACCCGCTTTCTGCTGACATTGAAGGAACAAAAGTCCATGATGAAAATACTGTTCTCTGAAATTCATATCTATCCGGACAAAATCCGGAAAATTTACAGCGGCTTCATCGATGAAGTGAGAAAAGTTCTCGCCGTTTACTTTGTCGAACTGCAAAGGAAGGGGCTCATGCGGGACATTTCTCCGGAGTTTGCAGCCAGAACCTTTCTCGGGATGCTGGTCCATTATTTTCGCACGGAAGAGATCATGAGGGAAAACTCCATCACAAAACGGAAAATGGAACAAACCGTAGCCGACATCGTTGATATTTTTTTGCGTGGTACGGGAACTGATCGCAAAGGAGAACTGGAGAATACGTATGAAATGTCTGCATGAAGCTGCTCAATGCTTTCTCGTGCTCATATCCCTCTGGACAGCCGGCGCTGCAGGCTTGTCGCATGCTGCCGAACCGGGCGCGAACAATCCTGAAGGCAATGCTGCTGCGGAGGTGCAGTCGTATGCTTCGACCTCGCTTCAAAGCACGCCGACCGGCACGAGGCTCGGCCTGAACCAATGCATTGAAATCGCGTTGAAACAAAATCCGACCATTCTTGCTTCACTCTATGGTGTGAACGCGAGCCAAAGCCGCGTCGGAGAAGCGCGCTACGCTTATTATCCCCAGTTCAGCGCGTCAGCGTCCTACTACAAAATTCAACCCTTGTCCGTCCAGACACCTACGACGACCATAAAACCCGACACGTACGAGCAATATTCAGGCTCGGTATCGGTGAGCCAGAATCTTCTGGATTTCGGCAAGACGTCGGCACAGGTGGATATTTCAAAATACAATCTTGCATCAGCCCGCTCGGACCTCAGAACGACGCAGGACACGGTCATCCTGAGTGTGAAACAGGCCTATTACGGCGTCCTGCAGGCCAAGAGAAACCGGGACGTGGCTGCCGACGTAATCAAGCAATTTCAGCTCCACCTCGATCAGGCCAGGGGATTTTACAGTGTGGGCACGAAGGCCAGAATCGACGTCATCAAAGCCGAGGTCGATCTGAGCAACGCCAAACTGAGCCTCATCAACGCAGAAAACGCCATCAAGATCGCGTGGGTGACGCTGAACAATGTCATGGGCGTTCCGGACGCGCCGGAATATCAGATCGAGGATGATCTCTCGATCCACAAGTTCCCCGTGACGCTGGAAGAAGCCACTTCCCGGGCGTATTCCAACCGTCCTGATCTGCAGTCGATCATTGCCAAGCGGCAGGCCGCGGAAACAAACATCGGTCTTGCACGGACAGGCTACTACCCCGTCCTGTCGGGCAATGCAAGCTACAACTGGACGGCCGACCGCGTATCCGACCTCGACCAGAACCACTATTGGAATGCCGGCGTCGTTCTGACGGTGCCGCTGTTCAGCGGGTTCCTCACGTCTCATCAGGTGGCTGAAGCAAAGGCGAATTTTTATGCTGCAAAAGCCAACGAAGAAACGCTTCGCCAGCAGATCGTGCTCGATGTCCGGCAGGCATACCTCAACCTGCAGGCTGCGGATGCGAGCATAGCGACCGCGGAGCTGGCGTCGAAACAGGCCAAGGAAAACCTGGATCTCGCGAACGGAAGATATGCCGCCGGGGTGGGCAGCCCGGTCGAAGTATCCGATGCCTTTGCCACCTATGTCACGGCGCAGGCGAACTTCACGCAGTCTCTGTCGAACTACAAGATCGCCCAGGCAAACATTGAAAAAGCGATGGGGGCGCGATAATCAATGAAGAGAAACCATTTCATACGCAGTATGGGATTGATTGGTGCGCTGCTTATTCTTGGCGCATGCAACGACAGCAAGGCGAAACAAATGACGCAGCGCGTCGTGCCTGTCAAGGTCGGTGACGTCAAGCAACAGAACGTACCGGTCCAGGTCCAAGCGATCGGCAATGTCGAGGCGTACAATTCCGTTTCCGTGAAAGCCCTGGTCGGCGGAGAGATCATCGATGTGCATTTCAAAGAAGGGCAGGACGTTCACCAGGGTAACCTGCTCTTTCAAATTGATCCCCGGCCGTATGAAGCCGCCCTGAAACAGGCCGAAGGAGCCCTTGCGCGCGATATTGCGCAGGCGAAGAATGCCGAAGAACAGGCAAAACGGTATGAAATCCTGGTGCAGAAGGACTATGTCTCAAAGGATCAGTATGACCAGCTCCGGGCAAATGCGGAAGCCCTTTCAGCGGCAGTTGAGGCGGACAAAGCGAATGTGGAAAATGCGCGTCTCCAGCTGGCCTACTGCACCATCAAGTCTCCGATTGACGGTCGTATGGGAAGCGTGCTCATGAATAAGGGCAATGTCGTCAAAGCGAACGATGCCTCCATGGCGACGATCAACAAAATAACCCCGATTTACGTTACATTCTCCGTGCCTGAACAGAACCTTTCGGACATAAAGAAGTACTCGGCAGGAGGGGGATTGAAAGTTGAGGCAATCATCCCGGGAGAAGAAAAAAAGCCTGTTCAGGGGGTGCTCACCTTCATCAACAATGCCGTGGACACGGCAACCGGCACGATCCAGCTGAAGGGTACATTCGAAAACAAGGACCGCAGGCTGTGGCCCGGGCAATTCGTGAACGTTGTATTAACCCTCACGATGCAGGGCAATGCCGTGGTTATGCCGACAGCAGCGCTGCAGGCGGGCCAGCAGGGCCAATATGTCTTCGTGGTCAAGCCGGATTCAACGGTCGAGTCGCGGCCCGTTGTGGTCGCGCGGACGTTCGGCGATCTTGCGGTAATTGCCTCCGGCGTCACTCAGGGAGAAAAAGTGGTGACGGACGGACAGCTCCAGCTGATCCCGGGTACGCGCATTGAAGTCAAAGGCGGACAGGCGCGGGAGGGGCAGGGGAAGCAACCGTGATGCGTCGACGGCGATCGGTGAATTGCTGAACGCTCGCTACACGCTGTTTATCTTTTCTTTTTTTCGGGATATCGAACAATGAATTTATCGGACCCCTTTATCCGCAGACCCGTCATGACGACGCTCATCATGGCGGCGATTTTGTTGTTTGGCATCATGGCGTATTTCCAGCTTCCGGTGAGCGATCTGCCGAACGTGGATTTTCCGACGATCCTGGTCAATGCCAGCCTCCCCGGAGCCAGCCCCGATACCATGGCTTCCGCGGTCGCGACCCCGCTCGAACGCCAGTTTTCCACCATAGCCGGTCTGGACAACATGACGTCGGTGAGCGCGATCGGAATGACGCAGATCACGCTTCAATTCAACCTGAGCAGGAACATCGACGCCGCTGCCCAGGATGTTCAGGCCATGATCACGAAAGCGGCTCGCCTGCTTCCGCCCAATATGCCGACGCCGCCGACGTACCAGAAGGTGAATCCGGCAGATCAGCCGATCATTTACATCTCCCTGAACTCAGCCACCCTGCCGCTCTACATGGTCGATGAATACGCGGAAACGACGATGGCCCAGCGCATTTCCATGATCAGCGGGGTCGCCCAGGTGCAGGTCTTCGGTTCCCAGAAGTATGCGGTC
>DATHDE010000037.1:0-3089 GCA_035490495.1 Nitrospirota bacterium
CAGGGGCGCATCAGCGAGATGTTCCGCATCCATAACCGTGTCGCCGATCTTGGCATCCGCAACCCGTTTGATGCCGGCGATGACGCATCCCACCTCTCCCTGGCCCAATTCCTCGGTCATCTGCATCTTCGGGGTGAATACCCCCACGGACTGCACTTCGTATACTGCTCCGGTGGAATGGAGTTTTATCTTCATTTTCGGCCGCACCGTGCCGTCCATCACGCGGACGAGGATCACGACCCCCTGGTACGTATCATACCAGGAATCGAAGAGAAGCGCGCGAAACGGCTTTTCCGCATATCCCTTGGGTGCGGGGATGTTTTTTACAACGGACTCGAGAATTTCCCGCGTGCCGATGCCTGCCTTTGCGCTCGCCGGGATAGCTCCCGATGCATCGAGGCCCACGACGTCCTCGATCTGATGTTTCACTTCTTCCACATTGGCGCTCGGCAGGTCTATCTTGTTGACCACCGGAATCATTTCGAGATTATGGTCCAGGGCAAGATAGGCGTTAGCAAGCGTCTGCGCTTCTACGCCCTGGGAGGCATCGACGACGAGCAGGGCCCCCTCGCATGCCGCCATGCTGCGCGACACTTCATACGTAAAATCGACGTGCCCGGGAGTGTCGATGAGGTTCAGGATGTAGTCTTCTCCATTGAGCGCCTTGTAGGTGAGCCGGACAGCATGCGCCTTGATGGTAATGCCCCGTTCCCTCTCGAGGTCCATGTCATCGAGAACCTGATCGCTTCCGGCAGCAGCCATCTCCCTGTCTGAAAGGGCGCCGGTAAACTCCAGAATTCGGTCGGCAAGCGTTGACTTGCCGTGATCAATGTGCGCGATAATGCAAAAATTTCTTATTTTGGAACTATCCATGGGAAATAATGACTCATCTGTGGCTAAAGTCCGTTTCCTGACTACAGATTTTGGAATGCCACTGCCGCCGCTCCGTAAATACCCGCATCGCCACCGAGTTGCGAGGGAACAATCTTCGTCCGCTCCGCGGGAACCTTGAATGCGCGTGTGGAGATTTCTTCATGCATGGCATCGACAAAAAGATCCCAGCCGTCCTTGACTCCGCCTCCCAGGACGATCATTTCGGGATTGAAGATATTTATCAGGTTTGCAATGCCGATGCCGAGCATGCGACCCATGTGTTTCATCACGTCCAACGCGTTTCTGTCGCCGCTGCGCGCTGCCTGATATACCTGTGCGGACGTGAACCCGTCAGGCGCCTGGAGCGAAAACCGCTGAAGTGTTTCCTGGTAACTTTGAACGATTCCCCTGGCAGAAGCATACATTTCAAGGCACCCGCGGTTTCCGCATCCGCACTGCCGGCCTTCAGGAATGAGCGTCATATGCCCTATCTCTCCGGCCATGCCGTCCGCACCCTGCCAGATACGGCCATTCAATACAATTCCACCGCCCACGCCTGTTCCGAGGGTAATGAGGATCATGCTGTTGATCCCCCGTCCCGCACCCTGCCATTGTTCGCCCAGTGCCGCTGCATTTGCGTCGTTTTCGATGAAAATGGGTAAGCCCACCTCCCGTTCGACCTCTGCTTTGAGCGGAAGATTATTCCAGTCCGGAAAATTGGGAGATTTGACCACAATGCCGGTGTCCCTGTGAATGACACCCGGAGCACCCACGCCGACAGCACCGACGACGACGTGTTTCTCTGCGGCGATCCTTTGCGCCGACACGATGCATTCCGCAATCCGTGTAACCACCCGCTTCCACCCTTCATGCGCACGCGTGGCGACCTGCTGTTTATCGAGAACATCGCCGTTCTGTCTTATCAGGGCTGTTCTCAGATTCGTTCCACCGAGATCAACACCGACCGCAACAGTCTCCACTCCGGCCTCCTTCTGCAAATCAGGATAATTACACTTATTGCTTTTAGAAAGATTCTTATATTAGCACAGCATTTCTAAATTGGCAATAATATTGTTTAAATTGAAGCACTTCTCAGCAGAAACCATGGATGGTAAATTACCTCAGGCGAGTTTCACTGGTTTGGCAAGGATTCTCTGGTGATGATAAGATAGACCCACTGAAGAATAACCAGCATAACAGCAGCTGTCTTTAATACAAACCGTTCTTTCTTTGACGAAAAAATGTTTAATCGCCGTAATTTCAGGGCTGCAGCAACAATACTGCAGACGAATGCTGCCAGAAGGAAGATCATGGTCAGCGTGAAGAGAGGATTAAAAAAAAGTGCCGGCATCACTTCACCCTGCGCAAGGTGAAGCAGTGCATGGGTGGATCCGCAGGTCGGACAGGGCATGCCGCTCAATTGTCTGAAAGCACAGGCAGGCAAGAGCGCCGGGAGAGGGGAAAAAGAAGCGCACAGGAGGGTGAAACATGCGATGCTGCCGTAGATTATGCCAAACTCTATCTGCCCTTTTCTTCGAGGTACCAGAACAACGCGCATAGGAGGGCTACCGGTACTGCTGGATAAAATTACCGACCGCTGCAGCAAACGCTCCGAGAAACAGCACGATCATCATGAGCAACATCCCGCAACAGGCAAAAAAAGGCGCCAGGACAGCGAGTGCAGCCCTGCTCCCCGAGATCCGGTGGGCTTCCTTCAAACCTATGATGGCAAGCACGAGCGACCAAATGGAGGCGACCGGCATGCCGCACACAGGCACCATCAGGAATACCGTCGGCGAGATGCTGTAGCACACAACACGAAACGTCGCTTCGAAGCCGGCTTGTGCTCCCCGGAACATCAGCAAAAGGACATGCTGGATTCCTGAAACAACAAACAATCCGCCAACAAGCAAAAAAGGCGTCCCGATTGCGAGAACCGGTCCGCCTTTGGAAAACAGCACGTTCTGCTCGGTTGCTGTGCGAAACTGGGGGCCAACATAATCCTGGAGCGGAGCGCGAAGAAGCGAGTCCCAGAAATAGAACACGATAAGACCCGCCATGCTTACTATTAACGCGTACAGAAGCGGATCAGCCAGTCCTCCTGAAACGGGCATCTTCTTGAAAAATCCTGAGGGGGAAAACAGCGTTTCCTTGATCGTTTTAACAAGGCCGTTAAAAAACCCGATGTCGCGGCGTGCCTCCCAGGGCGTTGCGGT
>DATHDE010000038.1:0-14098 GCA_035490495.1 Nitrospirota bacterium
CGATCCCGGTGCTTTCATGGACCGTTCGATCCTCGAAGGTGACCCCTATTGCGTCATCGAGGGGATGATGATCGCCGCCTACGCCATCGGCTGCTACTACGGCTACGTCTATGTGCGCGCCGAATACCCGCTGGCCATCCAGCGTCTCCAGCACGCCATCGATATCTGCTACGAGAAGGGATACCTTGGTAAAAACATCCAGGGGTGGGGGTTCGATTTCGACATGCGCATCAAGATGGGGGCGGGCGCCTTCGTCTGCGGCGAGGAAACGGCTCTCATCGCCTCCATTGAAGGTCAACGCGGCCAACCGCGTGCCAAGCCGCCTTTTCCGGTCTACAAGGGGTTGTGGCAAAAACCCACGGTCATCAACAATGTCGAGACGCTTGCCAATATCCCCTCTATTATCAGACGCGGCTGTCAATGGTACTCGTCGTTCGGAACGGAACGATCCCGGGGCACGAAGGTTTTTGCGTTGACCGGGAAGATTAAGAATCCGGGTCTGATTGAAGTCCCGATGGGCATCAAGCTGCGCGATATCATTTTCGATATCGGCGGCGGCACGGAAAGCGGCAAGCCGGTTAAAGCGGTTCAGACCGGCGGCCCTTCCGGCGGATGCATTCCCGCGAGCCAGCTCGACATCAGCGTGGATTATGAATCCCTTGCCCGGGTCGGGTCCATCGTGGGCTCCGGCGGCATGATCGTCCTGGACGATGATGACTGCATGGTGAACATGGCGAAGTACTTCATCCAGTTTACCCAGTCGGAGTCCTGCGGCAAGTGCGTCCCCTGCCGGGTCGGCACCAAACGGCTCCTCGAAACCCTCGAACGGATCACGAAAGGGCACGGCCGCGAAGGCGATATCGAGCGGCTGGAGAAACTCTCCGCCGGCATCAAGTCGACCTCGCTCTGCGGCCTTGGCCAGACAGCGCCCAACCCGATCCTGAGCACGATCCGCTATTTCCGCGAAGAGTTCGAGGCGCACATTCGCGACAAGAAGTGCCCGGCCAAGGTCTGCAAAAACCTGCTCGTCTATTCCATCGACGAGGCCAAGTGCAAGGCCTGCGGCGCCTGCCTCCGGGCGTGCCCTTCTGGTGCGATCACCGGCGCGAAAAAGGTCCCCCACAAGATAGACGCAGCCAAATGCATCAGGTGCGGTTCCTGCTTCGAGGTATGCAAGTTCGGCTCTGTTGCGCGGGATTAGCAGGTAACGATCCAGGGGCGGCACAACCATGGAATTCGCTCGGAAACACGGTGTAGTCGCACGCATCGCACTCGGCGCCGCGGTGCTCGTCATGACATCAGCCGCTTGGGCGGCGACAGAAGCGCCCACACGATCCACGGGCATCACGATCCTGGACGACAGGTTTCAAGTGATCCATGTTCTGAACGGCAGGAAGGCGGTCGCGGCGTTCAATGCCTACTGGTCGAACAAGCAGAAAGTGGCCCGGTCCAACCTCATCCTGCACTTGCAGTATAAAATCGATATGAAGGACGGAACGCGCTGGCTCTATGATCCCGCCGGCTATGCGCAGCTCGTGTCCCAGAAATCCACACCCCTGTACCGCATCCGCTCGGTGAACCAGTTCAACAAGCTCATCGGCATCAGCAAGCGGCCCCCCCGGGAAGGTGCCGGTCCGTAAGGAGAAATGCAATGGCCCGCATTACCATAAACGACAAGGGATATACCGTACCCGACAACATAACGGTGCTTGAAGCTGCACGGCACTGTGGGGTGCACATCCCCACGCTCTGCAACCACCCGAAGCTCACGCCGTCCGGCGGATGCCGCCTCTGCATTGTGGAGATCAAGGGGATCCCCCGGCCCGTTGCCTCCTGCACCACGCCCGTCACCGAGGGGATGGAAGTCGCCACCTCCACGGCGGAGATTGAGAAACTGCGCAAAATGGTGCTGGAATTGATCATCTCCGATCATCCCAACGACTGCATGACCTGCGAGGCCACGGGGAACTGCGCGCTCCAGGAGCTGGCCTATACCTACAATGTCAAAGGCGTGGAATATGCCGGTGAACGGCGCTTCTACAAAAAACGCGACGGCAACGCCTTTATCGAGCGCGATCTTGAAAAATGCATTCTTTGCGGACGGTGCGTCAAGGTCTGCTCCGAAGTCCAGGGCGTGGAGGCCATCGACATCGGCTACCGCGGCTTCAACGCCAAGATCTGCACGAGCTATGAGGACGACCTGAACTGCGAGTTCTGCGGCCAGTGCATCTCCGTCTGCCCCACCGGCGCTCTCACGGGCAAACAGTGGGCGCGCAAGGGACGGTACCAGGATGTTAAAAAGGTGGACACGGTCTGCGCCTACTGCGGCACGGGCTGCAACATCACGGCGCACGTGAAGGACAATGAAATCATCAAGATCACTTCCGGGCAAGACACCTGGAACGACGGTTTTCTCTGTGTGAAAGGGCGGTTCGGTTACAAGTTCGTGAACAGCCCCGACCGGCTTACCGTGCCGCTCATCAGGCGCGAGGTCCAGTTTGAAGCGGTGACCTGGGAGGAGGCTATCGCCTTTGCCGCAGGGCGCCTCAAGGAGATCCGCGACAAACACGGCGCGGACGCCATCGGCGGGTTGTCCTCCGCCCGGTGCACGAATGAAGAAAACTACGCTTTCCAGAAATTGATCCGCGCAGGCATCGGCACGAACAACGTCGACCACTGCGCGCGCCTCTGACACTCCCCGACGGTGGCCGGGCTGGCCGCCATATTCGGTTCAGGCGCCATGACCAACTCGATCCGCGAGATCGAAGGCATGGAAGTGATTTTCATCATCGGCTCCAACACCAAGGAATCCCATCCCGTTATAGCGAACCGGATGATCCGCGCCTACCGCAAGGGGGCGAAGATCATCGTGGCCGATCCGCGGAGCGTTCCCATGGTGAAGTTCGCCGAGGTCTTTCTCCGCATGCGGCCGGGCACGGACATCGCCCTCCTGCACGGCATTGCGAACGTCATTGTGAGCGAAGGCCTGCAGAACAACGACTTCATCAGGGACAAGACCGACGGGTATGACGCATGGAAGGAGTCGATTGCGGAGTTCACTCCCGAACGCGTCGAGCAGATCACGGGCGTTCCTAAAAACGACGTGATCAAGGCTGCGCGCATCTATGGGAAATCGCGCCGCGCCGGCATCTTTTACACCATGGGCATTACCCAGCATACGTGCGGAACGGACAATGTACGCGCCATCGCGAACCTCGCGACCCTTACGGGCAATGTCGGCCGGGAGTTCACAGGCGTAAACCCGCTTCGGGGACAGAACAACGTGCAGGGCGCTTCGGATGCGGCCTGCCTGCCCAATGTCTATCCCGGTTATCAGCGCGTAAACGACCCGGTCATCCAGAAGAAATTCGAGGAAGCCTGGGGCGTTGAGCTTTCCCCCCGGCTCGGCCTCACGGCAACGGAGATGATGAACGCAGCCGTAGAAGGCAAGCTCAAGGCCATGTACATCATGGGCGAGAACCCGGTCATCACGGACGCGAACATGCATCACACGATCAAGGCGCTCAACAACCTCGAATTTTTGGTGGTGCAGGACATTTTCATGACCGAGACCGCGGCCCTTGCGGATGTGATCTTTCCGGCCACGTGCGCCTTTGAAAAGGAAGGGACCTTCTCGAACACGGAGCGCAGGGTCCAGCGCGTCAGGAAGGCCGTCGATCCGCCGGGATGGGCGCGCAACGACCTCGCAATCATCAGCAGCATGTCGCGCGCCTTCCGCTACCCCATGGATTACGATTCTCCCGAAAAGGTCCTGCTCGAATTCGGCAAACTCTGGCCGGCGCTCGGCGGCATCACCTATGAGCGGCTGGAAAAAAATGGCATTGCCTGGCCCTGCCCCGCCAAAGACCACCCGGGCACGGAGTATCTGTACAAGGATGGATTCCCCAAGGGCAAGGTGCCGTTCATCACCGTTCCCTTCAATCCGCCTGCAGAAGTCATCGACGAAGAATACCCCTTCATCCTGACCACGGGCAGGAATCTGTATCAGTACCACTCGGGCTCCATGACGCGGCGCGTCGACACGATCGAAAAGCATGCGGGAGAAGCGTACGCGGAGGTGAATCCGGAGGATGCAGCGAAGCTCGGCATCCGGCAGAACGGCATGATCAGCGTCCGCTCCCGGCGGGGAATCGTGAAGATCAAGGCCCGCGTGTCCAAACGGGTCTCACCGGGAACCATATTCATCCCCATGCACTACCGGGAGGCCTGCGCGAACGTGATCACGAACGATGCGCTCGATCCTGTGGTAAAAATACCCGAACTCAAGGTCTGCGCTGTGCAGATAGAGGTCTTGGCAGCCGAACCGGAGGAAGTCGCGCAATCTGCCGTGACGGCGTAAGAGCGTGCGGGCCGGCTATACTGTTCCAAACAAAGAGCGCCGGGTGGAATCTCCACCCGGCGCTCTTGTTTTTCCGAACGTTCACATTCACTCTTCCTGAAAATTCGGGTTTGCCGCTTTTCCGCTCGTCTGCAGGTACTCGACGCTGAACGCGGGAATCACTCCCTTTTCCCCGGTCTGCGGATGGATCATGAAGCGATAGGATACCACCTGCCCCATTGTTTCCATCATGTGGTCCCATCCCTTCTTGAACAGCCTGCACTCGTTGTTGAAACATACCCAGAGATAGGGCGATTCCCAGTCCAGGAAACGGGAATCCATCTGCTCCATGCGATTCTGACAATGGGGGCATGTCGGCGCTTCAGTAACCTTCCAGTTCGATGTATCCATTGCAACCTCCGTTACGACCACCATTATACGTCCCCGGTTCCCCCCATTGCAAGAGGAAATCCATGCCTCACCTCAATAATTCTCCATCCACAGTTCGAAAAAGCTCTTGGGGTGCAGACAGGTCGGGCAGACGTCCGGCGCATCAGTTCCTTCATGATGGTATCCGCAGTTCCTGCATTTCCACGTCGTGCTCTTTCCCTTCTTGAAAACCCCGTTTTTTTCGATGTTCTCCAGGAGCTTGAGGTAGCGCTTCTCATGGTCGACTTCCACCTTTGCAATAAATCGAAAAGCAGCCGCCACATCGGGGAAGCCTTCCTGAGCGGCAACATCCGCTGCACCGGGGTAGAGCTTTGTCCACTCTTCGTGCTCCCCTTCTGCTGCTGCTTTGAGATTCTGCATCGTTGTACCGATGATGCCCGCGGGGAATGACGCGGTGAATTCCGTCATGCCGCCTTCGAGGAATTTGAAGAACCTCTTTGCGTGCTCCTTTTCGTTATCTGCTGTTTCGAGGAAAATTGCGGCAATCTGCTCGTAGCCTTCTTTCTTCGCGATGCTGGCGAAAAACGTGTACCGGTTCCTGGCCTGGGATTCTCCTGCAAATGCCGCGAGCAGGTTTTTTTCAGTTTTGGTCCCTTTTAGTTTCATGACAGAGCCTCCTTATGTTATATCTTCCTGATTTCCCGCCGCGCGAGAAAAACATCGAACCGCGCCAGGAGACAGTAACTGATCCATTCTTTCACCTTCTGCAGGAACGGCCGTTTCTGCCAGGCGGACAGCGTAATGGGGACGGACTGTTTGAGATCTTCTTCAAAATCAGCCCGGGCTTGCGCTGCAAGACTGCCGTCCGTAACCATCGCCACGAGTTCATAGTTGATCCTGCCGCTCCTGATGTCGAGGTTGGCCGATCCTGCGATCAACGTGTCATCGGCTATCGCCAGCTTGGAATGCATCATGGTCGCCGCATACTCCCAGACTTCCACGCCCGCACGCAGGACCCTTCCATACAGCCCCCACGCAGCCCAGCGCGAGGCAGGAACGTCCGTGTGCAGCGGGACCATCAATCGAACGCGCACGCCCCTGCGGACTGCCCGCTTGAGCGCCCGCAGCATGCCGCCGTTGGGGTAGAAATATCCCATGGCAAGATCTATGTTCCGTGCTGCGCGCTTGACGATCGTACGGTATGCGCGTCGGACGGGCAGCATCGGATTCTCCGGCCCGCTTTCCAGGAACCGGACGCTGCCACCGGCCGCATCGATGATACGGCGGGAGCGCCGGAGCCTCAGCACCTTTCTGCGGAGCGGGGACGATGCCTTGTACCACATGCGCAGGAAAGACCGCCTGAGCACGGCGGCTTCAGACCCTTCTATTTCGAGCGCATTGTCCCGCCACGGCAGGGCTCCGCGTTCCCCGCGATAATAGGCGTCCGCAATATTCATGCCCCCGACGTATGCCAGACGGCTGTCTATGAGAAGCAGTTTTCTATGGTTCCTGAACGGCAGAAGCCCCTGAAGCAGCGGATGAAACCAGCGGACAGTGCCGCCCGCGCTGCGAAGATCATCCCAGAATGAATCAGGCAGGTTCCAGGAACCCCACGCATCAATGAGCAGCCGGACCTTCACACCCCGTCCGGCAGCCGCGACCAGATGTCTCCTGAACTCCCTGCCCGTCTCGTCGTCGGCGAAGATGTACATCTCCAGCGAGATCGATGACGAGGCGCCGTCAATTGCCGCATGCATCGCCGGAAACGCTTCAACCCCGTTTTTGAGAAGCCGGACAGTGGTCATGGAGCACTCATGATGCGTGAACGTGTTGCTGGATGAATCGTACGCGCGTTAAATCTCCGGGCGATCGGTGTCCTTCTCTCCTCATCAACGTATACGCACGTTTCACGCATATTCGTCCTCACACGTTCTCGAACGTATAATCCACCTTCATCTTCATGTCTTTCCTGAGCGTGTGATACACGGAGCAGTACTTTTCGTGCGACAGGGAAATTGCCCGTTCAAGCTTCTTCTCGTTCAGGCCCGTGCCCGTGACTGCTATGACCATCTCCATGGACGTATAGTACTGCGGCGGCGTCGGATTGCGTTCACCCATGATATCCATTTTATAGGATTTGATCTCACATCTCATTTTCTTGAGGAACGACACCATGTCGATCGCCATGCACGCCGCGACGCTCAGGAGCAGGGTTTCGGTGGGAGAACACCCCCATTGCTGCTGCGCATCGTATTCGACCTCATAGCCGCGGTTCGTGCGGCCTACAAAGACAAGATCCTTGTCCCAGGTAAGCGTCGCTTTGTTCACCTGCGAGATCTTTGATTTATAGGCATCCAATGACTCGTCCAGTTCCTTGATATCCTTTTCCTCAGACATCTGTTCCTCCTTTTTTATGTTATTCACTGAATTTTTCCCTGAGCAAATCCAGCGCATCCCGCTCCCTGCCGGCCTCCACCTTCAGCACATACGTCTTCATTGCAGCGGGTTCCAGGCCGAGGGAAAAGGAGTCGAAGGTTGCACGCACCCCCCGGGAGCCGAGATACGCGACAAGATCGAGCATCACCGAGTCATCGAACCCTCTGCCGGTATCCCCGCGGAGGACCTCGACATACTCAATGTCGCTCTCATCGTTGCGGTCATCCGGTGCGCCCTGTTTCCACACATCGCCGTAGTTCCAGCCAGCGTCGTTTGCCCTATCATTGTCTTTTTTCATGGTGCGAATGAATATTAATGAAGTGCCGGGATGGTGTCAAATAAAAAAACCGCGTAATCGCGTTGCAAACTCTGTTTTGCACGGCAATGGTAATTGACTTCGTCCTGTTGCTCAGCTACAATCCCGCTTATGATCGAAACTGTCTCATTTATGCTGGGTCTGGGTTTCAGCGTCCTTGTCTATGTCCTCTCGATCAAACCACGACCGGACCCCCTCTGGAAAAAAGCCGTCTCCTTTCTCTTTTCGCTCATCGGCATTACCGGCATGCTCTTCCTCTCCGGCGTTGTCATTGCCCATTTCCTCAGAAAGCTCCACGTAATCAACTGACAATCCTAAAGATTTCCTGAAAACATCCGATACATAAAACACACGCCGCATTGCACCGCCCGTCAATTACAACGGGACCAGGACGTTTGAGGAGGATGATCATGAACAAGACGTCTCTTGTGCCGACGCTCCTTGCCTGCGCGGCTCTCTTTCTGTTCGGTTGCAGCAACAAGAACTCGAAAGAGGCCTGCACGCATCAGGTCACCATGGATCTGGATGCAGGACATTACGACTCCGTGCTGGCTTCTTCGTGTTCCGACTCCCTGCAACGCGGCGCTGCGTACTTCGGACGCGCGGGTTTTGATACAACCAATGTCGTCAATGTTTTTATCCAGACAGGCGCGTCGTCGGGCGGAACGTCCACGCAAGCTGATCTGACGGTGTATCTGACATCGCTCGTCAGCACGGTAACGGAAACAACCCTTTCAGACCTCGACCGTGCAGAAGCGGAGTATTCCTCCATACCAGCCATGCTCGACTCCTACCAGGATGCCCAGTTCTACCTCAGCCTCGCGTGCATGGTGAAAGGTCTTTCGCTGCTCAAGATCCTTTCCGCGGATGCTGCAGGAGCACTCGATACGACGTGCGATATCAATAACGATTCCATAGCAGACGGAGCCGATGCATCGTCGTGCGCGCTCATAGCCGCGTCCAACATCAGCACGGGCACAAGCGCCGTCTGCAGCAATGCGACCTACAGCCCCGCATCGCCCGCTGACATCACGTTCCCGGGCAAGACCGGCACGTACAGCGGGTTGGTGGTCACGCTCCAGGGCACGGGCACGACTGCCTGTCCGTCGCAGTTCAAGAAACTGCTCTACCGAGACGGGTCCGGGCACTACTGGGTGGCCGTCGCAACGCCGGATATCGTATGCACGGACAACAATGGCGCCGCGTGGCCGTGTCCTGTGGAAGAAAACGGACAGCCCGTCGATTTTGTTGCATCCGTGGGTTCGATGCTTGATGCTTCAATAGCCGCCCTTCAGTTGTCGCTCATCACCGTGACAAGCGATGTACAGACGTCGCTCGAGCAGATAAAAAACGAAGCCTGCCCTTCAGGAACGTGCACGTCGATCGAGATTGCACAGTACCTGCACACGGTTCAATAGCCACGCTGCACGGGGGGCCGTATCATGCCGATCGCCGAAAAAACAGCCTGTGTCGCGGTTATCACCCTCCTGCTGGCGGCCGCGCCCTGCGGGGCTTCCGCTCAGGAGCCGACAACACGGGAATACCCATCCCTGTACAAGTCGCCCCGCGCCATGGGGATGGGAGGAGCGTACGTCGCCGTGGGCGGCAGAACGGATGCCCTCTTCTACAATCCCGCAGGCCTGAGCACCATGCCGCAGGACAAGGGATGGGAGGTAAACCTGCTCGGCATCAGCGCGGAATACAGCAAGAACGCGAAGGACTTCGCCAGTAACCTGCGAAATGCCTTTGATGTTATGGACACCAACAACAGCGGCAGCACCGACGATGAGAAATTGCAGGCGGTGAACAATGTTCTCGCGAAATATCGCGGCCAGGAGATCCACGTCCGGGCGGCTGATTTCACATCGATCGGGAAGAGCTACGACCGGTTTGCCTTTGCTGTCGGAGGGCTCGGAAGCGGCCGCATCGACGCAATCCCGCACGAGGGCCTCGGAGCGGACGGGATCCTCGAAGTCAATGCCGATGTCACGTACGGCGGCGCCGGCGGCGCAAGTTTCGGCCTGACGCCGAACATCATCGCCGGCCTGGGCGTGAAAGCGCTGCATCGGGAATCGGTGACTCACAGCTTCACGGCTCAGGAACTCGTGAACAACCAGGATCGCCTGAACGACTATATCAAAAAGGACCTGCGCAAAAAGGGCAATGCTGTCGGCTTCGACGCCGGCCTGCTCTGGAAATTCGCGCCCATCTCGCCGTTCAGGCCCGCGCTCGGCGTGTCCGTGCAGAATATCGGTAATCTTTCCTTCGGCGAGGCGGGAAGAATCCCCCAGACCGTTAATGTGGGAATCGCGATCAATCCCATCACTCCGTGGTTCCGCTCGATCACCGTGGCCGCGGATTACATCGATGCTCTGAATAAATTCGAGCAGGACAAGGATGCAGTCAAGCGCCTTCGCTACGGAGCGGAGATCCAGTTCTTCGACGTATGGGCTGCCGAACTTGCTGTCCGTGCGGGAATGTATGAAGGGTATCCCACGGCCGGTGCGGATCTCCGCCTGCTCGTATTCACCCTGTCGTATACCATGTATACCGAGGAGATCGGGGCATATGCAGGCCAGGACAAGAACAAACGACACCTGCTGATGCTGAACGTAGGGTGGTAGCGCCTGTCACCGGTCTGTCAGCTCCAGGAGTGCTTCCCGTGCAGCCTCCCGCACGCCGGGATGTTCATCCCCGAGTCTCTCCCGGAGAGCCGTTTCTGCGGATCTGTCTTTGATCATGCCGAGCGCCGATGCCGCGTCTCCCCGGATCGTCGGATTTTCATGCCCCAGGAGCATGATGAGACCCGGAACTGACATTTTGAGTTCCTCCCGGCGGTCGCGAGCCAGCTCTTCGATCAGCGCCGTAGCGCCGAGCCTCACGCGGATGTTCTCCGCACCCATCAGATCGCCGACAAAACGGTAGAGCGTCGCATCTGTTTTGAACAGGGCAATGATATTTTCAAGAAAGCCGTTTCCCATGTACTCGATGAGCAATTCCCGCATTTCCTGATCAGCCACCTGCTCCTCCCCGTCGTTAAATCCGTTCGGTACCACCCGATGACGCAAACCATCCCGGACGACAAAAAGTACTTCACTCGTGCGCTTCTTTATACTATACTAATCGTGCTGCAGGCAGCAAGCCCGTCCCAGCATGTTCCAGCGTATTTTCCCCGGGAGACTCCTGTATGTATGATATCATCATCGTCGGAGCGGGTCCGGCCGGCTCAACGTGCGGCCGGCTCTGCGGGCTCGGCGGGTTGAAAACGCTCCTTCTCGATAAAGACACATTCCCCCGGTCAAAACCGTGTGCCGGCGCCATCTCCGAGCATGCCCTTTCCCTCCTGGATTTCAACCTTCCCGGCGACATTGTGGAGCAGGAATGCCACAACGTGCGGATCCACTGTGGGGGCCGCGTTATCGAAGCAGGCAGCACTCACCGGTTCGGCATTATAGTATCCAGGCGAAATTTTGATGCCTTTCTCGTTCGGAAGGCAGAGGATGCAGGCGTGCATCTTTCTCCCGGAGAACAGGTTGCCTCAATCCGGGAGAACCCCGGCTCCGTGTCCGTGACAACGGCACATCAAACATACGAAGGCCGGTTCCTCGTCGGCGCCGACGGTATCCACAGCATCGTAGCCCGAAGCATACGCCCGGCCTTGGCAAAGGACGAAATGGCATTGGCGCTCGTGTCCCAAACTCCGGCAGCCGACGCCGATATCGCAAAAAGACTGGGCAAAACGCTCGAAATTTATTTCGGCGAAGCGCCGATGGGCTATGGATGGCTGTTCCCGCACCGGGAGTACTACTCATCCGGCATTGCCGGCCTCGCA
Organism: Nitrospirota bacterium; assembly: GCA_035490495.1. GTDB lineage: Bacteria > Nitrospirota > UBA9217 > UBA9217 > UBA9217 > JAJYKN01. The sequence goes on from DATHDE010000038.1 coordinate 11,314, forward strand.
TCGCGATTCAGCCGTCCCCGGGAGTCACTGGCGTACCTGCTCAAAGGGCTGTCCATCGAGGGCAGCGGAGTGCAGGGACACTTCATCCCCTTCGGGGGCATAAAAAGAACCATCGCGAAGGGAAGGATACTTCTCATCGGCGATGCAGCGGGATTTGCCGATCCATTTCACGGCGAAGGGATCCTGTATGCAATTCTCTCGGGCAAGCTGGCAGCCCGGGCGGTTGCTGACACCCTGCGCGTAAATGATCGTCCTGCGGCAGCAGTCGCACAGTATTGCAGGGAAGCGAACCAGCACATCGTGAAGCAGCTCAACGTCGCGCTCCATATGGCAAAAGCGCTCGACCGGCATCCGCGCCTGTTTCTCCGGATGTTCTTCGACCATCCGGAGGCACTGCAGCGGTATCTCGATATTCCGTCCGGGACATTAAGCTACCGGGGTTTCAGGAACTGGGTTCTCGCCCGGACACCCCTCCTGCTGCTGCCGCGGCTGCACCGTCACACCAATGTTCACGTCAGCAGCAGCTGATTCTCCTTGGATCTGCTCTCTCCCACGCTCGATACATAAATCGCCGGCCTGCCGAGAACGGGGCACTTTGCTTCGCAGATGCCGCAGCCGATGCAGAGTTCGAGGTCCACATGCGGCTGCTGGAGAATGAGCTTCTTTCCGTTCCGGTCCCGCACCTCAACTTTTTCGAACCATACAGCCTTCTTCGGCGTGGGGCAGACCTCTTCGCACATGATGCACGGCGTGGCGTGCGCCCAGGGCAGGCACCTTCCCTTGTCAATCATGGCAAGGCCGATTTTGACCTTTGCCTTCTCTTCCTGCGCTAGCCGCTTGATGGCGCCCGTGGGGCAGACCTGTCCGCAGAGCGTGCAGCGGTACTCGCAGTACCCGATGCGCGGCACGAGCATGGGCGACCAGATGCCTTCCAGCCCCGCTTCCAGGAGCGTCGGCTGGAGCCCGTTCGTGGTGCAGACCTTCATGCACTCTCCGCACTTCACGCAGCGCTTCAGGAACTCGGTTTCTTCCAGCGATCCCGGCGGCCGTAACAGCCGGGGATCAGACGAGTTCGTGCGTGATACAGGGGTGATGCGGATGAGCGGCACCGCGGCGATACCGCTGCATGCGGCAGTAATGATCCTGCGCCGTCCGAGGTCCATTGCCGCTGTCTTCTTTTTTCCGAACCCGAAGCTCACTGCATTCGACGGGCAGATGTCGTCGCAGTTCCAGCAATAGAGGCACTCCGAGTCTTTCCAGTTTTCTTTTTGATCGGGTGCCGCGTTCCCCTGGCACACCCTGCTGCAGGCCCCGCATTCCGTGCATTCCTCGCTCACCGAGCGCCGGAGCCATGAGAAGCGGGACAGCAGGCCGAGCAGTGCACCCAGGGGGCAGAGGTACTTGCACCAGAACCTCCGTTCAATGAGATTCAGCCCGAGAATGGCGAGGAAAAGACTTCCGAGAAAAATGCTCTGTTCATAATATGATTTGTCGAACGCGAGCACGGACTTTTTGAGGACCGTGTAGAGCGGCTCGGACAAGGCAGCCAGGCCGAAGGGATTGACGGAATAGATCGTATCGAACGCGGCGCGCACGCCGTAGTTGAACGCGGGGAAGAGGCTTATGGAAAATGAGCGGATGATAAGCGACAGCGGGTCCATGATCCCCACAGGCTGGAGCGTGAACAAGGACGAGCCCAGGATACCGATCAGGATGTAGTATTTAACACGGTGCCACTTCCTGCCCTGATGCGCTGCCGCCTTTTTCCGGATCGATCCCACGAGATTGTTCAATGTTCCGAGCGGGCAGACCCAGCCGCAGAACACCCTGCCAAGAAGGACGGTAACGATGATCGTGATGATGGAGTAGGCGAAGGCCTTGGCCACGGCGTGGGCGGAGAGGAGCGTGGTGAAAAAAATCAAAGGGTCGAAATCCAGAAACAGCCTGACCGGATACCCCAGCTCGTCGTTACCTTTGGATTCGGTTTGCAGTAACAGAAAGAAAAAGAACAGAAGAAACAGGGTCTGTACGGCTCTTCTCAGATTTTTCATTATTGATCCTTTGACGATGCAGGAGGGACATCGCCGCGAGCGGTTGCTTGTAATTGCCCGCTCTGAGGGGGGCGGCATCCGGAAATCCCTTTATACGGTTATTTTTTTTATATTCAATTTATGCAAATCCATCTGCCCCAGCCCGAGCTTATGTCCGCGCACCACGTATCCGAGATCGCTTCCCTTCATGCCGAACAGCGTCGCGCCGTAAGAATCGATCGCGACCTGGTCCACTCCCGCGATGACCGTGTCCAGTTTCTTCACGTCGGCGAGGCTTCCGCCTTGCGGCCCGTTGGCCGTGAGGATGCGCACGGCATCAAGGATGGTGAGTGATGGTTTGATCTTGTGTGCGAGGTCGACGAGGCTGTCGTCGAGCTTCTGATGGATCTGTCTGCGCTGCCCGCCCATGACCCCCATCCAGTTTTTCATGGACAGGGTAAGTTTTGCAAGACCGTGGTGTTTGGCGATGGGGATGTTGATTACTTTGTCCGCTTCGAACAATTCCGTGTACAGCGGCCAGGACTTGAGCGCCTCGCCTTTGATGTCCATGTCCCTGAACTTCCGTTCGTCCATGTAATCCACGTCCGCGCCCAGCGAGCCGGCGGCCTTGATGATGCCGCTCTGGACAAAGCATCGCCGCGGATCATTCACCGGCCGGTCGAACACGCGCACCTTCTTCGCGCCTGCTTCGAAGCAAAGCTTGACTACCACAGCCACAACCTCGGGATTCGTGT
>DATHDE010000039.1:0-3457 GCA_035490495.1 Nitrospirota bacterium
TTTCACCGCGATTTGACTTCGCTCCGGCATTCGGATTATTTGAAGTCAAGGAGAAAAAGGTAGTGGCGCGCAGGGATATATTTTGTGAAGGGTGGGGGGACGACGAACGGATTTCGTTGCTCCACGAACTCGGCGTCGAGACTATGATCTGCGGCGGGCTTCCCGAACGCCTGCAGAACATCCTGGTGCGAAGCGGGATCCAGGTGATCCCCTGGATAGCGGGCAATGCTGACGAGGTGCTGTCTCGATTTCTGCGAGGCAGGCTCGAACCGGGAACGATCGTATGTTCACGAAAGGACACTGTGCTTGGCAAGCGCAGGGGCAAAATGCAGGCGAAGTAGCGCATCACGGCAAAAGGATATTGACAGGGGAGCCGAAGATGAAGTTGCCGTAACGGTCCCCTGCGTCGGAGCCAGTGACGAAGGTGAACCCGTACGTGTCCCCCAACGAAAAATTTGAACGCCGATGTCATCGTCGGTTCAGCAGTGCGATGGGTTAAAGAACAGGACAGTCGGCTGCCGCTCAGGGATCTGCGGTGAACGCGCTCGAAGTGGAGGGCCGAAGGCCGGGGAACGTCTGCAAAATACTGTGATGAGCCCGAGTCGTACTCACAGCGTGAACAAATGAGATCCGGAGCGGAATGGTTTCGCGTCCGTGAAGCACTGTTTTGGGCATGTTTAGACGCACCATATCGTGCGAATGAACAGCATGTTATTTTGACTCTTTTCCTCGACCAGGAACATCATCAGTTTCTTATCCCCAACCAGAGACGACCCCTCATTCCTTCCTTGACAGCAGCAACAATCGCGTTAGAATTAACATAATTGGCTTAAAATATCGGTTCATCAGGTTCAGGAGGGTGTGATGGAAGAAAAGGCTGTGACGCGCCGCAGCTTCATGGTCCGTGTCATCATCGGCATTATTGCATTCATCAGCGCCGTGCTCGCGGTTCCCCTCGGCGGGTTTACGATCCTTCCCGCGCTGCGCAAGCGCACGGCCGGCTGGAGCGACGCGGGCACGTGGAAGGACCTGGCGGTGAATGAACCTCAGGAGCGCCGCTTTTCCCAGCTCGTGACGAGCGGATGGCAGGAGGAGAAACAGGAACGGTCGGTCTGGCTCGTCAGAAAGCAGGACAACACGGTGATTGCCTATTCCCCCAACTGTCCCCATCTCGGGTGCGGGTACCGCTGGTTTGACAAGGATGCGCTTTTTAAATGCCCCTGCCATGGAAGCGTATTCGACATCAACGGAAAGGTCGTGAGCGGTCCGGCGCCGCGGCAGCTCGATACGCTCGAGACAAAGCTGGACGGGGACAAGGTTTTCATCAAGTACGAGGTATTTCAACTCGGCACGTCAAGCAAGGTGGTTGCCTAGAGGAGGCTTCATGCTTTCAAAAATCGGTGACTGGTTCGACGAACGGATAGAGCTGAGAAAACTCTGGAAGCTGTTCACAGACAGGACCATTCCGGGCGGTGCAAGCTGGTTCTTTGTTCTCGGCGCGTCGCTGGTGTTTGTTTTTACGCTCCAGATGGTGACCGGCATCTGTCTTGCGGTCTATTACGCACCCACGCCCGATCACGCTTATGCCAGCGTCAAATATATCGAGACCCAGGCGCCGTTCGGCAGTTTCGTCCGGGGCATGCACCATTGGGGCGCGAGCTTCATGATGGTGATCGTGGCGCTGCACATGCTTCGTGTATTCGTGTACGGCGCCTACAAAAAACCGCGCGAGCTCGTCTGGCTGATCGGTGTGGGGCTCATTATGATCGTGGGCGGTTTTGCCTTTACAGGATATCTTCTGCCGTGGGACCAGAAGGCCTACTGGGCAACGGTGGTAGGCACCAATGTGGCCGGGACCGCGCCTGGTGCCGGCGGCATCCTGCTCAAGATCATCCGCGGAGGGAGCGAGCTGGGAAACCTCACGCTCAGCCGGTTCTTTGCCATCCATACCTATGTGCTTCCCTGGAGCCTTGCGATCCTCGCTTTTCTTCATATTCTGATCCTTGAAAACGCGGGTGCGGGCGGCCACTGGAATGCGGCAAAGAAGCAGCCGCTGTACACGGAGCCGTTATTCCCGAACCAGATCTTCAGAGACACGCTCTTCATCGCGATTATTTTCACCCTGCTTGTTACCCTGGCGATACTGTTTCCGGCGCCCCTGGAGCCGCAGGCCGACCCCACGGACAGCTCGTACAATCCGCGGCCTGAGTGGTATTTCTATTTTGTGTTTCAGATGCTGCGCATTTTCGAAGGCAGGTTTGAAATCGTCGGAACGGTAGTCCTCCCCACGATCGCCATCATCGGCCTCGTGCTCCTTCCTTTTCTCGACAGGAACCCGGAGCGTGACCCCCGAAAACGCCAGGTTATGACTGTTATCGCAGGCATCACCGTTGTCACGATCGCGGGCCTCACCATAGCCGGAGCCAAGGCTCCCATCGTAAATGCTCCTGCCGTAACATCGCCGTCCGTGCTGGCAGGCCGCACGTTGTTTGATAACAACGGCTGCTCCGCCTGCCATATGATCCACGGCAAGGGCGGCAAAATCGGTCCCGATCTCACCCATGTGGGCAGCCACCGCGATGCCGACTGGCTCATGCGCCATTTCAAGGACCCCCAGGCCCTCTCGCCGGGTTCCATCATGCCCAAAGTCGCGCTGAGCGACGACAACCTGAAACAGCTGACCGACTATATGCTGAGCCTGAAATAGCCCCCCCTAACCCCTCACCCGGCAACGCCCTCTCGAAGCAGGAGAGGGCAGGGCGGTGAGGGGTTTCTTGTTGTGGAGATCCCCGAAATTTGCTACACTCGATTCAGCTGTTGCATTGCAACTCCGAATGGGAAATCCGCAGTCTGAACCGTATTTATCATGTCCTACGACGTCATCATCATCGGCGCCGGCCCCGCAGGCATTTTTGCAGCCCTTGAGCTCGTGCGCAGTGGTCGACTCAAAATTCTCATGATCGAGAAGGGGAGCGACCTCGAACACCGCGCATGCCCCATGATCGAGTCGTCCATCCCCTGCGTCCAGTGCGCGCTGTGCGGCATCCTGTGCGGATGGGGCGGCGCGGGCGCATACAGCGACGGCAAGCTCACGCTCACTTCCGAATTCGGCGGGTGGCTGAACGAATACCTCTCCCCCGAGCATCTCACGAACTACATAGAATATGTGGACGCCACGTACCGCTCCTTTGGGGCAGGCGGCGATGTGCACGGAGAGAACAACGACGCTCTTGCGCGGCTCAAAAAAAGATCAGCAGGCTACCACCTCGAACTTATCCCCGCGCGCATCAGGCACATCGGCACCGACCTGTGCCGGGACGTGCTCAAAGGGCTCAAGAACGAGTTGAACGGGAAAGTCGATGTTGCGTTCGGCATGCCCGTCAAGGAGATTGCGCTGCAGGACAAAGCAGTTGCCGGCGTCGTGACCAGCGATGGAAAACACTACGCGGGCAGGTAC
>DATHDE010000040.1:0-16548 GCA_035490495.1 Nitrospirota bacterium
GACCTGGGGCCGCGCGTCCGGGTCGGCATCTCGATCAACGATCAGGAAACGCTGGCACAGACTGCGGCATTTATCCGGTCGCGGCGGCCTGTCGTGAAAACGGTGTATTCCCCCGGTCAGGGCAGCACGCTCGCGAAAGCCGTTCTCGACCTGCATCCTGCACGATACTATCTGATCTACCGCGACGCGCTTGATCGCGGGGAGCTTACGCTCACGGTCGCATTCGATCGCTTCCTGTCGGCCGTTGAGGCAGAATATGACCCTGCCCTGACCGGCACGGTGTCCTGCTCCGGTTTCCTTCCGGACGAAGGTTGTCCCGAGCTCCGGTACGTTCGCTGCCCCGCAGGTACGACAAAGCTCGGCATAATGCCGGACGGTTCGGTATACCCCTGCAATCTGTTCTTTGGCAGAAAAGAGTTTCGCCTTGGGAATATTCTGACTGATCCCTTCGAAACGATCTGGACGAACAGAATTCTATCTTTTTTCCGCACGAAAACCACGAACGTCTGCACAGGCAAATCCTGCAAGCTTCATGCAACATGCCACGGCGGCTGCCCCGCGCAAAGCCTGCTTCTCACCGGAAGCCTTGCCGGGCCCGACCCCCGATGCGCGACCCGTTGATATTCCTGCTTCGCTGAAACAGAATTCTGATATAATGATCTCCAGGAAAATCCAAGGAGGCCCGGTATGGTGAATGCGCTCGTGCTGCTGAACGTCTCTCGGGACAAGGTAAACACAGTTGCTGAAATGCTTGCCGAAATGGACGGCATTTCGGAAGTCTATTCCGTGGCAGGAAGATACGACCTCGCCGTGATCATCCGCGCCCGGGACAACGACCAGATGGCCGAGCTGGTGACGAACCATATGTTGAAAGTCGAGGGAATCCAGAAATCGGAAACGCTCGTCGCCTTCCGCGTCCATTCGAAGCATGATCTTGAGGGCATGTTCTCGATCGGGATGTAGTTCCTCGTAATGGAGTTCCATGTCTCCCTATTCTGAATTCGACCTCGATCCGTATGTATCGCTTCCCGCTGAAAAGCTGATCGTCGGCTCCACGCTCCCTTTTGACGTTTTTTTGAAGGACCACGGCATCATCATTCCGCTGTTTAACAGGGGATCGGTGTATGACGGCGTTGCCATGAACATCCTGCGCGAAAAAGGCGTGGGCATGGTGCATGTGAAAACATCGGAGGGCACGGAACTTGAAGCGTATCTGAGCAGGCTGCCCGCTGCTGCGAAGGCCGGCCTCGATCCCGTCGTGTACCGTCAGTACATCGAGAGCAGGGACCGGCATTATCTCATCGACCGGTCGCTCCTGCTGCAAGGCACCCGCGTCGCCTTCAACATTTTGCTCCTTCGAGAGTTCCGGCTGTCCGTGCTGCTGCCTGCGAATGAAGGCACGCCTGCGGTGATCGACGACCGCGTGCTGCATGCTTCCGGCGACATCGTGATCCGGCCTGAGGATATTTCCCGGTACAACGCGTATCTGCAGGACCTCGCGAACAGCGAGCGTCTCGGGGGGGAGGAGCGCGATCGGATCCGGCGCTCCGTGATCAGGGAGAACTCGAAGCTCATCCTGAAGGACCTGCTCGACAATCCCCGGAGCGGGGAGAAGATCAAGGAGTCCGTCTCCGTCGTGAACAGGATGGTCGAGTGTATTCTGGAGAACAAATCAGCGGCCGGCGACCTCCTGTCGCTTCGTAACCACGATTATTACACCTATACCCATTCGGTGAATGTCGCCGTGCTCTCCGTCGGCCTCGCGCTTGCGGCCGGCCTGCCGCGGGAGCAGATCATGAGGCTCGGCATCGGAGCCATGCTGCACGATGTGGGCAAGTGCGCCATCCCTTCGGCGATCATCAACAAGCCGGGCAGGCTGGATGACGAGGAATACAATATTATCAAGACCCATGTGCCCGAGGGAGAGCAGATCCTGCGCATCAGCCCGGATGTGCCGGAGGAATCCTTCCTCGCCGTATCCCAGCATCACGAACGGCTCTCGGGCAAGGGGTATCCAGGCAGGAGAAAGGAGCAGGAAGTGCACCTCTTCGGCAGGATCACTTCCATCGTGGACTGCTACGATGCCATGACCACGAAACGCTCCTACCAGCCGGCACGTACTCCGTTCTATGCCCTTTCCGTCATCACCCGCGAAGCCGCCGACTTCGACAGAGACCTCCTCAAAGCGTTCATAAGAATGCTGGGCGAGCTCAAGGCCTGAGCAAACCGATTGCACCAACGCGCCCGCAATCAGCAAATTCCCGTTGAGAAAGTCCGGTAAATAGTATACAATGCCTCCACTTTTATTCCAGCTGTAGTGCAGGAGGATGCAATGAAACAGACCAAGATTTTGCTCTCTGACAAGGACATACCGACCAAATGGTACAACATCATGGCGGATATGCCCAACCTGCCCAAGCCGCCGCTTCATCCGGCAACCAGGCAGCCTGTGGGACCCGACGACCTCAAACCCATATTTCCGATGGACCTCATTCTTCAGGAAGTGAGCCAGGAGCGGTGGATTGATATCCCCGAGGAAGTGCTGGACATCTACACGTTGTGGCGGCCGTCTCCGCTTTTCCGTGCGCACCGGCTCGAAAAAGCGCTCGGCACTCCTGCAAAGATCTACTATAAATACGAAGGCGTGAGCCCTGCGGGCAGCCACAAGCCCAATACGGCAATACCGCAGGCTTATTACAATAAAAAGGCGGGGATCAAGCGCATCGCCACGGAGACCGGGGCAGGCCAGTGGGGCTCTTCCATGGCCCTGGCAGGAAAGCTCTTCGGCCTCGACGTGACCGTCTACATGGTGAAGGTGAGCTTCAGCCAGAAGCCTTACCGGCGAATGATGATGGAGACGTGGGGCGCCACGGTGCACGCGAGTCCGTCAACCGTCACGAACACCGGGCGCAAGATCCTCGAAGCAGACCCCACGAGCACGGGGAGCCTCGGCATCGCCATCTCCGAAGCGGTCGAGGACGCGGCCACCCACGGCGATACGAACTATGCCCTGGGGTCGGTGCTGAATCATGTCTGCCTGCACCAGACCGTCATCGGGCAGGAAGCGAAAAAGCAGATGGAAATGGCGGGTGATTATCCCGATGTCGTGATCGGCTGCTGCGGCGGGGGGAGCAACTTCTCCGGCATCGCCTTCCCGTTCGTTCATGACAAGCTGTCCGGAAAAAAGAAAGACCTGCGCGCGGTAGCGGTCGAACCCACGTCCTGCCCCACGCTGACCAAGGGCGAGTTCCGGTATGATTTCGGCGATGTGGCCGGGATGACGCCGCTGTTATCCATGTACACACTCGGGCACGACTTCATGCCTGCCGGCATTCATGCGGGCGGGCTGCGATACCACGGCGACTCTCCGCTCGTGTCCCAGCTCTGCTATGACAAGATCATCGAGGCAAAGGCCTATCCCCAGACCAAGGTGTTCGAGGCGGCCGTGCTCTTTGCCGGCACCGAATCGATCATTCCCGCACCCGAAAGCAGCCATGCCGTGCGCGCTGCGATCGACGAGGCGATCCGCGCCAAGGAGGAGGGTAAGCAGAGGACCATTCTTTTCAACCTGAGCGGCCACGGCTACCTCGACCTGCAGGCGTACGCTGACTACCGCGAAGGGAAGTTGTACGATCACGAACATCCGGAGGAAGACATCAGGAAGGCGCTTGCAAAACTGCCGAAGATCTGATAACAAGAGGCGATCAGAGAAAAACCCCGCGGTCATTGCTGCCGCGGGGTTTTTTTGTGTCATGCGTAAGGCGGGTACCTATGCCTCGGCCTGGGTGTTGTTCTTGAACCGCTCCAGCGCATTGCGGGCGATCAGGATACTGCCGTCGGCATCTTTTACGATTGCCTTGGATGCAAGCACTTTGAGGCACTTTGAAACAGCCTCGCGTGAAGATCCGATGCGTGCGGACAGCTCCTTGTGCGTGATTTTCCCTGCCTTGAAATAGCTGGCCGACGCTCCTGCCGGATTTGAAGAAGCTTGGTCAAGGAGCGCTTTGATGAGCCGCTCCCCGACTTCTCGGAAGGCGAGCGATTCGATCATTTCGTCGGCCTTGCGCAGGCGGTCCACGATCGTTGTCATGAGTTCAACGGCGATGCGCGGATCCTTAAACAGGAGGTCGATGAACAGGTCCTTTTTCAGGACCGAGAGTTCGGAGTCGGTTTCCGCCGCGATGGTGGCGGAACGGCCCTTTTCATCGAGCAGGTTGAGCTCTCCGAAGAACGAGCCTTTTTCGAAGTGCGCGAGAACGATCTCGTCTCCTTCTTCATCGATCAGAACCGCCTTCAGCCTGCCTGAATTGACGATGTAAAGATCGGTGCTCAAGTCCGTTTTATAGAAGACCACCTCGTTTTTCCTGTACTTCGCGGTTTTGCAGCGTGAAGCGATTTCCTTGAGCTGGGTTTCTTTGAGGTGTCTGAAAAGAGGTATGTTCTTGAGATAATCTACAAGCATGGAGTAAGAGAAATGCCTTCTGCCTCATGCAGTGCGGCTGTTTCCTGGCCTCCTTTCCTGCAAGATTGGGAACATTGACCCCATTATAAACCGCTACTTGAGTACACGATGATCTGGTCAAAAAACCATGTTGCGTTTTGCACAGCGGATTCAGCATAGCATCGTACCCCCGCAAAAGCAAGATAAAATCTAATAAAAATGGCCGGATGCGGCCGCCGTTCTGCCTGTCGCTTATACCGGATGATCATTCTTGATTCGCCGGCGTACCTGCTGCTGCCGCGCAGAACGTTCAGGTGCAGCGTGCTCCGGGGGAAGACGTTTTTTTCCCGCTGAGGTCTCTGAGAAGGCTCTTTACGAATAGGTCAGTATAACGAGAATAAATAATAAAAGGTAGCATTGTTAAGATTATTGATCGCTCCGTCTCTGCCGGACAAGATCCTGTCGGGGGGAGGTTCGAGTTTATACGCGGCTATCGAGCGGGTCAAAAGCGGTTTTTGCCCTTGACAGTCCGGAGTGTTTTGGATATAGTGCTAAGGCTTTACAGGACTTTCTGGGGGATCGTCCAGTGGTAGGACGACAGGCTCTGAACCTGTTTACGGGGGTTCGAATCCTCCTCCCCCAACCAGTATTCAACCGAATTGTAAAGTGAAGATGGGAAGTCGCTGCAGACCAATTCGTATTTTTCACTTTACATTTTTCAATTTGAAATTTCAAAGATCCAATCCAACGCCTCTTCAGGCAAAACGGTCCCATCGTCTAGCGGCCTAGGACGCTGGCCTCTCACGCCGGAGACACGGGTTCGATTCCCGTTGGGACCACCATTCCTTATATTAATAGTATTTCCCCAAACTGCCGATGCCTCTCAGCTGCTTCCTGTCGTGTTGTTTGTAATCAGCTGAGCTGTCACGTCGATGACAATATTTTTTTACGCACTGGACATTTTGCCGAATTTATAGTACGTTTGTTCAGGCGGTTCGGCTTCACCTCACGAATGTACAGCAAGGGTCTGCGTTGACCACTTGCCATCGTGCTCGTCAGACTGAACAGGGAAGGATACGGATCATGTATTGGAAAAGCGTTGTAGTATTCGTATTAGCCATCTTGTCTCTGAACTCCTGCCAGCGGAAAGAAGCCGAGGCTCTTTTGGAGAAAGCCAAGACAAATGAAACCGCAAAACTGGAGCTGCAGCAGAGACCATCGAATTTCATCATCGCCGGAGACTGGGATACATTCGACAAGGGAGTCGCTACCAGCTATACGAAAGCAACGGCCATTGTTTTTGCAAATCGCAGCGCGTTTGATATCGACGAGATTCGCGGTTCCATCACCTACCTGTCCGCCGAGGGCTCAATCATGGCGACCGTTCCGTTTGCTGCAAGCGGATTAATTCGGGCCAGTGAAGCGCTCAAAGTCCCTGTCCGATCATCCGAGATCGATGGCGCCGCAAAGACGGCTGCTATTTTTGTCGAGCGAGTGCATATTGTCGATCAATAGACAGACGTTCTTGTGCAATATAAACAACGTTTTAGAGCTCACCTTGCAAAACTGTCTTACTATCCATCTGATTGTTTCCCTTCCTCCCAATAACAATAAATTGTAATATTTTTAAATAGTTACTATACTCTTATATTTTTTTTGTTTGACATGCTGCATTTCTAAGACTATGATTGAACCAAATAATTGCATCGTGCAACATTTAAAGGCGCCTATAAACTGTAAAATATGAAAATTGAATCCCGCGACTTGCAATTCCCCGGCTCCTGCCGGGGGTTCGCGCCGTAGTCCATGGGAGGTCGCGTTATTAAAGGGAGCCTCAGGCTCCTGCAGGAGGGGGCTCCACTAATTACGAATTTTTTCTTTTTGGGGGGGTAATCTAATGATTGAATCGTGTAAGGCGGGTTGGACCGATAAAATTCTCATATCAACGGACGGATCTAAATTCAGTGAAGGCGCGGTGCGCCAGGCGATTAAACTTGCGAAAAAATGCAGCGGCAAGCTGATGGCGATGACGGTCGTCGAGACGAACCAGGAATACGCTGCTATCGCTCCGGAACTCGTGGAAAAAGCGGAGCGGGCGGCGCGAGCCGTGCTCGAAAAAATCAAGGATCAGGCGAAACGCGAAGGCTTGGACTGCGACATCGTCGTTCGGGAGGGCGAGGAGACATTCAAATACATTATCGATGAAGCAGTAAAAAACAAGTGCACCATGATCGTGACGGGAAGACGGGGCCGCACCGGACTCACACGGCTCATGATGGGGAGCGTTACCGCGCGGGTCATCGGGTATTCGCCCTGCAATGTGCTGATCGTGCCCTCAGCATCGGAACAGGAGTTTAAAAATATATTAATCGCAACAGATGGCTCCAAGTACTCGGTTCGGGCGGCCGGTGAGGCTATCTGCCTGGCAAAACGCAGCAGCGGTTCGATTACGGTAATTTCCGTAGTGCCGGTGGAACAAGGGAGCCATGATAACCTCGATCTGACAGTGAAGCAGCGCGAGAAGCTTGACAATACAGCCGAGGCTGTTGCGGAAAAGTTTACCCGGGAAGTGAGGGAAGCGGCGCAGAAGGAGGGTGTGCCTGCCAAGGCATTCGTGGCAAGCGGCAAACCCGCGGATATTATCATCCAGATGGCGCAGGAAACGAACGCGGACCTTATCGTCATGGGCAGCCACGGCCGGGCAGGTGTCGATAAACTTCTCATGGGCAGTGTCGCAGAGCGCGTTATCGTGACATCGGAGTGCCCCGTCCTTGTCGTGAAAAGTAAGTAACATCGAGGGATGTTTCGGGCGGCATCATCGAGAGTAAAGCTAGAGCCCGAAGTGCATCAACGCCATGCTGAATATTCTTGTTCTTTCTGATGAAGCAAAATCGATCTACTCGCTTTTCCGGTCCGCCGGGTATACGCCTGAATTAGGGGACGTGCGGAAAGACGCGCCCCCTTCCTCTGAAAACAAGCCTCTTCAAAGCGATCAGCACGACATTGCATTCCTTGATCTTGACACCGGCAATTGGGAGGAGCGGCTTCTTGATCTGCGCCATGCCATGCCGGTCATCGCATTTGCGCACGCTGATCTGAAAAAAGCCGTTGCAGCCATGCGGCTCGGAGCCTGCGACTTTCTCGAAAAACCGCTCACGACCGAGGCACTGAACGAGATCATCAGCCGCCACAAAAAACAGATCCTGAACAGCAAGTTCGGCTTCGATGAAATCATCGGCACCAGCCCTTCCATGCAGGTGATTTTTGGCCTGATCAAGAAAGCGGCGGCAAGCGAGAGCAATGTTCTGATCACCGGGGACAGCGGGACGGGCAAGGAATTGATTGCCCGGGCGATCCATCGCTGGAGCCCGCGCAACGAAAAAGCGTTTATGACCATCAACTGCAGCGCAATCCCGGACACGCTGCTGGAGTCGGAGCTGTTTGGATTCGAAAAAGGGGCTTTCACCGGAGCCCAGTATCAGAAAAAAGGCCTGCTCGAAATGGCCGACGGCGGTACCGTGTTCTTCGATGAAATAGGCGACGTTTCGCCCCTCTTTCAGACAAAAATCCTGCGCGTGCTCCAGGAGGGCGAAATCATGCGGATCGGCGGCATGCGCCAGCTGAAGGTCGATCTCCGGTTCATCACTGCGACACACCGCGACCTTAAAGCACTGAGCAACCGCGGTGCGTTTCGCGAAGACCTGTATTATCGCCTGAACGTGATCAACATCCACCTTCCACCGCTGCGAGAGCGCCTGGAGGATGTGCCGGTTCTCGCAAAGCATTTTCTGCAGCATCATGCTCCGAAAAGAAAGGACATTCTGATCAAGTGCATCGGTGCAGAAGCCATGAATCTGCTGCTTGAATATTCATTTCCGGGAAACGTCAGGGAACTCGAGAATATCATTGAACGTGCGATATCCTTTGCCAACACCTCGGAGATTCTTCCCGATGACCTGCCGGAATTCCTAAGGCATGCATCATTGAAGAAGCCCGCTGAAAAAAGCCCCTCCTCACCACGCCTGAAAGACGCCCTTTCGAATATTGAGAAAGAAACAATAACAGAAGCGCTTCGGGAAAATAACGGCAACATTTCACGGGCAGCAGCAGCCCTGGGAATCTATCGCCAACAGCTCCAGCGGAAAATAAAGCAGTATAATATAGTAACATAGCAGGTGCACTGCATAAATTTGTTGCATCTGTTATTGCGTACTAACCCTGCGAAATTACATAAGCGTAGTGCAATAAATAATTGCGTCAATTTTTTAATCACATAAAAATATCTTATTATTCATATAGATAAAAATGGCACGCAGATTGTAATAAGCCTAGTAGGTATATATGTGGAGGCTTATATGAAAAAGCTACTTTCTAAGTTTGAAGATCTTATGGTTGCAATAACCTTCGCGGAATCCGGGGAGTATGATGAAGCTGTGAAGCTTTCCGGCAAACCCACTGCAGAGGAGGAAGGTGCTTTTGAATCACTTTCCATAATGAAACAGGCGACCTCTGGGGCGAAGGCAAAATAGATTTTTACTGCATGTTCGTAAAAATATAGTTGGGAATATATGCACATGCTGCCTTGCAGATGGTAATGAGAGTGCAGCTTTTTTTTGTCATTTAAAAAAACATTATGAGGACAGGTCGAGCGAAACACATGTGGAATGAGAAAACCGTTGATAGAGACAGTCAGCAAAAACTATATGTCCAGATGTACGCCATCATCAAGGACAAGATCGAATCGGGAGAATGGCCGCACGGTTCCCAAATCCCGACGGAAGACGAACTCTGCAAGGTCTACAATGTGAGCAAGGCAACAGTGCGCATGGCTGTATCTGAACTCGTCAGATCGGGGTTTCTGAAAAAACTTCAGGGCAAAGGAACGTTCGTCACACATCAGCCGCATTTAACCGGTCTTGCAATGAAAACGAAGTTGACTGAAAACATGTTTGGAGAGGGGGTGAGCGTAACCAAGGAGGTGGTGCGCAAGGAGATCAGGACGTCCTCGGTTGATATTGAGCAGATTTTTCAGGGGATGCACAAACAAGACGGCAAACCGGATATTTTTTACATGCTCTGCAAACGCTCGGTGAACGGCGAGCCTGCATACATCGAAGAAACCTATGTCCCGCTTGTCGTCATGCCTGATATCGATCAGGAGGATGTCAGCTCTACACCGCTCTACGATTTAATCCAGGAAAAAAGCGAACACAAGATCACGAAAGTCGTGCAGACGATCGAGGTCGCGGATATTGATGCAAAAACCGCGCAGCTGCTCGGTTCTTCGGCCGGCGGGCCGGGACTGCTGCTGCACCGGTTTCTCATCGGCTCTGATGCAGGCCTGGTCGCCTATACGCGGCTCCACGGTATGGGCAAAAAATATAAAATCCAGATTGAATTTGAACGATTGAAATAGAACACAACCAACGACTAAGGAGGGGGAAATGAGTTTTGGAAGAAAAATGTATGAGTTTCTGAAGATGTCGACCCTGGCGCACGCCAAATGGGATTACGAAGTCTCCATGAACATTATCAGAAACCGGAAGAAGATGTGGATTCTGTTGCTCCTGCTGCTGCCCGTACTGATCGTTTCATGGGCGGATGCGGCGAACATGCTCGGCGGAAAAACTGCGTATGCGCCGGCGTTTTACTCGACTAATATTTTCATCGTTTCCATAGCGATAGGTCTTGCAGCGGGTCTCATCACGGGCTGCATCGGCGCGGGCGGCGGCTTCATCATCACACCCGCGCTTATGGCAGCAGGAGTGAAAGGCATACTGGCCGTTGGCACCGATGTGTTCCACATTTTTGCTAAAGCCATCATGGGCACGACGGTGCATAAAAAACTCGGGAATGTGTCCGTGAAACTGGCCATGGCATTCCTCGTGGGTTCCGCGGGCGGCACGTTCATCGGCGGCGCCATCAACAAAGGCCTTTACAACAAGGACCCGCTTCTGTCAGAGGCCTTCATCAGTCTGGTGTACGCTGTTCTCCTCGGGTTCCTCGGGTTCTATGCGATGCTGGATTTCTGGAGATCCACCAGGGGCACGAGCGCCGGAGGCGGCGACGCCCACGGCGGCCCGTCAGGGACGACGGAGTTCGCCGTGAAGCTCCAGAAGATGCAGATCCCGCCCATGATAACATTTGATGAAGATTATGTTGAAGGCGGCAAGAAAATCTCGGGTGTGTTTGTGGCAATGGGCGGCGTGATAGTGGGAGCTCTCGCGGCCATTATGGGCGTCGGCGGCGGCTTCGTCACCTTCCCCATGTTCGTCTACACCTTCGGGGTGTCCACGGCAACGACGGTGGGTACCGATATCCTCCAGATCATCTTCACAGCCGGACTCGCGTCCATCGCCCAGTACGCAATCTACGGCTACGTGTTCTACACCTTGGCGATGGGCATGCTGATCGGTTCACTCATCGGCATCCAGGTCGGCGCGCTCACGACCAAGGTCGTGAAAGGCATTCACATCCGCGGCTTCTATGCGGTGTCCATCATCGCCGGTTTCATCAACCGGGCGGCGACGCTGCCCAAGAAGATGGTCGAACTCGAATACATCAACCTGTCCAAGGGCACGATCAACGCAATCGAGTTCGTGGGCAACATCATATTCTGGGTCGTGGTGGCCGTGTTCGGCCTCTGGATCTTCAGCAAGTTCTTCGGAAACATTAAAACGCTCAGGGAGGAGGCATAGCCATGGCCCAGTTGAATAAGAAGACACTGTCGATCGGCGCGATGCTCGCACTAAGTTTTCTCGGGGTGCTCATCCTGATCTTTTCGCCCGTCTTTGGAGAAGGAAAGAACGGGCTGATGTATTCTGATGATATGTTCAACAAGCTGTCAAAAGGGTCGTCGTATTTCATCCCCACAGTGGCCAAGAACAATGAAAAGTTCAACTCCACGAGCGTCGCCGTCGCCTTGAAGTTCGACAAGCCCGAGCAGGGCACGACCGCCCTGAAGGTGCTTGCAGCCGCGGGCATTGATGTGAAAAGCGCGAGCCCGGACATGACGTTGAACGCGAATCTCGGCGCGATGATGAGCAAAGTGCTCCAGGACGCCGACGATATGTACAAGAACGACGGCAAAAAGATCGCGGACCGTTACGGCATGAATGAAAAAGACGCCCTGACATCGTGGTGGAATGTGCTCAAGGTTATGGATAAGGAGCTCAAGAAACAGGGCAAAATTGAAGAGTCCAACATAGTGTCCGAGGTGATGAAAAAGGCAATCGAACCTTCGTTCAATTTCTACAAGATTGATGCCCAGCAGGTTTCCGAAAAAGCCGGTACGATGATAGGTCTGCTTGTTTTCTATGTTATTTACACCATGTGGTGGGGCTTTGCCATATTTTACATTTTCGATGGGCTGGGCCTCACCATGAAAAAGGCGAAGGTGAAGAAGGAGGTGTGATCGTCCTCAGGTCCGCATAATCGAGGTGTGGCGGCAAGCCAAGGCGGCAGAATTGCCTTTGCAGCTTGAAAAAAAATATGGTATGGTAGACTGCGTAGAGATGCGAACACCGCACCTATAAAGGTATATTTTGCCGGCGGCGCATAGCCGCCCGCCTCGTCGATCATGATGAAGATACGGGATAAACTTTATTTCGCTTTCGCGCTCTATATTATTCTCGCCGCGATTCTTGGGTTTTTTTCCTATAAAGAATTCAGGGATCTCGGCACGCGCCTTTCGTCCGTTGAAACCGCCGACGACATTTCGAAAAACGTCCTTGAAGTGCGGCGCTACGAGAAAAACTACCTGCTCTATAAAGACGAGGCAAACCGGAACGAGCTGCAGAAATATATCAGCGCGCTGAAAGAGACAATCAAACCCTTCAAAAGCGAGATTAGCCGCGAAATCGGCGAGAATAGCTACGCAATGCTGTTGACCGCGATCGCCGATTATGAAGAGCAAGTCGAGACGATTTCCGCCGATTTCAAGGCAGAGCAGGAGCTGGAAGACACCATCCGCAGCAGCGGCAGGCGGATCGAGAAGCTCCTCTCAGGCAATGAGCTTCTGGCGTTTCTTGTGGTACGACGGTATGAAAAAAATGTGATGCTCTACCGTACCGTCGAGGATTATCAGATTTTTGTGCGCGCCGTTCGCGCAGCGTTTTCCCCCGGAAAATCCGCCGTGAACGACTATGCTTCGCGCGTGGGCATGCTGTATCAGATCTATGACGCCCAGAAAGCAGCGAACAATCAGCTGATCCTGATGGCGCACGAAATACAGAACTTCGCCATAAAACTGTCGAGACAGGAACGTGCTGATCTTGAAACCGCCATCAAAAAGTCGCTTACCATTCTGGCGACTGCATGGATCCTCGTTGTCGTGGTTGGCGTCGTCGTGAACATCAAGCTGGGAGCAAGCATCGCGACGCCGATCAGAACGCTGGAGAAGATCAGCCAGAAGTTGTCCCAGGGGGATTTTTCGGAAGAGATTGCAGTCAAGGGCCATGACGAGCTGTCCGCGCTTCAGGCTTCGTTCAATTTCATGGAATCGAAGCTCAAGCACACGATGACGTCACTCGAAACGGCGGTCATGCATCTGGAAGAAAAGCAGGCGCGGCTTGTCGAGGCGGAAAAACTTGCCCTCGTCGGCAAGCTGGCCGCAGGGATCGCTCATGAGATCAACAATCCGCTCACATCGGTGCTGACGTTTTCCAACCTCATGCTGGAGCAGTGCCCGCCCGGCGATCCCCGGCATGAGAAGCTCAAACTGATGGCGCGGGAGACGAACCGGGCCCGGACGATCGTGCGCCAGCTGCTGAATTTCGGACGGGAAATCACGATCAATCCGGTAAAGCTGAACGTGAACCAGCCGGTGCGGGAAATAGCCGATTCGCTTATCGCTCAGGACGCCTTCAAAGGTATTGAGCTGGAATTGAGGCTTGCCGAAAAGCTTCCCCTGGTCAGTGCGGATCCAGCGCAGATCGGCCAGGTGGTCATGAACATGCTGCTGAACGCGATCCATGCAGTGACGCCTCCCGGAAGGATCGAGGTCAGCACCCGGCGCGACGGGCGCTTCGTTGATATCATTTTTTCCGACAGCGGAGAAGGGATCCCGGAGGAGAACATTCACAGGATTTTTGATCCCTTTTTCACGACAAAAGACTCCTCCAAGGGAACGGGACTCGGTCTTGCCGTGAGCTACGGCATCATCAAGAAGCACAAGGGCGACATCCTTGTGGCGAGCACCGTAGGAAAGGGAACGACATTTACCGTGAGGCTGCCAGTCCATGAATGACGGCGATAAATTCCGGGCAATCGTGGTAGACGATGAACCGAGCGTATGCGAGGCGGTGAGCGCTATCCTGGAGCTCGAAGGGATCGAAGTCATCACATTTGTCGACAGCGTTGCCGCTGCGGAAAATATCAAGAAAAACAGCTACGACCTTATTATCTCCGACCTCAAAATGCCGAAAATGAGCGGCCTTGAACTGTATGAGGCGGTTAAGGAAGCCTCGCCGCAGAGCGTATTCATGATCATCACCGCGTTCGGCTCCATCACCTCGGCAGTCGAAGCCCTCAGGCAGGGGATCTACGACTATATTCCCAAGCCATTCACCCCCGATGAGGTGCGCGTTCCCGTGCGACGCGCTCTCGAAAAGCGGAGACTGGAGCGCGAAAACCAGGCGCTGCGCCATGAGCTCGAATCGAGGTCGTCCTTTCAGGACATCATCGGCAACAGTCCCGAGATCCATGAGACGTTTCGCATCATGCGCCACGCTGCGTCGAGCGAAAGCAACGTCCTCATCACCGGGGAAAGCGGCACGGGCAAGGAGCTCGTTGCGCGCGCGATTCATTCGAACAGCGTCCGGGCACGAAAGCAATTTGTCACGGTGAACTGCGGCGCCATCCCCGACGGACTGATCGAGTCGGAGCTTTTCGGCCACGTGAAAGGCTCGTTCACAAGCGCCATTGCGGACAAGAAAGGGCTTGTCGAGGAAGCGGACAAGGGGACGCTCTTTCTCGACGAGATCGGGGAGCTTTCGCCGCCGCTCCAGGTCAAACTGCTCAGGATGCTGCAGGAAGGGGAGATAACGCGAATCGGCGACACCCTGCCCCGGAAAGTGAACGTCCGGGTGATCGCCGCCACGAACAAAGACCTCAAGAAGGCGATCGCAGACAAGATGTTCCGCGAGGACCTGTTCTACCGCCTGAACGTCATACCCATCGAGCTGCCGCCGCTGCGGCGCAGGGAAGAGGACATCCCCCTGCTTGTCACGCACTTCATCGAAAAACACAAGAACAAGGCCCCGGAGAAAAAGATCACGGGCATCACGACGAACGGCATGCACGCCCTCCTGAAGTATCATTTCCCGGGCAATGTACGGGAACTGGAGAACTCCATTGAATATGCCATCGCTTTCACGACCGGTCCGATGATCCGTCGCGCGGACCTGCCGAAGTACATTCTCGAAGACCGGAACCTGAGCGCTGAAGCCCAGAAAATCCCGATCATGCCGCTGAAGGACGCGAAAGGCCAGTTTGAAAAAAGCCTCATCATAGCGGCGCTCGTTGAGTCGGGAGGCAACATCTCCGAAGCAGCCCGCCTTCTGAACATCCACCGCCAGAACCTGCAGCAGAAGATCAGGCTTCTCGGCATCGATCTCGAGTCGATTTCCCCGGCGAAATAGCGCCCGGGGCAGCCGCGACACATTCCCCGAAAGAGAATGGGTGCATGCTTTTATTAAAAGCAGCTGCATTTGCGAAAAAAACCGTGCCCGAGCCGTTGAGAACAAGGCTCATGCGATGGGGGTTCAATCTCTTCCCCGCGTTCAGGAGGACAGGCGGGAGGATCACCTACATCGCAAATGACTGGCACGAGATACGCCTCAAGCTCCCGCTCTCCTGGCGCACGATGAACGGCGTCGGTACCCTGTACGGGGGCAGCATGTACGGGTCGGTCGATCCGATCTATATGGTAATGCTCATCAACATGCTGGGCCCTGATTACATCGTGTGGGACAAAGCCGCTTTCATCCGCTTCAAAAAACCGGGAAGGGACACTCTTTTCGCGCATTTCCATCTGTCTCAGGATGAGATCAGCTCAATCAGAACAGCCCTCAACACCGAGCCGTCTGTGGAACGGCTGTATCACATCGACCTCGTGGACCGACAGGGCGTCGTGCATGCCTTTGTTGAAAAGACGATATATATTAAAAAGAAAGAGCCGTCGGGAAACCACAGGTGAAAAAAAGTAGGGGCTACTGCTTGACCGGCTGCATTTCGCGCTTGAACTCCGAGTTGAAGTGGAAGGTGACTGCGGGGTAGGCTTCGATCATGTTTCTGAGCACCCATTCCGATTCCGCCAGGAAAACGATGTTCCCGTCCTTGTCCGTGGCGATGCGCTCGGCTTTGAATCTCGTGAACTTCTCCATTTCCTTTTCGTCCGCGGCCGTGATCCAGCAGGCCTTGTAAACGGCCATCTGGTCGAAACGGCACCGGGCGCCGTACTCATGTTCCAACCGGTACTGCAGCACATCGAACTGGAGCTGTCCCACCGTGCCGACGATCCTGCGGTTTCCCTGCTGCTGCGTGAAAAGCTGCGCCACGCCCTCGTCCGTGAGCTGCTCGATGCCCTTGGAAAGCTGTTTTGATTTTCCGGGGTCGAGGTTCACGAGCTCCTTGAACACTTCCGGCGAAAAGGTCGGGATGCCCTGGAACATGAGGTTCTCGCCTTCGGTCAGGGTGTCGCCGATCTTGAAGTTCCCCGTATCGTACAATCCAATGACATCCCCGGGAAACGCCTCGTCAATGATGCTCTTGCGGGCGCCAAGAAAGCTCGCCGGGCTCGTGAAGCGGATGTTCTTGTCCATGCGCACGTGGTGGAACATCTTATTGCGTTCGAACCTGCCCGAACAGATGCGGATGAAGGCGATCCGGTCGCGGTGGCGCGGGTCGAGGTTCGCGTGGATCTTGAACACGAAACCCGTGAAGTCCTTTTCCTCAGGCGACACCATGCGAACGTTCGTGGGCCTGCTTCCGGGTATGGGCGCGATCTCCGTGAATGTGTCGAGCAGCTCCTTGACCCCGAAATTGTTGATCGCGCTCCCGAAAAAGACCGGCGCGAGCTCCCCGCGCAGATACTCCTTCACGTCAAA
>DATHDE010000041.1:0-12844 GCA_035490495.1 Nitrospirota bacterium
GATACTGACATTCGGTCGGCTGGACAACCGATGGAAGTTAAAAGAAATCGTAAACAGCGATGATGCCCGGATGCTCGCGAGCACGGAAAACGTGGACCAGGAATCGTCTCCCCGCCAGCTGAAATGGTACTACGAGCACAAACGGGCGACGTAGTGCAATTCACCCCTTGACACACGCGATGGGTTTGACCCGGACGACTTTTCTCGCCAGGCCGGCCTGATGTGACGCCTCCACGACTTCGGTAACGTCCTTATAGGAATCCGGCGCTTCCTCCGCCAGGCCCTGGTACGAATGTCCGCGTATCATGATCCCCTGCGCTTCGAGCATTCTCACCACGTCCCTGCCGTGCCATTTTTTTTTTGCCTGCGTGCGCGACATGGCGCGGCCCGCTCCGTGGCACGCGGATCCGAACGACTGCTGCATTCCCTGCTCCGTGCCGGCGAGAATATAGGACGACGTCCCCATGGTGCCGCCGATCAGGACGGGCTGCCCCACATGACGGTATGCAGGCGGCAGGTCGATCCGTCCGGGTCCAAAAGCGCGCGTGGCCCCTTTTCGATGGATGTAGAGTTTTTTCTTTTTACCGTCCACGACATGCGTCTCCACTTTGCACGTATTGTGGCTGACGTCATAGAGCATGCCGATATGCCCCGCGGGGAAAACATCGGTGAAGATCTCGCGCACGAGATGGGTGATGATCTGACGGTTGGCCAGGGCGCAGTTGATGCCGGCGCTCATGGCGCCGAAATAGCGCTGCCCTTCCGGGGAGGTGATCGGCGCCGAGGCAAGCTCCCGGTCCCTGATCGGGAGATTGAACCGGACGGCCGCATTCGCAAGATTCTTAAGATAGTCGGTGCCGATCTGGTGGCCCAGGCCGCGCGATCCGCAATGGATCGTGATGACGACATCCTCCTTGCGCAGCCCCATCGCCTGCGCCGCCTCTTCATCATACACTTCCGAGACGACCTGGACCTCCAGGTAGTGGTTCCCCGAGCCGAGCGTTCCCATTTCGCGCTCCTGACGCTTCTTCGCCGTTTCCGACACATGCTCCGGCGCCGCGCCGTCCACCCTGCCGCGCTCCTCGATGAATTCGAGGTCGCCTGCTTCACCGTATCCTTCCTTGACCGCCCAGACAGCGCCGCCGAGAAGCATATCGTCGATTCTGCCTGTGGATAATTTGATGAACCCTTCGGATCCCACGCCTGCGGGTATGCGCCTGAAAAGTTCATCCACGAGCTTCTTGAGCCGGGGCATGATCTCCTCGCGCGACATGCCCGTTTTCATGGTCCTCACGCCGCACGAAATATCGAACCCCACTCCTCCCATGGATATGATGCCGCCTTCCTCGGGGTCGAACGCGGCTACCCCGCCGATGGGGAAACCATATCCCCAATGCGCATCAGGCATGGCCAGGGAGGCGACCTGGATCCCGGGCAGCATTGCGACATTTACAACCTGCTCAAACACTTTCGCATCCATTTCAGACAGGAGCTTTTCACTCGCAAAGATTCTTCCCGGCACGCGCATGGCACCCTGCCGGGGGATCTCCCAGAGGTAGTCGCTTATTTTATGAAGAGAGGTGAGGTCCACGGTTCACCTGGTTGTTTTTCCGTCTGCAGTGCATTAAACGTCAACAACGCACTGTGCAACAAATCGGTCGTTCTCTTTTCCCACTTTCAGCATGTGATAGGTTGCGCCCTTGATCTCGACCGTGGGTTCGTGTTTTTTCCGGTCAAGCGGCTCCCCCCATGCTGTGCCGGCCAATGCTGTTCCGCTTATCCGTACTTCAAATTTCGAGAATACGATGCGGTCGAGGTCGGTCAGCGCAAGCAGGGCATTCAGCCATTCCACGAGCAGGAGTTCTGCGTCAGGGGCTTCAACTGATATGGTTTTGCCTTCCCGTGGTTCTACGGCATCCAGTTCCAGCATCACGGAATACATTGCTGCAGCGGCGTTTTCGTAGGCTTCTTCCAGTGTGGCACCAAACCCCCGCACCCCGATATCTGCTGCGTGTTCGAAGGTTTCGTACCTTGTCCCGCACTCCGTACTCCCGGCTTCCGAGCGCATTATGCCCACACCCCGCTGATCTCCGAGCCGCAGCGCATGCATTTTCCGGCCGAAACCGCCGATGATATCACGCGGTACCCCATCCGCTTCAGCACCACAGCGCCGCATTTCGGGCAAACCGTATCTTCCCCCTCACCGGGGATGTTCCCCTCGTATACGTAGTGAAGGCCTTCTGCAAGCCCGATCTCTCTCGCACGGCGGAGTGTGCTCTGGGGAGTAGCATTGCTGTCGAGCAGTTTATAGGTCGGGTGAAACCGCGATACATGCCAGGGAACATCATCGCCGACGGAGCGTATGAACCGTGCGATCCCGCGGAGATCTTCTTCCGCGTCGTTGTAGCCGGGGATAATGAGCGTCGTAATCTCCGCCCATATACCGAGCTCCCGGTACAGTTTGATTGCATCCAGTACGGGCTGGAGTTTTGCTCCGCACACGGTGCGGTAAAACTCATCCCTGAAGCCCTTGAGGTCGATATTGGCTGCATCGAGAAACGGCGCTATCTCCCTGAGGGCTTCCGGCGTTATGTACCCGTTCGTGACAAAGATATTCTTCAGCCCTGCCTTTTTGGCAAGCTGGGCGGTGTCGTATGCCAGTTCGAAGTAGATTGTCGGCTCTGTATAGGTATAGGAAATGCTCGTGCAGTGCAGCTTCAACGCGGAGGCAACGAGTGCATCAGGAGCGATCTGCTCGCCGAGGATCATGCCGCCGCGGTCATGCGGGAGCTGCGATATATCCGAATTCTGGCAGTGTTTGCAGCGGAAATTGCAGCCGGGTGTCGCGATGGAAAACGATGCGCTGCCGGGAAGAACGTGGAAGAGAGGTTTTTTTTCGATCGGATCGACGTGCGTCGCTATGATCTTGTCGTATACAAGGCTGTACAGCACGCCATCGTTATTTTCGCGCACTGCGCAGATGCCGCGTTTGCCCGGGGGAATGATGCAGCGGTGGCTGCACAAGCCGCACTCGACTTTTTTCTGCTCCCGGGCCGTCTGGAACATCGCGGTCTTCACGATCATGCCCTCCTCTTGCGGCTGATGCCGGGACATGTCCGTCCTGCGATCCCTGCCGGCCGTGCACGGGCGGCCGCTATTTCATCCGTTCACTCTTGAGTTTGTGCTCCAGCGACTCCGCCTGGATTTTCGACCTGCAGTTCGTGCAGATGAGATCGGGCGACGATGTGCCGCACACAACGCATTTTTTGTCCGGACCGCCCTTGATTCCTTCCGCCTGGAAAATCATTTCAAGAAATTCGCTCTCGGGTATATGCCCGTCAAGATGAAGATTCTCCCCGAAAATCGTCTTGGGGATTTCCGAAACGCGGTATTTTTTTATAAGTTCAGGGAAGTCCCTTCCCACAATGACGCTCACCGCGATGAGGTCCGAGGAAAGCCCCAGGCCGATCGCCGTCTCCGCAACGGGACGGCACTTTACGCAGTCGCGGTCAACGAGCACCCGAACCTTGACATCGTTTGTCAGATGAGATACGGTGCTCAGGACATTCTGCGGAAACCAAACTTTCTGATCGGACACGGCGGCTATTGTCATCAGCACCGTATCGAGGAGCACGTCTTCGATCAGGCCGGTGAACGTTACAAATCGGCCGTTCGCCCCCTGAATGACAAGGGCAGGCACATGCGTGATGCCGTACAGCTGCGACTTGTCGCGGTCCATAACCATGTCATACGTTTCCAGCCTGACGAGCCCGAGGCGCTCTTTCACTGCCTGCACCAGGTCCCGCATTGCGGGGCAGCTGTCGCACCCCACGTCGGTGGTAAACAATACCAGCCGGACCGGCTCCTTGACAAGACGGGGCCGTTCCGTAATCTGCTTAAGAACATGATCTGCTATCATAGCCGCGCTCCCTTCCCAGTGGAGTATACCCTCATTATAGCATGTCCCTTCAAAGCGTATCAGGGAACTTTGATGTTGAACTTCTTCAGTTTGTACCGCAGGACACGCTCGCTGATGCCGAGCCGTTCCGCAGCGCGCGTCTGAATGCCGCCCGCGGCATTCAAGGCTTCCATGATCAGCCCCCGCTCAACAGTATCGAGCGTTTCATGCAATGACCCTTTCAGGTGCTGGGTCTGCAGGCGGCCTTCCTGCAAGGCAGGACGGATATGGAGGGGCAAGTCGGCAGACGTAATTTGCCCCCGCTTCGCCAGAACGACGGAACGCTCCACGATATTCTCCAGTTCCCTTACATTGCCGGGATAAGTGTAGCGCATGAGCAGATCACGGACCTCCATTGAAATGCCTTCGATGTGCTTGCCGTTTTCCGCGCTGTATTTCTTGATAAAGAAGTCAATCAGTCCCGGGATGTCTTCCTTGCGTTCGCGGAGCGGCGGAATCACGACGGAAACGACGTTCAGGCGGTAATAGAGGTCCTCGCGAAACAACCCGTCCTGAATGCTCTTCTCGATGTCGCGGTTCGTCGCGGCGATTATGCGCACGTCGGTCTTGATCGTCTGGTTGCCTCCCAGCCGCTCAAACTCATGCTCCTGCAGCACGCGGAGCAGCTTCACCTGCATGTTAGGCGCGAGTTCACCGATCTCATCAAGGAACAGCGTCCCCTTGTCCGCTGCCTCAAACCGGCCTATTCGCTTCACCGTGGCCCCGGTGAAAGCGCCTTTTTCGTGTCCGAACAGTTCGCTTTCGAGGAGCGTCTCCGGCAGTGCAGCACAGTTCACCTTGATGAGCGGGAAGGACGCGCGGGGGCTATTGTAATGGATCGCTTTCGCGATCAGTTCTTTTCCCGTACCGCTTTCCCCGCGAACGAGCACCGTTGCGTTGCTTGTTGCGACCCTGCCGGCGAGGTTCAGCGCCTCCTCCATGGCGTGGCTCGTGCTCACAATCTCATCAAAGGCGTAGCGCTCTTTCAGCCGCTCCTTCAGCTCCCTGTTCTCGCTGATCAGGCTTCGGCGTTCGGCAAGGCGCTCAATCAGGACGACAAGCTGTTCAAGATCGATGGGCTTCGGCAGGTAATCGTACGCTCCGGCTTTGATCGCCTTGACCGCCGTCTCGATGGTCCCGAACGAGGTCATGATGATAACCGCCATATCCGGATTGATCCGCCGCGCCTCATCGGAGGTGCGCAGTGCGTCGACCCCCGGTACGTTGCAGTCCGTGAGAAACAGGTCAAACCGCTCGCGCTGTGCCGCATCCACGGCATCCTGCACGGTCCCCAGGGCGGTTACCTCATACCCCTTCTGGACAAGATAGCGTTCTATCCGTCCGCGCTCCTGTGCTTCATCATCCATTATGAGAATGCGCGTTTCCTGCACCATCATTTCCCTTGCGGCTTTTTCCCCGGACCGGCGAGCCTGTCCGCCAGATCGAGCACAACTCCTTCGCGCAGCCCCCAGTCGCTGACGCGCAGCTCGCCGATGTCCCAGTGATCCATGAGTTCCTGCAGCACGAGTGCACCGGCGAAGATGATGTCTTCCCGGCCTGACTCGAGGCCCTCGATCTTTGAACGGGCGTTCAGGGTCGAGGCGCCGAGCGATTGCGTCGTCGCATCAATGAACGCACGCGTCAGCACCGTGCTGCTGATTCTTTCCGAATCGTATTGCTTGAGCCGCAGATACATCGATGCGAGCGTTGTAATCGTTCCCGCCGTGCCGATCATTCTCGCGCGCTGCAGCCGCGTACGCCCCGCGCCCGCTCCCAGGCCTGAAAGTTCGTTTCGTATCGCGGAGCGAAGCATCGCAATTTCGTCCGCTGCCGGCGGATCACCGTGCAGATAGCGTTCGGTAAGATACACTGCGCCGAGGGAGATGCTGAATACACCGGCCAGCTCATGACGCTCCGTTACGATGATCTCCGTACTGCCTCCGCCTATATCGACGAACACCGTCGTTTCCGTCTCAGCATGCGGGGAATCGTTTCCCTGCTTCAATCCGGCGGATATGCCGCGCACCGTCAGCCGCGCCTCATCCGTCCCGGTCAGAACGGTGATGCTGACCCCGGCCTCCGACCGGGCGCGACGGATAAATTCCTCAGCGTTTCCGGCGCGTCTGAGCGCGCTCGTACCCACGGCTTCTGTTTTCTGCACTCCCGCCGCCGCTGCCGCGCTCATGAATTCCCGCAGCCCGGCTATTGTCCGGACGGCTGACGCTTCCGAAATACGTCCGCTGCCTTCCAGCCCCCTGCCAAGCCGCGTCGTTCTGCGATCGGTGCTTATTTTCCGCAATGAACCGCCGGCTGTTTGAGCTATAAGGAGACGCAGGGAATTGGTGCCGATATCGATCCCGGCAAGGATCATAACACGAGAAGGTCCTTGAGTCGGTCGCTGTAGGCTTTGACTCGCATGGCGAGAAGCCTTGAGATCACGATCAGGGCGCGGGATGCGGTACGCGGGGCAAGTTCCTGCAGGACCTGAAAATCTTTTCGCGTGAGCAGAAGTATTTCGACGTTCGTGTCAGCCCGGGCGCTCACCAGCCTGACATCCTCCTGGATGAGGGACAGCTCGCCGAAGAATTCGCCCGGGCCGAGGAGCAGGAGATTCGCCTCCGACCCGTCGCCCGCCATCATGGAAATCCTCACCTTGCCGCTTTTGACAATGTACAGCGCCTCGCCGGAAGCTTTCTCGGAAAAAATGACCGCGTTCGTCCGAAGCTGGCGCTCCTGAAACAGTCCGAGAACAAGCTCCAGCTCTTCATATTTGCTTCCCCGAAACAGCATGGTCTTTTGCAGCAATTCGAGATTTGTCATAGAAACCAGGCAGGGGAGCCCCTCCGGCAGAATCCGGAGGCTCCCCATAACAACGCGACTTCCGGAACTGCTTTCTCGCTACGCTTCGTTTTTACGGGCTCGAGGAAGCGTTTCCCGTCCCGGCGTGAGCCGGGGTTGCCAAAGGCGCGGAAGTGCTTTGATCTGCTTCGGCGGCACCTGCAGAGCGCCCTGCATGCCTCCTTCTCCCCTGCGTGCATTATAGGATTTTATCCTCAGGCATGTCAAGAATCGGGCCGTAGCTGCTTTAACGGAATTATAATGCTCCTGTGCGCTGCAGGAGGGCAATCATATCGTCGAGTAATACTCTTGCAAGCTCATTCTTCTGCATGCAGGGATAGACGGTTTTCGCTCCATACCGGTCGAAGCAGATTACAGCATTCGTATCCGTTCCGAAACCCGATCCCTCCTGCGTGAGATCGTTTGCAACGATCATATCGAGATTCTTTGCCTTCAGTTTTGCGAGCGCGTTGCGTTCAACGTCATCCGTCTCAGCGGCAAAGCCGACGAGCATGCGCCGTCCATCCATGCTGCCGAGTTCGGAAAGAATGTCATCGGTTCGCTCCAGCCTGATCGTATCGGCTGCTTCCTCTTTTTTGATTTTGCGGGTTTCAACGTGCGCCGGCCTGAAATCCGAGACCGCTGCAGCCATGATGACGATGTCGCAGTCACGACACCGATCGAGCACCTCCGCGCGCATCTCGGCTGCACTGGTGACCGGTATTACTGCAACGTCTGTTGGCGGAGGAAGGTGCGCAGGGCCGGAGATGAGGACGACCTCCGCACCACGCTCTCTGGCAGCCACCGCCAGGGCGTATCCCATTTTCCCAGTTGATGGATTCGTGATGAATCTGACTGCATCGATTGCTTCACGTGTCGGCCCCGCTGTAACCAGCACGTTCTTCCCGGCAAGCTCCTTCTTCAGGAAAATCGATTCCACCGCGGTAAGAATCTGGTCCGGATCCGCAAGCCGACCCTGCCCTGCAGAGCCGCAGGCAAGGCCGCCCGTGCCGGGTTCGACGATCCGTATGCCGTAGCTCCTGAGCGCACTTATGTTCCGCTGGAGAACGGGATTGCGATACATGCGTGCGTTCATGGCGGGTGCAACAATGAGGGGGCACTTCAGCGCCATGATCGTGGACGTCAGCGCATCATCGGCAATGCCCGACGATAGTTTTCCGATACTGTTTGCCGTTGCCGGTGCAATGATAGCCGCATCCAGCTCATCAGTGAGCTCTATATGTCCGATTGCGCCGGCGCTCGCGCCGGTAAATTCATCAATGAGCACATGCTGTCTGCTGAGTGTTTCAAACGTGAGCGGCGCAACAAAGTTCGCGGCGTGCTTTGTCATAACGACGCGGACGACTGCTCCGTGTTCTTGCAGCTTTCGGAGAAGCTCCACGGCCTTGTACGCTGCTATGCTTCCTGTCACGCCGAGAAGGATACGCTTGCCGTCAATCAGCGTAGGTTGTTCCCGCGGATTACTCATCAGGCTCCTGTTCTTCGGTCTCTTCACTCTCTGTGGACGTGTCTTCTTCCTGGTCAAGCTCGCCGGCCGGCTCTTCATCGGAACCTTCTTCCTGCGATTCGGTCAGATAGGCGGAAAGCTCCTTCCTGATCTCCTCTTCCTTTGCAGACATTTGTTCTTCCAGACGCGTCTGCTCTTCCCGCTTGAGGAACTCTTCCTTGGCTTTTACCGCTTCCTCTCCCGTGAGGATGCGGAACGTCTGCGCCACCGCCTCTTCCAGGGCGATGGTCGTGTCCTTGATAGATTTCGTGTTTACGGCGGGGTCGGCCCCGCTGCCAAGTTGGCGTACCCGCTGGGACGCGATATGAACGAGGCGGAATTTCGTATCAGCTATTCTGTCGTTCATCTCGATGGGGAGCGTAATCAAGTCTTCTGCTGCCTTTAGCACAATGCACCTCCGTTATTGAATAATAATGTCGCTGGCCGTTTTCGATGAACATGGCCATCCTGCCGAGCGTACGGCGCGCTTCTCGCTGGTCATGCTCCATTACCTGTCTTGCTCTCTTCCGTCATCCTCCTGATCTGGTGTTCGTCGGCAAACCGCGTGCGACAGTGTTCTGACGTCATGATGGAGCGCAGCTCCGTCAACGCCCTGTCAAACTCCCTGTTGACAATGATATAGTCGTACATGCCGAAGTCCCGGATTTCTTCCCTCGCCCGCATCATGCGTTTTCTGATTTCTTCCTCGTTATCCGATTTGCGGTTCCGCAGCCGCTCTTCAAGGATTTCGATAGAAGGCGGCATGATAAAAATATAGACCGCGCTTTCGAACTTCTGCTTGATCTGCTTGGCTCCCTGGGTGTCGATATCGAGAATCACGTCGAGCCTTTTCGACAGCAGGTCATCCAGCACACGGCGCGATGTGCCGTACAGGTTCGTGTGAACCTCGGCCCATTCCGCAAAGTCGCCGGCTTTGATCATTTCCTGGAAGCGCCCGGGGCTCACGAAGTGATAATCGCGTCCGTCGATCTCACCCGGTCTTGGCTTCCTCGTTGTATAGGAAATGGAATGCGTTACGTTGTCCATGGATTCCGAGGACACAGCCCGGCATAATGTCGTTTTGCCTGCGCCTGACGGCGCCGATACAACGAACAGCAGCCCCTGTTTTGGTTTCACTCTTCACCTCTTCCCGCGAACCGCTGCATCAGTGTTTCCACCTGCACCGCGGAGAGAATAACATGATCGCTGTCGGTGATGATGATGGCGCGGGTTTTTCTGCCCTGGGTGGCGTCAACCAGCATTTTGTGCTCTCTGGCCTCATCTTTGAGTCTGCGCATGGGGGCCGAATCCGGAGTGAGGACCGCGACGACCTTCGATGCCATTACCATATTGCCGTAGCCGATATTAACGAGGTTGTTGATCATGGCCTATTCGATATTCTGAACCTGTTCTCGTATTTTTTCAAGTTCGGATTTTACCGAGACAACATCAAGGGAGATCGATGCGTCCATAGCCTTTGATGATATCGTATTGATCTCGCGCCCCATTTCCTGGATGAGAAAGTCGAGTTTTCTTCCGACGCCTTCGGGTGAAGCATCTCCGAGCATGGCGCGGAATTGCGTCACGTGGCTGCCGAGCCGCGTAAGCTCTTCGGTCACATCAGTGCGTTCTGCGAGCACTGCAATTTCCTGGGCGATCCGTCCGGGATCGGGCTGCTCGTTCAGCAGACGTGCCAGCGCGTCGTTCATCCGCTTGCGAGCCTGTTCTACGGTCGCCGGAGCTTTTTGCCGGATGTCCGCCATTGAGCGTTCGATGGTTTCGAGCCGTTCACGGATATCCGTGGCAAGCGCCGCCCCCTCGCTGGTCCGCATCGCCCCGAGGTCGTCAAGGGCCTGCCCGAGGCATTGCGCCAGTACGCTCCAAAGTTCCTCGGGATCCTCCTTTTCCTCCTTCAGGGAGAGTATATCGGGAAATGCAGCAACCGATGCGATCTCTATGTCTCCCGCCAAATTATAGCGTATTTTCATGTCGCGCAGGGTTTGAATATACTGAGCTGCCAGGGCGTCATTGACAGCCAAAACTCCGGACCTCTCCTGATCGCCATTGCGTGATATGAAAATGTCGAACCGGCCGCGGGCGAAACGGTCCTGTACTGCCTTTCTGATCCTGCTTTCCATAGCCGCGAGCACCCGTGGCGATTTGATCTGGATGTCGAGAAACCGGTTGTTGAGCGATCTGACTTCCACGGTTACCTGGACCGAACCGTTTCCGGATTCCTTCCGCCCGTATCCCGTCATGCTTCGAATCACGATTGTTCCTTTCTCATGCGTCCTGCCGCGTCAAGTGATCACGGTCTGGCCATGGTTTCATCGGCTACCGCATTGAAATGGTGGCTCCACACATAGATATCATAAGGGAAGTGAACTTCAACGTCCCACGCCGCAGCGATATACATCCGCTGTTTGGCTTCGTCCCGCTGAAGAATGAAGTTTTCCGGCCCCAGCGGAAGTTCCAGCTCTTTTGCCTTGGCAACAAGCGCCTGTCTGACCTCGTCGTCCTTCAGGACCTGGGCCAGGCGCGCCTTCACGGTCATTTCATCTTTCATCCGCTCAAAGTCGAAGTACGGCATCGCCAATTTCACACCGGCGTAAATAATCACTCCCAGAACTATCAGCCAGAACCAGACCTTGATCGCGCTCACACCGCGTTCATTGAAGGCGATGCCCATGGTTTCTCCTTGATCATTAGCGTATCAGCGAACCGATCCGGTTCCAGCGCACCCAGCTGGTTTCGCCGTTCCAGGACCAGTAGATGATGAGCGCGCGGCCCAGTATCTTGTTGAATTTGACGAAACCCCAGACTCTACTGTCCTGGCTGTTGTCCCTGTTGTCGCCCATGACGAACACCGATTCCTTGGGCACCACGACAGGGCCGAAGCTGGCCCCCGACTGATCGTGGAGGTACTGGATGTCATGCGTGACCGGGCCGAGCTGCTCCTTGTAGAACTTCGGCTGGAACCCGGCTTCGGATTCCGACGTCTGCGCGGCTCTTCCGGGCGCGCTCTCTTCCAGCAGTTTGACAGGCTGATCATTGACCATCAGGACGCCGTTCTTAATCTCTATTTTGTCTCCAGGCAGGCCGACAACGCGCTTGATGAAATCCTTATTTTCGTCCACGGGAAACTTGAAGACAATGACGTCTCCTCGTTTCGGCTCCTGCCAGGAGAAAAAGCGGGTGTCCGTGAAGGGAATGCGCGGACCGTAAACGAATTTATTTACGAGCAGGTGATCACCTATTTTCAGTGTCGGGATCATCGAACCCGAAGGGATTTTAAAAGCTTCTACGACAAACTGCCTGATGAACAATGCAACGACAGCTGCTATCAGAAACGGCTCAATCCATTCTTTGTAAAACGACTTCTTGCGCATTCAACCTCCTTGAACATTAATGCAGGAGAAGGAGTCAGTTCCGATCAGGGGGGGCCAGTGCTGCTGTCCACTGGATCAGCGACCCTGAGCGGCTCTCCAACCTCCCTGCATTCGATGGACTCGCTATACTCTCATTCTCCCACCTTCAGCACGGCGAGAAACGCTTCCTGGGGCAGCTCCACGCTGCCGACCTGCTTCATGCGCTTCTTTCCCTCTTTCTGTTTTTCCAGCAGCTTCCGTTTGCGCGTAATGTCGCCGCCGTAACATTTCGCTGTGACATCTTTCCTGAGCGGCCGAACGGTTTCACGAGCTATGATCTTCGATCCGATTGCAGCCTGAATGACGACCTCGTATAATTGACGCGGAATCACTTCCTTCAGCTTTTCGGCAAGCTGCCTGCCGCGGACCGCAGCCTTGTCGCGATGGCTGATGAGCGAGAGCGCGTCCACGGGTTCGCTGTTCAAAAGCATGTCAAGCTTCACGAGATCCGACTCAATGTAACCGGAAAGCTCATAATCGAGCGAGGCATACCCCTTGGTAAGCGACTTCAGCCGATCATAGAAATCCATGACGATTTCATTCAGCGGCAGATCATAGGTCAGCTGTGCGCGGTCTTTGGTAATATACGAGATTTCCTTCTGGATGCCGCGCCGCTCCTGGCACAATGCAATGAGCGGTCCGATGTACTGTTCGGGAGTGATGATCGACGCAATGATCATGGGCTCCTCGATGCGCTGGATTTCCTGGAGCGCGGGGAGCTTCGCCGGATTGTCCACGAGCACAATCTCGCCGTCATTCTTCGTGACACGGTACACAACCGTCGGCGCCGTGGGAATAAGATCGAGATGGAATTCCCGTTCGAGCCGCTCCTTGACAATATCCATATGCAACAGTCCGAGAAAACCGCAGCGGAAGCCGAATCCGAGGGCGAGCGACGTTTCCGGCTCATAGGTGAAAGAGGAATCGTTCAGCCTGAGCTTTTCGAGCGCGTCGCGCAGGTCCGCGTAGTCATCGCTGTTCACCGGGTAGATGCCGGCAAAAACCATGGGCTTCACGTCCTTATACCCGGGCAGGGGCGCATCAGCGAGATGTTCCGCATCCATGACCGTGTCGCCGATCTTGGCATCCGCAACACGTTTGATGCCGGCGATG
>DATHDE010000042.1:0-12464 GCA_035490495.1 Nitrospirota bacterium
GGTATGTGCGGCGCCAATTTCGGCCGCTCGGCCACGATCGTTGCATCGATATTATTGACGCAATAGCCGTTTTCGTGCAGCAGGCGGTCGACTTTCTTCAGCAGAAGCAGGCTCGATACTCCCTTGAACTCCGGGGAGGAATCGGGGAAGTGCCTGCCTATGTCGCCCAATCCTGCCGCGCCGAGCATCGCATCGCACACGGCATGCAGCAGGACGTCCGCATCCGAGTGACCGAGCAGGCCGCGCTCAAAGGGAATTTCTTCTCCGCCGAGCATCAGTTTGCGGCCCTCCGCGAGCCGGTGCACGTCATACCCGATTCCGATGCGCATTGCATTGCCTCTTGAGGATTTCCTCGGCCAGCAGCAGATCCTCCGGTGTCGTAATTTTTATATTTTCATAACTCCCCATGATCATCCGCACGGATACCCCCGTGCGCTCCACCAGCATGGCGTCGTCCGTGCCGTACCAGCGCTTTTTCCTCGCCTCGTCGTATGCATGCCTGAGCGTATCGACCGGAAACGCCTGGGGAGTCTGAACAGCCCAAAGGCTGCTCCGTTCGAGTGTTTTGCGCACAATTCCTTCGGCAGTGACATCCTTGAT
Source organism: Nitrospirota bacterium (assembly GCA_035490495.1). Taxonomy (GTDB): domain Bacteria; phylum Nitrospirota; class UBA9217; order UBA9217; family UBA9217; genus JAJYKN01. Next base: position 601 of record DATHDE010000042.1, read on the forward strand.
GGTATCCTTGATCGGGACTCCGACGGTGACGCATTCGCCTTTGCGCGCATGTTCCACGCAGGCGCTGATCATTGCCGGCGTCACGAACGGCCGGACGCCGTCGTGCACCAGTACGAGCGAGGTTTCCTTTCCCAGTTTCTGCAGCCCGTTCGCCACCGAATCCTGGCGTTCCCTGCCGCCCGCCACGAGCGTTCGCACCTTGGTTATATGATACTGCTCGATGATTGCATCGAGACAGCTTTCTATGTCTTCGTTCGATACAATCGGGATGATTTCGTCGATTTCAGCGGCGCGTTGAAACGCAAGCAGTGCATATGCCAGCAGCGGCATGTCGCCGAGCGGGAGAAACTGCTTTGCCACGGTTTTTCCCATTCTTTTTCCCGCGCCTGCGGCAGGAACCAGTACGGTAGCCTTTGACATAAAATCCTCTCTCACCAGCGAACAATAAAACGATCTTCCCCTTCTAATACGATTATACATCCGCAAACGTGTTGGTGGACAGATGGAGATTCCGTTCAGCGCAGGAGAGGCTTACTTTTTGAAGTTCTTTACAACGATCTTGAACCTTTTTGCGGGCGGCGCTTCCAAATCGATTGCAACCTGGAGCTGGAACAACTCCTGCCGGCCGCCTGTTGCGACCTGGAACGGCAGAAGAATCGAGCGGCCCTCGACAAGGGCTTCGCCCGCGACGACTTTCATGCCCGCGTTCACCGCCTTTTCGAGTGCCGCCATTTCCGGCTTTGCCTCTGCCATGGGCGCGCCGGGCATGGACGGCTCGACGGAAGGAGGCTCTTCCTTCGCGAGGTCTGCGTTTGCATCCGGCCGTTTCTCCGTGTTGCCCGCGATGTCGCTCAGCGTGAAGTTGTGGCGTTCCGGGTACTTCTGCATATCCTGCAGAACGAGTTTGGAGATCGCGGTGAACGTCTTCAGCACGCCGTCACCCGTGGTTGCCACCGCTTCGTAATACGGGACGCTTCTCGGATTGAGTGAGGCGTTCAGATCGTCGATCGAGAGGATATCGGGCAGGTCGCGCTTGTTGTACTGAATGACCATGGGGAAGTCGGAAATATTGATGCCCTGCTCGGAGAAATTGTCCCTCAGGTTGGCGAGGCTTTCAAGGTTCGCGTCGAGCATGGCGCGCTGGGAGTCGGCGACAAAGATGACGCCGTCGGCGCCTTTGAGCACGAGCTTGCGCGTCGCATTATAGAAAACCTGGCCCGGCACGGTATAGAGATGAAAGCGCACCTTATAATTCTTGATGGTCCCGAGTTCAACAGGGAGAAAGTCGAAGAACAGCGTGCGATCGGTTTCCGTGGCAAGCGAGATAAGTTTGCCGCGCTGGTTCGGCGAAATCCGGTGATAGATAAGGTGGATGTTGGTCGTCTTGCCGCACAGGCCTGGTCCGTAGTACACGATCTTCGCGTTGATCTCTCGCGTGGTGTGATTGACAAGGGCCATGACCCATAATTACATAAAAACAAGGTGATGTCAATACTGCTTGGTCGGGATCAGCCCTTTTTAACGGAGGAAAGAATGCCGACCGCCGTTGCATGCGCGGTCTCGTTTTTGCTCGCGAGAAGCGGCACCGTGCGCTGCAGTCCTGCTTCAATGCCTTCGAGGTTCGCACCCGACAGATCGGTGATGACGCCGCCCGCTTCCTTGAGGATCAGCATGCCTGCAGCGTAATCGAAGGCGCGCGACGCCGTTGCCGTGGCGAACGCACTCATTGCTCCGGATGCGAGATACGCAAGGTCGAGGGCGGTGGACCCGAAGCAGCGGGTCCGCTTCGCCAGGGCCAGAAGCGGCATGATCCGGGGGATATCGTGCGACGGCGACGATGCTTCGAAGGCGACAATCGTGATGCCCGGCGAGGCGGACGTCGTGATCAGGCTGCCGTTCTTATACGCCCCTTTTCCGCGCACAGCCCAGAACTCGTCGCCTGCGGCCAGATTGATGATGTAGGCGGCTGCGAGCGTGCCGAGCTTCCTGCCGTCCAGGAGCGCCAGCGAGGTGGAGAAAAACGGGATGCCGCTTTTTGCGTTGTTGCTGCCGTCGATGGGGTCCACGAGAACGATTTTTTCTCCCTGTCCGAATTCGCGCACGCCCAGTTCCTCGGAGATGAGCGTGAACGCCTCGCCCGCTTTCTGCGCGCGTTCGAGCGCCGTGATCACGATGTCCTCCGCCCATTTGTCCACGGGGAAGGTCTTGTCTCCGCCGGCGCCCTTTCCGAGCGGTACTGTGCCACCCTCCCGCGCCAGGACGGAGGAAAGCCCTTCGCGCATTTTCTTGCCGATATCCTTGAACAGCTCCAGCCATTGTTCGTTGGTCATGAGAACTCCTGTGATAAATAAAGGGTATAGGGTTCAGGGTACAGGGTTCAGGGGTCAGCGCACAGCGTGCAGCGTTCATGACAGAGACTTTATAAGACCTTGTAGCATTTTCATTGTTTCCTGTTTTATGTTATAGGCGTGTTCAAATTCCTGAAGATGCAGATAGCCGATATCACGAGCAAGCAATAAAAAAGTATCCAGTTCGCCCAATGATCCCTTTGCGACGAAGAGGAATTGAAGGTACTCTTTTCTGTGTTTTCGTTCGTACCCTTCCGCTATATTTGCAGGGACCGAAGCAGATGCTCTCCGTATCTGTGACGTCAAGCCAAACAGTTCCTCTTTAGGAAATTTCTTGGTTATACGATAAAGGGTAAGTGTCAGTTCATATGCACGCTGCCATACCTTCAAATCCCGATACCCGGTAATTCCCTTTTCCATCGCCGCTCCTTCCCTATGATTTCCCTCCTGAATCCTGATCCCTGTACCCTGTCCCCCGCACCCTGTCTCTTCTCCCCTGAAAATAACCGGCTACTTCTTCCGCCGCTTTTTTCGTCATGCCCGTGACGTCTGCCAGCTCCTCGCGCGTCGCGTTCCGGATCTTCTCCACGCTGCCGAAATGCCTGAGCAGCGCTTTCTTTCTGGTTTCGCCGATGCCGGGGATGTCGTCGAGCTCGGAATGGATTGCGCGCTTTTCGCGAAGCTTCCGGTGATAGGTGATCGCGAAGCGGTGTGCTTCGTCGCGCACGCGGGCGACCAGATGCGTAGTCGCGCTCGTGGGATCGAGGATCACGGGCTCTTCCACGCCGGGCAGGAACACGCGCTCGAACTCCCTCTCCGCCCCCTCGTCCCCGCTCCGGGCTTTGGCAAGCCCGATCACATCGGGCTTTTCCACACCCAATTCCGTGAGCACGTCGAGCGCTGCGTTCAGCTGTCCCTTGCCGCCGTCGATCAGGATCAGGTCCGGCAGGACCCCCTCCTCGACCGCCTTCGTGTACCTGCGCCGGATCACTTCGGCCATGCTCGCGAAATCGTCCTGGCCTTCCACGGACTTGATTTTGAACTTCTTGTAGTTTCTCTTGTCCGGAAGATTATTTTCAAAGGCCACCATGCTCGCGACTGATTCTGTGCCCTGGATCGTCGAGACGTCGAATGCCTCGATCCTGCGCGGCAGACTGGCAAGTCCCAGCTCCTGCTGAAGCTGCATCAGAATCTTGTCCTTGCTCCTCCGCGACAGCAGGTGCTCCCGCAGCGACTGGGCAGCATTGTCCGAGGCCATCTGCACGAGTTCGCGCTTTCTTCCCCGCTGCGGCACGGCCACCTCCACGCGGGAACCGCGCTTTTCCGCAAGCCATGCCTCGAACGTCCCGCGGTCCGCGATCTCAACCGGGAGCAGCACTTCCCCGGGCAGGATCATTTCCTTTGCATAGAACTGGCGCAGAAAATCCCCGAGCACGTCTTCCTGCGTCATGCCGCGCACGTCGTCGAGAAAGAAGTCCTTTCTCCCGAGCAGCATGCCGTTCCTGATGAAGAGCGCCTGGATGTCCGCCTGCCCCCCTTCGATGGTCATGCCGATCACGTCCTGGTTCTCGAACCCCGGGGAAATGATCTTCTGCTTTTCAAATGCGCCCTCTATTTTCGCGATCCTGTCGCGCAGCTCCGCAGCGCGCTCGTATTCCATGTTCTCCGACGCCTCTTCCATGCGCGTCTTCAGGATCTTGAGCAGGTCCCGGTCTTTGCCCTCGAGGAACAGCCTGACCTGGGACACGACATCGTGATACTGCTGCTTGTCCGCTTCATTGGTGCAGGGGCCGAGGCAGCGGCCGATCTGGAACTGGATGCAGGGCCGCCTGCCCGGAAGATCGGGACGGAACTCGGTCCTGCAGGGCGCAATCGGAAAGGTCCTGCGGATCAAGGCAAGCGTCTCCCACATGCCGCCTGCGGGGACGTACGGGCCGAAGTAGAGCGCTCCGTCCTTCTTGAGCTTGCGCACGACTTCGAGCCGGGGATAGTCGGATTTGATATCAAAGCGGATATAGGGATAGTTCTTGTCGTCGCGCAGGATGATGTTGTACCGCGGCCGGTGCTTCTTGATCAGGTTCGATTCCAGGGCGAGTGCTTCGAGCTCCGTGTGCGTCACGATGGTTTCGAGGTCCGCAATCTGGCGCACCATGAGTTCGGTCTTCTCGCCCTTTGCGCCCTTCTGGAAATAGGAGCGCACACGGTTCTTGAGCGACACGGCCTTGCCCACGTAAATAATGTGGCCGGACGGGTCCTTCATGAGGTACACGCCCGGCTCGTCCGGAAGGTTTCCGAGTTTTTCTTCGATGCTCATTGCAGGGTATTGTACCACGGATCGTCTTTGCGGAGGAAGCAGGATGTGTAACAAGTGCGTCAGGGCTTTCTGACCGTCGTTCACCTCGCCGGATTCGAACCCCACGAACTTTGCTCTTGTCATGTTGATAAACAGCAGGGAAAGGCAGGAAAAATCAGTGGAGCCCCCTCCGGTCCCGCGGCCTACGGCGCGAACCCCCGGCAGTTGCCGGGGGATTGCAAGTCGCGGGATTCGGCAGCTTGCTGTGCAGAATGCTGCCGTCAATACTGTCGCCACTCGATTGGCACCGAATGCCGGCTTGCATATCTGTTGAGCTTATCGAGCATTTTTTCCGCTTCTTGCAACTGCACGTCTGCGAAGGCTTTTCTTTTCACGTCCTCGTTAGCCGTGGACTGCATCGAGTCGTGAATGCTCTGTCCGAGGGATTCGCTGTATGCCTTCCACCTGGCGCGCGACTCGGCAAATTCGGCAAAGTGACTCGTCCACCATTCCCTGTCATGACCGCCGGGTTTATCCGGAGTGAGGGGAATTTCCTCGAAGATAAGGATTTCCCGCTTTGCATCGATCGTCATCGAGAAATTCGAAACAAAATCCAGGCCGAGAAGCCCTTCAAACGCTTTGGACAGAGCGCTTATCACGATAATCGGGACGAATTCGCTTTTCCCTTCTCCGACTTGAATGGTGTTGACGATCGACCGGATTGCAGGAGCCGAACCGCCGATGCCGCCTGTTCGTATAACCAGTCGTTCCTGATCCTCGTTGAACAATCCGATCTTCTCTGCGAGTCTGGCCGAGATCACGGTCTCCGGCGCACCCGTATCAATCGCCATGGCTGCACGTACGGAGTTGTTGAGTACAACGTCGACGATAACCCGTTTTGCACTGCCTTCGGATGGTTTGTACGGCACTTCGAATCTCTTGAGCGGTTTATTTTGTTGTTTTCCGGCATCGGAAGCGCTTATTACCTTGGGGGCTGGAACCGATTCGGAGTCCGGCGATGCATCGTCCAGGAACTCCTTTTTTTCGATCTGTTTTCTATACTTCTCAGGAATGTTTTGGAGGGAATCGGAAAAATGCAGGTTGCCGTGCTCATCCATCCACTTGTAATAGTCCGCTGCGCGGCAGGGGGAAGGACCGCCAACCAGGAGAAAAGCTGCGGCGGCAAAACAGATGCATTTTGCACAAAAAAACATCGGCCCTCCTTGCGGTTCTCCGCTCGTTCACCTGGGCGTCTGACCGGCCGCAGCAGGCTTACCAGGTCTGACGGTGCACCTTCTTCTCATCGAACCTGCTGGCAGTATCCCTGGTTCCTTCAGCAGGAACTCCGACGGGGACGCAGGAAAACGGGAGAACAGTATCCGGTATTTTCAGCAAGGCCCTCGTGGCAGCGACATTGTTGGGAAATACCGTAGTCCAGACCGCGCCCAGACTTTTTGCGTGAGCGGCAAGCAGGATATTTTGCGTTGCGGCAGCGCAGTCCTGCACCGAGTATCCCTTTGCCTTCTCCGCGGACAGGTCCTGGCACACGAGAATGGCGACCGGCGCGCTCTTTGGTGTGTTCCTGTTGATGGACAGGTACTCGTCAAGCACCTTCCCCGACATCACGACAAATTGCCAGGCTTGTTCATTGATGGCGGACGGCGCATTCATGGCCGCCTCGAGCAGGTCCCGGATATCCTTGTCACTCATCGGATCGGGTTTGAATTTCCTCACGCTTCGCCGGGTTTTAATCATGTCCAGCATGCTGCCCCCTCTTTCGAATCCGTTTATTTTAATAATAGCATAAGGACAAACGGCCGTACCTTTCCTGCTGAAAAGAACCCTTCACATCAAGCCGGTAAGGCCTTCACCTTGCCGTCGTTATTCGCTTCATCCGATTCCAGGATGCCCTGCTGCTCGCAGCCGGGTTACGGCTTACGATTAATGCGGCTCTGCAGACTATCCTTTCCCGATCTTCGCCAGCTCCTCCTCGATCATGCCTTGGAAAAGCGGGATCTTGGCGGCATTCTCCCTGAGCGGCTGCGCGTTCCGCAGTGCCGCCTCGGCAGCCTTCGCAATGATGTCCGCATCGAGCTTCTTTCCTGTGATGACGGACTCCAGCTCCCGGGACCGCCACGGTATGGGCGCGGCCCCGCTCAGGACCGCGCGCGCGGACGCAACCGCGCCCCCTGCATCGAAACGGATCGCCAGGGCGATCCCGGCAAGGGCGAAATCCCACGATGCACGCGACCGCACCTTGCGGTACGAGCTCCGCAGCCCGCGGCCGGCAGGCAAAACGATTTCCGTGACGATCTCGCCCGGCTTAAGCACGGTTTCCCGGCGGACATCCTCCTGCGGCAGCAGGTGGAATTTTTCAACAGGAACGCTCCGCGAACCTTTCGGCCCCGCGATGTGCACCGAAGCGTTGAACGCGACAAGCGCGGCTGCCGTGTCGGATGGATGCACGATATAGCACGGCCCGCCTCCCAGGATGCAATGATACTGGTTCTCGCCGGAAACAGCGAAGCACCGGTCCCCGCCCTTCCGGAGGCAATGAAACTCCCCGCGGTAATACCAGCAGCGCGGCTTCTGGCAGAGATTGCCGCCGAGCGTGCCCTGGTTGCGGAGCTGGGGGCTCCCGACCTCGCGCGCTGCCTGCGCGAGCGCTGCATAGTCCTCGTTCACTGCCGCGTTCTCCGCCACTTCGGTGATCGTCGTGAGCGCGCCGATGCGGAGCCCCTTGTCAGGCATCCTCGTGATCCCTCTCAGCTCCTTGAGTCCGCTGATGCTGACCACCTTCTTTACCTCGAATACATGGTCGCGAAGACACCCGAGGAGGTCCGTCCCTCCTGCATGCAGGCCGGAGTCCGGAGAGGAGAGCTGTTTGACCGCATCCTTCAGGGATGCAGGACGTGTATAGGAAAAATTGGTAAGCATGCGTTGCCTCCGTATGTATTCTATTTCTTTGCCTGGCTGAACAGCTGCACAAGCCGCAGCGGGCTCATCGGCGTTTCAGAAACCCTGACACCTGTTGCATTGTACACGGCATTTGCAACAGCCGCAGCCGTGGGGATGGTTGCAGGCTCGCCCAGTCCCTTTGCGCCCGTAAGATTCGCTTCCGGATCGGGCCGGTCGATCGGATTCGAAATCATGTCCAGCGGGATGTCGAGCATGGTCGGCAGTTTGTAATCGTGCCAGTTCCTGTTCACCATCTTGCCGGTCTGATCCTGATCAAGGATCCGGCCTTCGGTCATGCCAAAGCCGATTCCCATGACGACCCCGCCGTAGGTCTGATTGTCGAATGTCAGGCGGTCCATCACCCTGCCGCTGTCCTGCGCAGCCAGGAAGCGGATGATCCTGACCTCGCCTGTCTTCATGTTCACTTCGACTTCGCAGAACTGGGCAGCAAAGGGATTCACGACCTTGCCCTCCGGGTTCGGGCCCCGGTATCCGACGCCCACAATGACCCCGCGCTTTTTGAGCCCCGTGACTGCGGTGATCTTGATCTTTTTCGATGGATCGGAGCGTGACTGGATTTCGTCTCCGTTCAGCATAAGGTCCGCTGCTGCCGAATGCATATCCTCGGCAGCCATTTCCAGAAGCTGCTGCTTGACGCTCAGGGCTGCCGAGCGCACAGCAGGAGATTCCGTTGGCACAGTCTTGCTCCCGCCGCTCGGCGTCGCGTACTGGGTTGTGCCCGTGTCCGCATGCTCGATCTGGAGCACCCCGGGCCGCACTCCCAGTTCCTCGGCAACAACCATGGCCATGATGGTCTTGGTGCCTGTGCCGATATCGCTCGCGCCCATGTTGAGGTTCGCGCTGCCGTCGGAGAAGAGCTTCACGATCACTGTTGACGGCGGATTGCCGCCGCCCACGAACCAGAGGCCGCTCGTCATGCCCACGCCTCTTCTGATGTGTCCGGATGCCCGCTGCCCGGCGATCGTTTTTCGCGCCTCCTTCCACCCGAACGCCTGAGCGCCTTTTTCAATGCACTCCTGGAGACCTGTCGTCGTATAGGGTGGATTGTTCTGGCGCGCCTGGCTGAAGACAGGAACATTTTTGAGCCGCAAATCCACGGGATCCACATTGATCGCTTCCGCAAGGCTGTCGAGCATCTGCTCGAGCGCCCAGGCAGCCTGAGGATGGCCCGGCGCCCGGAACGGCCTGCTGGGGCCTGCATTGATGTACACATCCGTGGTGTCGGTGCGCACGTTGGGGCAGAGGTAGAGATCGCGCACCAACCAGTCGAGCAGCGATGTCCCGCCCGCAGGATAGGCGCCGCCGCTCCCCAGGCCGCTGAATTCAAGGGCAGTGAGCGTGCCGTCCTTTTTCACCCCGGCCTTCAGTTTCATGACGCCCGGCGGCCGGTTCCCCACGCTAAGAAACGTTTCTTCCCGCGAGAGGAACATCTTGACAGGCCGTGCTGTTTTCCTTGCGAGCAGGGCCGCAAAGATCGTGGACTTGTCCGCCTGCAGCTTGCTTCCGAAACCGCCGCCCATGTAATGCCCGATCACGCGCACTTTCGAAAGCGGCAGGCGCAGCACATCGGCGACCCGCGCCTGGACCGCGAACACGCCCTGCGTAGATTCCCATATCGTGAGCGCGTCCCCGTCCCACTTTGCCACGCACCCGTGAGGCTCGAGGGGCGTATGGATCTCGCTCTCGGTCCGGTAGCTTTGCTCAAGCACGACGTCCGCTTCAGCAAATCCCCTCGCCACATCGCCGCGCTCGTACTTGTCCGTCTTGACTGTATTCCCTGCTGCGTGCACCTGCGGCGCTCCCGCTTTGAGCGACTTGCGCTCATCGGACACTGCCGGCAAAACATCATACGTCACCCGGATCGCCCTCACCGCATCCCATGCCTGGTAGGGCGTTTCAGCAGCCACAGCGGCAATCGTCTCGCCTTCGTACCTGCAGCGCGGATCAAAAAGCTTCATTTTCATTTCCGGCGTATACGGCCACAGGATGTCCGCATCCGGAGTCTTAGCGGCGATAATGGCGCGGACGCCCGTCATTTTCCCGGCATCCTTCACGTCCACGTCCTTCACAAGAGCATGTGCATGCGGACACCGGAGAATTGCGGCGTAGAGCATATCGGGAAATGTGATGTCCGATGGGTACACCGCTTTCCCGCTCACACGCTCGTATGCATCCACGCGCGGAAGAGGTTTGCCGACCACTTTGGTCGTTTGCCAGGGCTTCACGCTTCCCGGAGGATCAGGCGTTTCCGGCAAGGGAATGTTCTGCGCGAAATAGATTTCACGGTCTTCTTTTTTCATGGTGCACCTCGTGGACACATTTCTTGCTCATACTGATGCGGCAATCCGGCAATTTGCTGTCTTCCCGATTGCGTTTGTGCAGTGTTTTTTTTTGCACATCCCTTTCGCGTCCTTAATGAAATTCCGCCCGTCTTAGGCCACGTCCGCTCGCCCGCGCAAACTCAGCCTTCGGCCTCAGACATGCGCGTGCGCCCTTTGGGGCGCTTCCTTAGGCCAAGACGGGTCCCCGGAAATTTCATAGGGACGCTCCAGGGACGCGCGGGTTTTGGTAGAACCAGATGCTGCTTCTCTTACGTCTTTTTTAGTTCCGCTGCCCGGTGAGCTGCATTTACGATATGTTTGTACGTCCCACAACGGCAGAGGTTGCCGCTCATTCCTTTTCTGATCTCTTCTGTCGAGGGTTTGTGCGACTTCCGCAGGAGTCCTTCCACGGCCATGATCTGGCCCGGCGTGCAGTAGCCGCACTGGAACGCATCGTGTTCTGCGAAAGCCTGCTGCACCGGCCCGAGTTCTTCTCCCTGCATCAGTCCTTCAAGTGTCGTGATCTTCGTGCCTTGCGCTTCCACGGCAAGAGTCATGCACGCGTACCGCGGCACATCGTCGATCAGCACCGTGCAGGCCCCGCACTCGCCCCTTTCGCACCCTGTCTTGGCGCCTGTCAGTCCCAGCCCTTCCCGGAGCACGTACAGGAGCGACCATCGCGGCTCGACAAGAAGCCGGTATTTGCGGTTATTGATCAGAAGCTCGATCTTCGCCATCTCGCCGCGTTCGATCATTTCCGCTTCAGCAGCAGGCGTTGCATTCAGCTTCTCGGCCAGGGCAAGGGTGACCGCACCCGCGCCCATGCTCGTGAGGAACCCGCGACGAGTCAAACCGCTGGAGGCCTCCGCAGCCTGTTTATCCTGGTCCTGGGTATCGGCGTCCTTATCGTCTTGCATGGCGATCTCCTTTTTGATGCTGCGATAACTGTAAATCCTTGCAGGAAACTCTAGGTCATTAGAATTTTGTTTGGTTGTTTAAGGCGGGTATAGTTACGAGAATAGCGCGATCATCAGGGAATAGCAAGACGGATATTTTGCCGGAATGATGCTAAAGTATAACGACAAGCATGAGACGCGCGGCAGTTTTATGCCGCGTCCCTCTCGATACTTTTGTTAGGTGTCTTCATTATTTTATGAAAATGAACTGCGCTCTTTTTACGGTTTTGATTTAACTTTGAATTTATCACAAAGTTCTTTACAAAGCCATTCCAGTTGATCCGGCTGTAATGTCTGTCCTGCACGAATCAAGTTTCGTTCTCCCGTAATTGTCACCATTTCTATATCTCTGGTCGCCCCGCTGTATTTTCTTCTCGATATGTCTTTGATCTCTTGTCGATGCACTCGAACTTCATTCCATACCCGTCCAAAAATTTTTGTACCACGTACCACCCCCGTCGAATCTAATGTTATAACTTCGCGGCTCCACGTCTTTTTCATTATGGCGAAAAAAGCATAAACAGCAACGGCAAAAAAAAGAATACCAATAAAATTAAACATCCATTCTGGCGTTGATTTAGAGCGGTGAGACGGATCGGAAAAGATAAACATAAAACTGATATAGGCAAAACCGGAACAAAATCCGGCAGTAAAGACTAACTCCAGAACGGGTCCAAAATTTGCCTTTCTGCGGGGCAGCGTGATAGCGGTAACGCCTGCTGAATAACTTACTTCGATGCCGGGTGGAATTGCTACAGCAGCTGTTGCTGTTGGTCGAGATTCTTGAATAATGGGTTTTGGTTTATTGGAATCATTTTTTTCGCCTGCGATGCTCGTCAAATCGATAGGCTTTGTTCCGAATCTCTTTGCCCAGTATTGTAGTTTTTTTTGGGCGACGAGTTCACTATAAGATTCAAAGATGCTGATCGGTCCGTTCCAATTTTTGAAATTTACACTAATAACCCAT
>DATHDE010000043.1:0-4694 GCA_035490495.1 Nitrospirota bacterium
TTGCCTTTGATGATGGTAAACGCCCGGTACAGCTGCTCCAGCAGCACAAGCCGCGCCATTTCATGCGTGAACGTCCAGCGGGACATCGCCACGGCGGCCGAAGCTTTCCGTACGACGCTCTCATCCAGGCCCATGGCCCCGCCTACGATGAACACCATGTCGCGCACTCCTGATTCCAGCCGCTCGTTCAGGAACTGCGCGAATTCGTGCGACGTGAATTCCCTGCCGCGTTCGTCCAGCGCCACGGACCAGGCTGCCGGCGGGACTGCCTTCAGGATTTTTTCCGCCTCGCGCTTTCTGACGAGCGGCGCATCCCGCAGGTCCGCGACCTTCTCTTCCCGGAGGTCCCTGATCCCCACATCGGCGTACGGGTGCAGGTACCTGAGATACTTGGCGATCCCCTCCTGCACGAACCGCTCCCGCGTCCTGCCGATGCACAGGAGGGTCAGCTTCATGAAGGCGAGCCCAGCAACTCCCTGTTCCCGAAGGCCAGGGGAACGCGGGGGGCGTCGCCCCAGAGCTTCTCGATGCCGTAGTAGATCCTCGTCTGTTCGTCGAATATATGAACGACCACGTCGTCGTAATCCATGAGCACCCAGGTAGACTCAGCGCCGCCCTCGATGTGCGACGGCCGTACGCCTTCCGATGCAAGCAAATGGCCGATGGCATCGGCAATAGCGGAAATCTGCGTGATATTGCCCGCGGAGCAGATGACGAAATAATCGGTAATGTACGTGAGTCCGCGAAGATCGAGAATCCGGATGTTGTGGGCTTTCTTACTGTCGGCAGCTTCGGCGCAGAGCTGTGCGAGTTCAAGGGAATTAGGCATAGAATTTATTTTTAATTATATAGGTTTCAACAGCATCAGGCAAGAGGTATTTGACGCCCGTGCCGTTTCTCACCCGTGCGCGGATGTCCGTGGACGAGATGTCGTAGAGCGGGATCATTTCCAGGTACACCGTGTACGCACCGCTCCGCACGACGGCCCGCGTGCGGGCGCCGCTGTCGAGGTCGGCGAGATCGCTTCCTGCGCCTTTCATAAAATCAATGTTTGCAAGGCAGGAGAACCGGTAGCCCGGACGCGACAGAACGACGAACCTGCACCGGGCCAGCAGTTGCGCCCAGCGTTGCCATGTCTGGATTTCGAGAAACGTGTCGATGCCCGTCACGAAGTAGAACTCCGCGCGGGGATGCAGCCGCTGCAGCTCCTCGATCGTGTCGATCGTGTACGAGCGTCCGCCCCGCCGGATCTCGATGTCGCAGGGTTCGAACGCGGGATTGTCCCGCACGGCAAGGCGGACCATTTCGAGGCGGTGCTCCGCTCCCGGCAGTTCTTCATCCTGCTTGTGCGGCGGAAGGAACGACGGGATGAACAGCACCTTGTCCAGTCCGAGCCTGTTTTTTACCTCTTCGGCAGCGGCGAGATGGCCGAAGTGGACGGGGTTGAAGGTGCCGCCGAGGATGCCGATCTTGTGAGCTTCCATAAACTATTTTCGCAGCTGCCCGCTTCCGAACACGATGAACTTCGTGGACGTCAGCTCTTCGAGGCCCATGGGGCCGCGGGCATGGATGCGCGTCGTGGAGATGCCGATCTCGGCCCCCAGGCCGAATTCGAAGCCGTCGTTCAGCCGCGTGGACGCGTTCACAAATACGGCCGACGCGTCCACTTCGCGCTGGAACCGCATCGCATTCGCGTAATCCGCGGTCACGATGGCCTCGGAATGCTGCGACCCGTGCGCCGCGATGTGCTCCATCGCGTCCTCCAGGGAGCCGACGATTTTCACGTTCAGGATCAGGTCATTGTACTCCGTGTCCCAGTCCTTGTCCGTTGCGGCCTTGATGTCGGGAACGAGGTCCTTCGTATCGCGGCAGCCCCGGATCTCGACATTGGCCTTCCTGAGCCTGCTGATCATGGACGGGAGGAATGCACCCGCCGCATCACGGTGCACGAGCATGGTTTCCATGGCATTGCACGTGCCGGGCCGCTGGACCTTCGCGTTGAAGCAGATGTCCCCTGCCATGGCCAGATCAGCCTTCGCGTCCACGTACACGTGGCAGATGCCCTTATCATGCTTGATCACGGGGATGGTGGAGTTCTCCGACACCATGCGGATGAGCCCCTCTCCGCCCCGCGGGATGACGAGATCGATGAACCGGTTCAGCTTCAGCATCTCCATGACGCAGGCGCGGTCCGGATTCTCTATGAACGACACGGCGCTGTCGGGAATTCCCGCCTCCGTGCCCGCCTTTGCGAGAATTTCCACGATGGCGGTGTTCGAATGCACGGCCTCGGACCCGCCGCGCAGCAGAACGGCGTTGCCGGACTTGAGACAGAGGGCTGCCGAGTCCGCGGTCACGTTGGGCCGCGATTCATAGATGATGCCGATGAGCCCGATGGGCACGCGCATGCGGCCCACATCCATCCCGTTCGGCCTGCGCCACATCCTGAGCACCTCGCCCACGGGATCGGGAAGGGCTGCAACCTCGCGCAGGCCGTCGGACATAGCCTTGATGCGGTCGGGGTTCAGGGTCAGCCGGTCGATCATCGCCTTGGACAAACCCTTCTTTTCCGCGTCCATCAGGTCTTTCCGGTTCTCGGAAATGAGGTGTGCCGCGTTCCGCTCGAGGTCCGCCGCCATCCGAAGGAGCGCGCTGTTTTTTATCTCCGAGGACAGGGTCGCCAGTTTTCTCGATGCGGCCTTGGCTTTTTCCGCCTTTTCAGAAACGAATTGCTTGATATCCATACTTCCTCCTGAAGCATTATCGCTTGATCTTATTCAGGCTTTTCATAAACGTGTCTTTGTCCCGGACCTCGCCGAAAATGATGTCGTTGATCGCGCCCCCCTCGCCGATGAAGAACGTCGTGGGGAGAAACCGCACCTGGTAGGCTTCCGCTGTTTTTCCGTACCGGTCGCTCAATACAAGCCTGCTGTCCAGCTTCAATTCCCTTATCATGCTGTCGATGGCGCCGAAGTCCTCTTTCACGTTCACCAGTACGAGGCGGATCCCCTTTTGCTTCAGTTCATCCTGCAGCCCGTTCATGAGCGGCAGTTCAAGCCTGCACGGCGCGCACCACGACGCGAAAAAGCTCAGGACAATCCCCCTGCTGCCGGAAGGAAGGATGTCGCTCAGGGTGTACTTTTTCCCTGTCCGGTCCTGCAGCACGACGTCGGGGGCCGCGTCCCCTCGTTTGAGCGCGGCGAATGCCGGCTGTGCCGCGAGCAGCAGCGCCAGGCAAACACCAAGTATGCGAGCAGTGTTTTTCATCAGAATATCACCATGTCGTCCCGGTGGATCACCTCGTCATAATCCTTGTGCCCGAGCACGGATGCAATCTGCGAGGTCTTGAGTCCCTTGATGCGGATGAGGTCGTCAGCGGAGTACTTCACGAGCCCCCGCGCAAAGCTGTTTCCCTTCTTGTCAAGGCAGGAAACGCAGTCCCCCACCTTGAACATACCTTCCACGGCAACGATGCCGCCCGGGAGCAGGCTTTTGCCCTTGTTCATGAGGGCGTCGACTGCCCCGTCGTCCACCGTTATCCTGCCCGCGCACTTGACTGTATAGGCGATCCAGTGCTTTCTGCTTTCGAGCGTCTTTGTCCTGGGCAGAAACAGCGTGCCCACGTCCCTGCCTTCGAACAGCGCGGGCAGCATGCCGTTTTTCCTGCCGTTCACGATCGCGAGGGGCACTCCCAGGCTGCCGACCTTCCTGGCGGCCATGATCTTCGACCGCATGCCTCCCGTTCCCACCATGGTCTGCGTGTCGCCTGCTCCGCGCTCCATCTCCCCCGTGATTCTCTCGACAAGGGGGATGAGCGTTGCGGAGGGATCGGACCGGGGATCCGCCGTGAACAGGCCGTCGATGTCCGACAGGATCACGAGCAGGTCCGCGTCAACGAGGTGGGCTACCATGCTCGAGAGGCTGTCGTTGTCCCCGAACTTGATCTCGTCCACGGAAACCGTATCGTTCTCATTGATCACCGGTATGACGGCATAGTCAAGCAGGGTCAGGAGCGTGTTCCTGGCGTTCAGAAACCGCGTCCTGTTCGACATGTCCTCGCGCGTGAGCAGCACCTGAGCGACCTTCCGGTTGTGGGCCGCAAACGTCTTTTCATACATCCACATGAGGCCCGACTGGCCCGCCGCGGCAGCCGCCTGCTTGAGCGAAAGCGCCATGCCTTTCGTCTTTTTGAGCCCGAGCTTCGCGAGCCCGGCAGCGATGGCGCCCGAGGAAACGAGCACGACCTGCCGCCCCTGCCCCATGATCGAGGAGATGTCCGCAACGAGCCGCTCGATGCGCCTCGCGTCCAGCCCCTGGTCCGCGTCCGTCAGCACCGCGCTCCCGATCTTGATCACCACGCGGCGGGTTTTGGAGAACAGCGGTTTTCTGTCGAATTGATTTTTCATATTTCAATAAAAATCATTTGTCCCTGAATAGACATGACAATCGCTATGATTGCCTCATTTTTATCATAGCCCCTGTCGGATGTTATCAGTGTCAAAGATTGTTGCTACGTTTCCTTCACGACTGCTGCTTCTGAATTGATTTTCGCCAGACGGTCCTCCTCGACCTTCTTGCCGAGGAAATCGAGCAGTTCGTCCAGGCCAGCGCCGGAAACAGCGGATATGGGGAAGAAGCGGTATCCCTTTTCCCTGCAGAACGATTCCAGCTCCTCGAGCTTCGCGGGATCGGCT
>DATHDE010000044.1:0-18409 GCA_035490495.1 Nitrospirota bacterium
GTCATGTTCCGGTTCGTCATCAAGGATCTGCTCGACCTCGGTTTCCACGGGCGCGATATCGTTTCGACCCTGGAACGGTACATGAAGTGCGGAGTGGGGAAGTGCGGCCACTGCTGCATCGGCGTTGCCTACGTGTGTACCGACGGTCCGGTGTTCACGTACGAACAGATCAAAAAACTGGGAGAGGACATCTGATGCCCGATCTGCGGGAAATGCTCAGAGAAATGTTGCGAGGACGCGTCTGCGTCATGGGCATGGGGAATGCCGGGTACGGAGATGACGCGGTGGGGTCGTATCTGGCCGATGCGCTCTCCGTGCGTCCGATGGGGATCGACGTGATCAACGCCGGAAGCACGCCGGAGCGTTTTATCGGCAGCGTGATCGAGGGAGGGTATGATCGGCTGCTTTTTATCGACGCGGTTGAATCCGGCATAGAACCGGCTGCGGCCGTTCTTCTGGATGCGTCCGAAATCATCGCGCGATTCCCGCAGATATCGACGCACAAGATTTCTGTGGGACTGCTCGCGAAGCTGGCAGAAGACAGAGGCATGGTAGTCCGGCTGCTCGGGATACAGCCGCGGTCGATCCGCCACGGAGCCGGGCTGTCAGAGGAAGTAAGAAAAACGGCGGATATGCTTATCGGGTTGATCGGCACTGCAGTCGAAGCGGTGAAGATAGAGGCGGCTTGACGGGATAACGGGCTGCTATCCCGTTACTCCGTCGAATCCGTTTTTCTGATGAGGTGAAAAGGAAGATGTCACCCGAACTTTTAATCCTGATTGCGATCCTTACCTGCATGGCAGGCGCGGTCCTGACGCTTGCTACCTCGCAAAGCAGGATGCTTTCCGGATGGCTTGCATTCATCGTCACCCTTCTGACCGGGGTCATAATATTCTTCGCTGCCGGGACCGTGCTCTCCCACGGCCCTTCCGCGCGTCCTGCGACGTTCTGGACGCTGCCGATGTACGGTTTTGCATTGCGGATTTACGTAGACGGTTTATCGTCCCTCTTCCTGATCCTGGCAGCCTGCGTCGCCATTCCCGCATCGTTCTATTCCATCCGCTACATGCGGATCTACCGGGAGTACGGTGTTGCACGGTACTATCCGAACTTCCTGCTGTTTCTCGCCGCGATGTACGGCTTGTTGAGCACGACTGATATGATGTGGTTCTTTTTCATCTTCTGGCAGCTCATGACCCTTCCCGGCTACGCCATGATCCGGTTTGAGAACAGGAAACCGGAGAACATCCATGCAGCGAACAAGTATCTCCTTATGATGGAGGTCGCGTGCGGGGCCACGATGATCGGTGCGGAAATGCTCGCCCTGTCCGGCGCACAGATCAGCGGCACGGCGCTCAAGTATGATTTCGACACGGTGAGCGCCAACCTCCCCCTCTTGCTGTCCATACACAAGGGGACGGTTGCAACCGCCTTCGGCCTTTTCCTTGTCGGCTTCGGGATCAAAATGGGCATGTGGCCCTTCGGACAGGTCTGGCTGCCGGACGCCCATCCTGCCGCACCTTCTCCCGTGAGCGCCATGCTTTCGGGCGTCATGATCAAAACAGGCGTGTACGGTCTTATGCGCTATTTCCTCTGGCTCGTGCCGCCCGATGGATGGCTCCAGTACCCGCTCGGCGAGTGGGGAATGCTGATCGCAATCCTCGGAACAATCACGCTCTTTACCGGCACCATGCAGGCACTCAAGCAGGAGCAGTCGAAACGTCTTCTTGCGTTCCACAGCATCGGCCAGATCGGCTACATTCTTTTCGGCATGGGTGCAAGCATGGCCTTGCTCGCGGGCAGAACGCCCTCCTCCGTTGTCCTGGCAGCGCTGGCCCTGTTCGGGTCGCTGTATCATGTGATAAATCACGGCGTATTCAAGGGGCTCCTGTTCCTGAACGCCGGGTCCCTACTATATGCGACGGGGACGCAGGACCTGAACAAACTCGGCGGCCTCATGAAATACATGCCCCTGACAGCGGT
This sequence comes from Nitrospirota bacterium, assembly GCA_035490495.1. Classification (GTDB taxonomy): domain Bacteria; phylum Nitrospirota; class UBA9217; order UBA9217; family UBA9217; genus JAJYKN01. Next base: position 1,984 of record DATHDE010000044.1, read on the forward strand.
CACCGCGCTGATCGCCTCGTTCTCGATCTCCGGCGTGCCGCTTTTTAACGGATTTGTGAGCAAATGGACCATCTATGCTGCCGCGATCCAGGGCGGCGGGGCGGGAGCGTATCTGCCCGTGTGTGCTGCCGTGGCTATCCTTACGAGCGCGCTCACGCTCGCGTCGTTCATGAAGTTTTTTGGCGTCAGCTTTCTTTCCCGGCCGAGTTCACTCGTTCTATCGCAGGCAGCCGGCGGAAAGCTCGAAGTTCCCCCGATGATGCGGCTGCCTCAGTCACTGCTCGCTGTCCTGTGCATCATTCTGGGCGTTGTTCCCTCGCTCGGGTTCGGGCTCCTGGGGAATGCGCTTCGTTCGAGCCGGCAGGGCTTCGGCATCGTACTGGCGGCCGGGGCGCCGGCGAGCGGCGGCATGATTTCCGGCGTTGAGGCGGTCCAGGGAGCGCTCTTCGCACCCCTTGGCCTTGCATTTCTGCTTTTCACGATCTTTCTGTTTGTGCGATTCCTGTCCAAACAAGGCGGTTCCAGGCGCAGGGCAGCAGCGCCCTGGCTCTGCGGCTACGCACGCGAAGCGGATTGCCACCGCTACACAGCACACAGCTTTTACGGCGAAATCAAGCGGTACTTTTCCTGGATCGGCGGGACAAAGCGTCCCCAGCCGATGAAACAGGGAGAGATCAAGGAGAGCTGACAGGGTAGTAATCACTGATAGCCTACGGAGAGAAGAGAGCGACTTTCTCACTCAGAGGCGCAGAGAAAGGCCGGGGATATGCGGCTGGAGTTATCTTCAGGTAGGACACGATAGTGAGATTTAGGCAAGACAGATTCAGCTACGGATGGCCACAGATGGCGTTTAATTCCAGAGTTTGTTTTATCCATATCAATCCGCGTTCATCCGTGGTCAAAGAAATCCGACGTTCTTTGCGGCGGGAGGCCGCGTTATGATTGCCCGTGAAAAACTGGATCTACTCAAGGCGCGGTTCGGATCTGCGATCGTGCGTGCGGATATCCCCAGCGAGCACCGGCTCTTCATCACCGTGCAGCCTTCGGCGGTCAAGGAGCTGTGCTCCTATATCTTCCGCGATCTGAACGCCCGGTATGTTATCTCGATCGGCATCGACGACCGGCCGTTTTCTGGCGATTTCATCGTCTCGCATGACTTCGCCTTCGACTGGGACAAGATCCTTTGCGCGGTCATGGTGCACCTGCCTGCCGACAATCCGAAGATCGACAGCATTACGGACGCCGTGCCCGCTGCAAGCTGGGCCGAGCGCGAGATGCGCGACATGGTCGGCATCGAGCCCGTGGGACACCGCTATCCGAAGCGGCTGGTGCTGCCCGACGGATGGCCCGAGGGGCTGCACCCCCTGCGCAAGGACATGTCGTGGGACCATGTGCCGAAGGAGTTCGATGAAGACCGCGAGTTCCAGTTCGACGATCCGCCTCCGGGATGCACGGTCGTGCCGTTCGGCCCGTTTCATCCCACGCTCGACGAACCGTCGCATTTCCGGCTTTACGTGGAAGGCGAAATGGTGCGCGGATGCGAGTACCGCGGATTCATGGTGCACCGGGGCATCGAGAAACTCGCCGAATCGGTCATGTCCTACAACGATATCAACATGCTCGCGGAACGTATTTGCGGGATCTGCGGGTGCGTGCACAGCGTGGCGTACTCGCAGGCGGTGGAAGCGGCGGCCGCGGTCAAGCTCCCGCCGCGCGCCGAATACATGCGCACGATCATGCTCGAAATCGAACGGCTCCACAGCCACCTGCTCTGGGTGGGGCTCGCATGCCATATCGTGGGGTTCGACACGCTTTTCATGCAGAGCTTCCGCATCCGCGAGCCGATCATGTGGATTGCGGAGAAGATCACGGGAAACCGCAAGACGTACGCGCTCTGCGTCATCGGCGGCGTGCGATGGGACATTACCCACGATCTCAAAGCGGAACTCAAGAGCGTCCTTGACAGGCTCGAAGCCGAGTGGCGGCCCGTCGTCGCGGCCGTTGCGGGCGACAAGAACATCCAGAAACGGACGCGCGGCGTCGGTGTTGCCGATCGAAATCTCGTGAAGGAGCGCGGCCTCATCGGCCCGGTGGCGCGTGCGGCGGGCGTTGACATCGACTGCCGCCGGGACCATCCCTATGCAGCATATGACCGCGTGGAGTTCGAGGTGATCGTGGAACGCGGGGCTGACGTATGGTCGCGGCTGCTCGTACGGGCAAAGGAAGTTTTCGAATCCATCAGGATCATCAGGCAGTGCCTCGACAAGATGGAAGAGGGGCCTCTTCAAACAGTCATAACAGACGAACTTCCCGTGGGGCGCATCGGGCTGTCGTCGGTCGAGGCCCCGCGCGGGGAGAGCCATCACTTCGTGATTACCGGTGAGAACAACCGGCCGCGGCGGTGGCGTGTGCGCGCGCCCACCTATCAGAACCTCCAGGCCGTCCCGATGATGATCAAGGACCAGCAGATCGCCGACATGACAATATCACTGGGAAGCATTGATCCCTGTTTCTCCTGCACCGATCGGATGGAAACAATCGATCTTAAGACCAATGCCAAGCGGATATGGTCGCAGAAGGAATTAGAGGCACTGGTAAAGAAGACGCGATAGCCAGGGGTGACCGCGTCACTCACGGCAAGGCGAGGGCAATGATGCTCAAGCCGTCATTTCGGGCGAAACGCAGCGAAGTGAAGTTCCGGGCGGCAGGTGCGTGCGATGAATAACCCGCTGACAACCATTCTCGGCAGTCTGTTGAACGTTCTGCTCGTTCTGCTTGTCGCGCCGCTCTGCCAGGGCGTGCTGCGCAAGGTCACGGCCATCGTCCAGTCGCGCCAGGGACCACCGCTCCTGCAGCCGTATTATGACCTGCTGAAGCTTCTGGGCAAGGAGGATATCGAATCAGGCGATTCGCCGGTGATGCAGCGGTTTGCCGCGTATCTCTCCCTGGCGACGGTTCTGACAACGGCGTGCCTTATCCCGCTGGGTTTCTCTGCGCCCCTGAACAGGGGAGGCGACGCGCTGCTGCTGATCTATCTGCTGACGCTCTCCGGTATCAGTACGCTCCTCGCAGGCCTTGCAGCGGGCTCGACATATTCCCTCGTGGGCATCAGCCGCCAGATGATGACCATGATCGCGCTCGAACCCATCTTCGCCATTACGATCATTATCGGCGCGCTGCATACGCAATCCTTCAGCCTCGATACGGTCCTGAACGGTTCGGTGTATGCGAATGAAGCATTCCCCTGGTCGGGCATGATCATGCTCGGTGTAACGCTGCTTGCTTTCCAGGCATTCGTCGATCGAATGCCGTTCGACGTCTCCGAGGCGGAAACCGAAATCATGGAAGGACCGCTCGTGGAATACTCCGGCCCCAAGCTGGCGCTCCTGAAGTACGCATCCATGGTGAAACTGGTCATCTACAGCGCCCTCTTTATCGATATATTTGCGTCGTGGGGCGCCGGGCTGCCGTTCGTCTTTGCGTGGATCCTGTTCTGGGCCAAAGTGTTCGTGCTCGTGCTCCTGGTGACGATTGTGGCCGCGACGCATGCGCGCTATCGCATCGACCAGGCGATCAGATATTTTGCTTCGCTCCTGGCTGCAGCCTTCGGCGCGCTGGTGCTGGCGAGTCTGGGCTTTTAAAAGGAGGGGACGCGGATAACGTCTGATGAGCGCGGATAAGAGAAACTCTTCCGTATTGAAACTGGTTTCAAAGTCGTCAGATTCAATCTGCGCTCATCCGCGTCCCAAAGGATCGGTCGGGATTTCGAGGTAATGCCATGTCGGTACTGAGTAAACTGAAAGAAAGCATCATCTGCCTCAAAGCAGGCAGGGTGACGCTGTCCTATCCTGCGGAGCCCAAGCCCGTGCCGGAGAAATTCAGGGGCCGGCCGATCTTTGACGCGTCCAAGTGCATCGGGTGCGCAGGGTGCGCGAACAACTGCCCCTCACGGGAGATACTCGTGATCGACATCTGCCAGGAAATCCGCGTGCTGAAGTACCTCGGCCGCCGCTGCGCCTACTGCGGCAGGTGCGCGGATGTATGCCCGGAGAAGGCGATCACGATGAGCAAGGAGTTCGAGAACGCAACGAATACGATCAACGACATTGAACAGAAACTCGACCTTTTCATGAGCACGTGCCAGCGCTGCGGCCGGTGCTTCAAGGAGCCGTCGCCCCTGGAGCAGCTGAAGCTGAAGGGCTACCGGTTCGACGATCTTAAGAACGACCGTTGGATCTTCAAGTCGAGGAGCTATCTCGGGGACGAACCGGCGGTGGATGATGTGAAGATTGAATTTGACTGAACAAGGTTGTACCCACGGTTGAACACGGTTTCATTCAGGCGTCGCTGTTTATCGGTGTGCCCGGCATGTTTATGCCGGACCCGTGATTCATGGATTCGAGGACTCAAACGCCATGCTCAAAGACCTTTGTAAAAAAATGTTCGGCCGTTCGTTGTGGGTCTACCACGCGAACAGCGGGGGGTGCAACGGGTGCGACATCGAAGTGCTGAATGTGCTCACGCCCTATTACGATGCGGAGCGCTTCGGCATCAAACTTGTCGGTTCTCCGCGCCACGCCGATGTGATGCTTTGTCAGGGGCCGGCCATGCGCTCCACGGCAAAAGCGCTCAAAAAGGCATACGAGGCAATGCCGGCGCCCAAACTCGTCTTTGCCATCGGCTCCTGCGCATGCGGGGGCGGCATGTGGCACGATTCCTATGCCGTGATCGGACCTGTTGAAAAACTCCTTCCGGTGAATTTCTACATACCCGGCTGCCCGCCGCGGCCCGAGGCCATCATCTACGGCGTTGCCGTGGCTCTCGGTCTCGTGGACAAGAAGACCGCGCCGGTGGAGTTCAGGCAAACGGAATATCCCATTCCCCTGTACCATCCTGCCGATCTGCGCAAGCAGAATGAAATGGTCGTGTATGAAAAGGTGGAGAAAATTTAGGGGACACCATGCACGACCTGCTTGAAAACCTCCTTCAAACCCGGAAGGTCGAAAACCGGCCAGAGAGGCATCAGAACAATGATGGGATGGAATGCACAGGAATGCACGGGTACATTCCGGACAGATGAAATGATCATGCACTAATGGCGTTGGCATCCCGTCGTACAGCGAATCGGAGCAACATGCTGTTCGTTCTTCAAAAAATCATCTGGTACATCATCGTTCCGCCCGCGAGCTTGTTGCTGCTGATCGCGGCGGGTCCGGCTCTGCGAAAACGGCACCGAAAAGCCGGCGACATTCTCGTTTGGTCAGGTCTCGCATTGTTCTATGTGCTGTCTCTTTCGTTTGTGTCGGACGCTATCCTGAGGCCGCTCGAGCATGCCTATCCCGTTCTTGTGGACACAAACATTCAGGCGGATGCGATCGTCGTCCCCGGGGCCGGGACGGTGGACCGTGAATGGGTGCGGGCAGCGCCGGACATGAGCGCTGAAACGGGAATGCGGCTCATGAAGGGCGTGGAGCTGGCGCGTGATCTCCGCGTACCCCTTGTTCTTTGTGGCGGCAATGGAGAGCCTTTTGCAACGAACCTGCGAGATGCGGATGCGATGGAGGCGGCTGCCCTGAAATGGGGGATCCCGGCGCGGCAGCTGCTCGTGGAACGTGAGTCGCGCAACACTCTTGAAAATTCCCATGCCGTGCGGAAACTGGTGAATGGAAACCGGATCGTCCTTGCCACCTCCGCATATTATATGAGAAGGGCCGTGGCAATGTTCGAGCACAGGGGATTTACCGTGATCCCGGCCCCGGTTTATTTTCTTACCCAGAGCAGAAACATGAACATTTCGGCCTTTGTCCCGGGAGCGGGAAACCTCAACCGTTCTGCGATCGGTATTGCCGAATGGATCAGCATGGCATGGTGGAAGCTTCGCGGGGAGATATAGCAGGAGGGATCATGAACCAGAAAAAAGTCGCCATGGAACGCGATAAGAAGATTGCACTTGTCGCCCATGACAACAAAAAACGCGATCTCGTCGAATGGGCGGAATTCAATAAGATTCTGCTCGCGCATCACAAGCTGTACGCCACGGGCACGACCGGCACTGTTCTGGAAAAGGCGCTCGGCTTGCCGATCCACCGACTGCACAGCGGTCCGCTCGGCGGAGACCAGCAGATCGGCGCGAAAATCGCGGACGGGGAGATAGACTTCCTCATCTTCTTCTGGGATCCGCTCGAACCGCAGCCGCACGATCCGGACGTGAAGGCGCTTCTGCGGCTGGCAGTCGTCTGGAACATTCCCATTGCCTGCAACCGCGCGTCCGCGGACTTTATCATTTCCTCGCCTCTGATGGACAGTGATTACGAACGCATTCTGCCTGATTATGATGTCTACCGCCGCAGGAAGCTGCCGGGCGGTGAATGATCAGATACTAAAGGAGCCGTCGAGGGGAATCAGCTCCTTGGCTTCGTCGTCAGCTACAACCAACGACAGATGCTGTCCTGTCCAGCATCGGCCGGCTCCCGGATGAATATGCGTTTCCTTCCTGACGTGTGAGTGTTATAATACCGCCATGTATCCCCCCGGACATATTCGGGCCCCCTGGTTGTTGGCCGGTGCTGCATGCATTCTCTTCTCTGTTCTTCTTCCCTCGTGCTCGCAAAAGGAAGAGCCCCTTGCTGTCGATCTTTCAAAAAAAGCCGAGACAACCCGCGCCCAGGACGCCCATACGATCACCTATGCGTACCTGCCCCAGTACTCGCACAGCGTGTCCTACCAGCGGCACAATCCGCTTATCGAGTATCTGAAGAAGGAGACGGGTCTCTCGATCAGGCAGATCTTTCCTGACACCTTCGATGAGCACATGAAGATGGTGGGGCAGGGCAAGATCGACATTTCTTTTTCCAATCCCTTCGCCTATGTGAAGATCGCCCAGCTGTACGGTGCAAAGGCCTTTGCGCGCATCGTCGAGGAGGACGGCAAAGCAAGCTTCCGCGGACAGATCATCTGCCGCAAGGACAATAAGGCCATCATGTCGATCGACGACTGCCGGGGAAAGCGCTGGATCGCTGTGGACCCCACATCAGCGGGCGGATATTTATTCGCCCTCGGCCTCTTCCATGATCACAACATTAAAAAGAACGATTTCGCCGAACTCGCATTTTCGCCGGGACCGGGCGGGAAATCGGAGAAGGTCGTGCTGGCCGTGCATGCGGGCCGCTACGATGTGGGGTCCGTGCGCGAGGGGACGCTGGACGTTGTTGCAGGGAAGATTGACATCCAGGAGATACGCGTGATTGCCAATACACCCTGGTACCCGGGCTGGGTGTATGCGGCGCGGAAAGGGCTGGACGCGTCGGTGGTGGAAAAAATCAGGGACGCGCTCGTCAAACTTAACCGCAATAATCCCGAACATGCGGCCATCCTCAAGGCAGCCCACATCAACCGTATCATCGTGTCCGGAGACGGAGAGTTCGATCCCGTCCGTGAACTCCTGAGAAAGACGGGTACCGATATCGGCGGCTGATCCGTGCCCCTCTGCCGCAATTCAACAGCGTCATGCGTACGCGAGGCATTATTCCCATGAGTGTCAGCGATACCCTGCGGAGGCTGAGCTTTCGCACCAAGACAACCCTGAGCATCATCACGATCCTGCTGCTGCTGGGCATCGGCCTGTCGGTCGTGATCAGCAGGGACGTGTCCGAAGCCCTGCTGCGCGAGAGCAAGGCCCGCGGAGTCTCAAACGCGCTCAATGTAAGCGCCCGTGTCGCCGAACCGCTGCTTGCCACCGATTTCCTCCAGATGAAAAATCTCGTCGGTGAAATGCTCAGGACGAACGACGATGTGGCATATACGTTCATTCTCGACAAGGCGGGCGAACCCGTGGTGCACTCCTTCAACGGGGGTTTCCCCGTCGAACTCAAGGATGTAAACCCCGTTCAGAGCAGCGAACCCTATCATATCCGGCTTCTGACCACGGGCGCCGAGCTCATCGACGATTTTGCAGCCCCTGTCCTGATCGGCACCGACCGCATAGGTACGGTACGGATCGGCATGTCGCACGCTAAGATCCAGCACACCGTCAACAGTCTTCTGCTGACCATTGTTTTTTCCATCAGTTTCGGCATTTTGATCGTCGGACTCGCGAGCGCCGCGCTTGCGAACACCGTAACGAAGCGCATCCAGACCCTGCATGGCGCGGCCGAGGAACTCGTCAGGAACAACTTCGAGGTTGATGCGACAGCCACGTCCGGTCGCGGCTCCTGCTGGGAGTTTACCGGGTGCACGAAGACGGACTGTCCGGCATACGGCGACACAACGCGCAAGTGCTGGTATGTTGTGGGCACGCTTTGCCCGACCTGCTACAACGGCCCCTACAAGAAAAAAATCGGTACCTGCCGTGCATGTCCTGTGTACAAGGCGACGGCGGGGGATGAGATCCAGCACCTGTCCGAGTTCTTCGATGTCATGGCGCTGACCCTCAAGGACCGGCTGCATGAGCTGCAGCATACGGAGCAAAGCCTTAGGCAGCAACAGCGCGTCCTCCGCACCATACTCGATGTCACCCCCGATATGGTCACGCTCCAGGACAGCAGCCTCCGGTACCAGGCCGTCAACATGGCATTCTCCCGTTTCGTGAGCAAGGAATTCAGAGATCTCATCGGCAAGACGGACGCGGAAGTTTTTCCCGAGACGCAGGCCGAGGAGCGCCTTGCGGAAAGCAGGCTCGTCATCCTGACGAAGCAACCGCTGCGCGCGGAAAAAAAGGTTAAGGGCGCGGACGGCGAACGGTGGCTGCACGTGATCCGGACCGCGGTCATGAATGCCGACGGCGAAGTGACGGGGATCCTGTGCACGAGCAGGGATATCACGGAACAGAAGGAGATGCAGGAGCGCATCGTCCTGTCGCAGCGCCTCGAATCGATCGGGCAACTCGCCGCAGGCGTGGCGCACGAGATCAACACCCCCCTGGGCATCATTCTGGGCTACGCGCAGATGATGCTCGAGGACGCTCCTCCCGGCACCGAAGCGCACGAGAATCTGCGTTTGATCGAGAAATATGCACGCATCTGCAGGACGATCGTGGCCGATCTCCTTCATTTTTCGCGCCGCACCGGCGCCAGCAGGCAGCCGGTGAATGTCAACACCATGATCGGACAGGTCGTGGGCGTAGTGGAGCATACCTTCGGACTCGAGCGGATCAGTATCGAGCAGCGGCTCGAGCCTAACCTGCCCGCCGTGTTCGGAGATCAGGAAAAGCTCGAACAGGCATTTATGAACCTTCTCCGGAACGCCCATGACGCCATCGGCTCTGACGGGACAATCAGCATTTCAACGCACTACGACCGCAGGAAAGGAGAAATCATCCTGTCCGTTGCAGATACGGGTACGGGCATCCCTGCCGAGATCAAGGACAGAATCTTCGATCCCTTTTTTACGACAAAAGGCGTTGGCAAGGGCACGGGGCTGGGGCTTTCCGTGACCTTCGGCATTGTGAAAGACCATGGCGGGCGGATAGAGGTGGAGAGCCCGTATACCATTGCGTCGCAAAACGGCAGGCCGGGCAGCGCATTCTTTATCCATCTGCCGGAATATGCGCAATCTGCCGGGCAGGGTGCTCCCGGACCTGACGCCGCCGGATAGCCGGTCGAAATTCCCCGGGGCGCGGGAAAGGAATTCTGCTACAATACCACTATGGCAAATATTGTTATTCTCGATGATGTCGCGGACGCTGTGGAATTGATCCGCAAAATATTGAGTCGCAAAGGGCACACCGTAACGGGTTTCACCGAAGAGGAGGAGGCAGTCGCCCACGTACGTGCGAACTCCACGGACCTGTGCATCCTCGACATCAAACTTAAGAAGATGAGCGGCATCGAGGTGCTCGCCCTGCTGAAGCAGGCAAAGCCGTCGATCAAGGTGATCATGCTCACGGGGTATCCCACACTGGAGACGGCGCGTGAAGCGATGAAACTCGGGGCGCTCGAGTACTGTGTCAAGCCCATCGAGAAAGACGAACTGGAAGAAAAGGTTGCGAAGGTGCTTGCACCTGACCGGACCTGACCGCGGCTCGTGCAATGCTGCTTGCCCACATTTTTAAATATTTAACCTATCAGCTCTTCGCTCCCGGTGTCCTCCTGCGCGAGACGTACGAAGCCTTCAAGAAGGCCCTTGAATCCGATAAAGCGGGACTGGAGCTTATCGCCGAGCTTGAAGATGCATATCATACAGGCAGGGCCGTGGACCTCGCCTGGGTGCACGAGCGCTGCGTCAGACTCTCCCACGGTGTCAAAAACGGAGTTGACAATCTGATCAAGATGTCGCCGCTCCGCCACTTGTCCCTTCAGGATTATTTCAAGAAAATCGACTTCTATGTCACACTCAGCCTCACACCCCTGGAGTTTGATTTTTCCCCTCCTTTCGTCATCCCCCTGGATGAACTGCCGCGCGACAGCGAGCGGCTTGCCGGGGGGAAGGCATCGCGCCTGGCGCGCATCGCGCGGGAGCTGTCAGTCCCCGTTCCCCGGGGCTTCGTTGCGACGAGCCGCGCCTTCAACTATTTCTGCGAATACAACAATCTCAGGCCGGACATCGATGACCTGCTCGCCAGGGTCGACATCACGCTGCCAGGACAGATCGACAACCTGTCGTTGAAGCTCCAGACGCTGATCGAAAATGCAACCGTTCCCCCCGAGCTGGAATCAGCGCTCCGGGACGGGCTTCGCAGAGCCGGCATGCAGACAGGGGTGCATCACGGCCTCGCTGTTCGGAGCAGCGCCGTCGGTGAGGATTCGGAGCTCACTTTTGCGGGACAATACAAAACCCTGCTGGGGACAGCGGCCGAAAACGTCACGGCCGCATATAAACTGATCATCGCGAGCAAATATTCGGCATCGGCGCTGGTCTATCGGATCACGAACGGTCTGATCGATCTTGAAACGCCCATGGCCGTGCTTTTTCTTGAAATGGTCGACCCCGAGTGCAGCGGCGTTGTATACACGAGCGCTCCAGAAAATACGGAGGCGTCCGGTGTCTCGATCTATTCCCTCTGGGGCCTGGGAGAACCCCTTGTTGCCGGCGAGGCCTCTCCGGACGTTACGCTGCTTTCACGCGTGCCGCCCTGCCGGGTGGTCGGGCGAAAGCGCGGTACGTATCGGGAAAAAGCCGTACCCCGAAAGGGAGGCGGCGTCGTTCGTACGGATCTTTCGGACTCCGAAAAACAGCACCACTCCTTATCCGACGCGGATGCGGTGCGTCTTGCAGAATCGTCGCTCGGCATCGAATCATTCTATCATGCACCGCAGGATGTCGAATGGTGCAAAAACAGGAAGGGAGACCTGTTCATCCTTCAGGCACGGGATCTTCGCATCCCGCCCGACGGCCACCGTTGCAATACACAGCCGGCGACCGGTGCGTATGAGGCTGTTCTTCGTTCCGGTGAACGAGCTGCCGGCGGAGCGGGGGGCGGCCGGGTTTTCGTGTATGCCCCGGGCTCAAATCTGGACAAGGTTCCCTTCGGGTCGGTTCTTGTTGCACAGAACGCCTCCCCTGACCTGGCTCGGGTTGCGGCGAGGATGAATGCGGCGGTCACGGAGCGGGGCAGTGTTGCCGGCCATCTTGCTTCCGTTGCCCGCGAAGCAGGCATCCCGCTCATCGTCAATGCCGAAAAGGCGACGCAGCTCCTGAAAACAGGAGAGGAAGTTACGGTATATGCGGACGAAGCCGCCGTATACCGGGGGATTGCAACGGACCTGATCGAGACATGCAAAAAAGAGCGGCGCCGCGACATGACGCCTTTTTCGCGGAGATTTCGGTCGGCACTCAACTATATTTCACCCCTTAACCTTGTGGATCCGGCCGCTCCGTCCTTCACCCCGGAGGATTGCCGGACGATGCACGACATTCTCCGCTACGTTCACGAAAAGGCTGTCCATGACATGTTTGTGGCAGCGGAAAAGGGGGCGGGCTCGGGAAGGGGGGTCATGCGCCTCGACACGGGACTGCCCCTCGCAGTCTACCTGCTCGACCTCGGCGGCGCGCTTCGGGAGGGGGCGCAGCCGTGCAGTGAAGTCCGCCTGGACGATGTAGTGAACCCTGCGCTGGGAGCGGTGTTTGCGGGCATGTGTCAGCCGGGAATCGAATGGCCTGAAGACAGGCGGAACCTCGACTGGCAGGCGCTCGAGAGCACGGGAAACGGCGCCGTCGTGTCCCTCGATTCAAAAGCCCTTGCGAGCTATGTTCTCGCATCCTCCTTTTACCTGAACCTCAATATGCGCTTTGGCTATCATTTTGCCGTCGTGGATGTTCTCTGCCTGCCGAAATCCGGCAGCAACCATATTATGCTGCGATACAAGGGCGGCGGTGCCGAGTACGCCAACCGCCGCAGACGCGTTGATTTTCTCAGCCGGATACTGACAGCGCACGGGTTCGAGACGCGCGTTACCGGCGATCTGATCGATGCGGCGCTCAGACAGCCTGCCGGCGGAACATTGCTTGAAAAGATGAAGATTATAGGCGTCCTGCTCGGCAGCACGAGGATGCTGGATATGGTACTGGTGAACGACGATGCGGTTGCCGCACAGGTACAACGATTTCTCACCGGGGATTACCGTTTGAACCTGTCACGCCGCGTAGTGGCGGAGCACTGATCAATGAGCGATTACCGGCTGACCTGGATATCCGACAGCCTTGCAACTGGCGCAGCTCCCTTGTCCTATGACGATCTGGAGACGATACGGAACCAGGGCATCAGCGTTATTGTCAATCTATGCGCCGAATTCTGCGATCTTCAGGACATCGAGCAGGCCGGGGGCTTCGAGGTTTATTACCTGCCGATCGCCGACGAGTCGGCACCGGACATCGAGGAGCTGGAAAAAGCTCTCGCGTGGCTTGATGAAGCACTGTATCTCGGCAAGAAGGCGCTCGTGCACTGCAGGCACGGCATCGGCAGAACAGGCACCTTCGTCGCCGCATATCTCCTGCGCAAGGGGTTCGGGCTCAAGCGGGCCGAAGCCGCACTCAAAAAAGTGCGTACAGCTCCGTCGAGTTTTCCGCAGTGGCGCCTGCTGAGGAACTACTTTAAAAATGAAGGCGAGCTGACACTGATCGAACCGACGCTTGATTCAGATCCCGTCGTGGACCTGAATCCGTTCTTTGCGGATTATGAGCGGATCGTGGAGGAACCGGCAAAGCTGCAAGCGCCCCCCGGGGAGCGGTGCGGTATCGACCATGACACCTGCTGCCACGCCCCGCTCCCCCTGTCGCTCATCGAGGCGGCTTATCTGAATTACCGGATCAACAGGGGGCTGACGCTTGCACAGCGGAAAGAATCTATCTATCGCGCTCTTGCGCAGACCGCACGAAATGCCGGTGCATATCTTTGCCCCCTGAGCGTTGAGGGCAGGTGCGTTGCAGCATCCTTCCGGCCGCTCGCATGCCGGTTGACCGCGGTGCAGATGGAAGATGACGCCCGCGAACGATCACGCCTTGACGAATTATCGCGGCAGGTATTCCTGGCCTTGCATGCTTCGTTCGCGCCTGAGACGATGCCCCGCTTCATGCTGGCGGATGTCGTGTCGGGAAAATTCGTCCAGTCCTATTTTGACCTCATCTCGGGCAACGGGAAGCAGCAGGGCTGATTGCAGCGGCGCGTGTTCATTTCCGGACCGCTTGCCAGATACAAACAAAGAGTGTACGGTTGTGCGCAGAGCAACGGTCCCCGACGAGTCTTCATGCACAGCCCTCTGCCGTCCCCGGAGGTTTCAGGCGGGCACAGGGCGGTACCATCACACCCGATGATATATGCGGGAATCACGAGGTTCATGCAGCTTCTCTTTCGGGATGGTTAAGCACTCCCGGTCCGGAACCATGAGAGGGAATCTCTTCCATTACGCGGTAATCGCTTTCCTCATGCTGATGATTGGAGGTTGCAGCCTGCAAAACAGCATGCTCTATTTTCCGTCCCCAGACAGGCCGTCCGAAGGCTTTCTCAAGTCCTTCCATCTGCGCTCCTGGGAAGCGTCTGCCGGCGATTTCCGCGGATACATCAGCGATGCGCCTGCCCCGAAGCAGAAAGGTACGGTGATCGTGTTCCATGGGAACGCAGGAAATGCTGCAGACAGAGTTTACTACCTGGATGCACTGGTTCCCCTCGGGTATCGGGTCATTCTCGCGGAGTATCCCGGATACGGCGGCAGGAAGGGGGATCTGGGTGAGGCCTCGTTCGTCAGTGATGCCAGGGCAAGCATCCGTCTTGCTTCAGAACAATTCGGGAAGCCCGTTATCCTGCTTGGTGAATCGCTGGGGTGCGGCATTGCAGCGGCCGCTGCAAAGGACGCGGACATCAGCGGCATCATCCTGATCACCCCCTGGGATACGCTGCTGTCGATTGCAAAGGAAAAATTCCCCTGGCTGCCCGTGAAGTGGTTTCTGAAAGACACGTACGACAGCATCGGCAATCTGAAGACTTTCCTTGGCAGGATTGCGATTGCCGGCGCGGAACGGGATGAGGTCATCCCTGTCCATCATGCCATGACACTCTATGGTGCGCTGACGGGCGATAAAAAAATGTGGATGATCAAGGCGGCCGGGCACAATGACTGGGTCGATGTTGTAACGCCGTCGTGGTGGAAAGAAATTACGGATTTCGCTGCTGGCGGAGGCAGGGAGCCGGTGCGATAAAATTTTATTGCGTTTTCCGCCGCTGAATCTACTATAATGACAGAGGAGCAGGGAACAGCAACTGGTCACAACGGCGCCACAACGCGCAATGAGACTCCGCGGAGTCAGATGCTTTCCGTATCCGGCAACACCGCTATGGTTCCGCATCATCATGGTGTTTCAGAAAGGTTAACAAAATGAAAATCGCAGTATTAGGTCTCGGTATAATCGGAAGTGCGTGGTCGAAAAATCTGATCGACGATGGTCACGACGTACGGTGCTGGAACCGGACACCCAAGGATATTCCCCGGTTTCACGCGAACATCCTCGACGCTGTTGATGGCGCCGAGGTGGTTTTCATCGTCGTTGCCGATCCCCCGGCAGTGCAGTCCGTTCTGGACCAGATCAAGCCAAAACTCGGCGCGGGCATGCTGGTGATCCAGTCGAGCACCATTTCTGCAAAGTGGACACTGCAGTTCGCAGAGGAGGTAAAAAAAACAGGCGCGTCGTACCTTGAAGCGCCGTTTACCGGCAGCAAGATCGCGGCAGCACAGCGCCAGACCGTGTACTATCTGGGCGGCGGCGCGGACGTGGTTGAACGGGGCCGTGCAGTGCTCGGGCCGATTTCGAGCGCCATTCTGCACATCGGTCCGGTCGGGACGGCATCGACGCTCAAGCTCGCGATGAACATGAACATCGCGGCCGTGGCGCAGGCATTATGCGAGAGCCTGGCAATGAGCAGGAGCGCGGGAATCCCGGACGATATTTACTTCAAGGCCCTCGCACGGAATGCGTCTCATTCGCCCCTGGCCGACCTCAAGGAACCGAAACTCCGGCAGCACGATTACAGCCCCCAGTTCTCGATCAAACACATGGCGAAGGACCTCCGGCTCGCCCTGGAAACGGCTGCCGAACTGCCGGTCTCCTTCGAGCAAACGGCAAACCTTAAAAAGATCTACGACCGCGGCATGGAAACAGGCTGGGCTGAGGACGATTTCATCGGCCTCATGCGGTTCGTGGAAAAAAAGGTCTGAAGAGCTGCGCAAGCGGGGATAACAAGAGCTTTCTTTGCCGGGACGGGTGACCCGTGATTCTGTCCATTATTGCAGCCATAGCCGAGAACCGGGTGATCGGCAGGAACAACAAGATGCCCTGGGACCTGCCGCCGGACCGGAAGCGGTTCCATGCGATAACACGCGGCCACCCCGTCATTCTTGGCAGAAAAACCTTTGAGAGCATCGGCCGTCCGCTTTCACTCCGCACGAACATTATTCTCACGCGCCAGCGGAATTATTCCGCACCGTGCTGCATCGTGGTCCATGACCTCACCTCTGCTTTCGCTGCGTGCAATCATGCGGATGAAGCATTCATCTGCGGAGGGGCGGACATCTTTCGCGAAACCATTCACCTTGCGGACAGGATGTATCTGACCCTTCTTCATCGGCCCTTTGAGGGAGATACCTTCTTTCCCGAAATTCCGGCATTTTTTACTGAATTTGAGCGTGAGGAAATCAACAACATGATTCCGTATGCATACGTTCTGTATCAGAGAAAAGATGCACTTCCCCTGTTCTCCCGGCTGTCTTCCGTTTAAAACTGAAACTTTATTTTGACAGGATAACAGGATGGAAACCGATCAAGACCTTCGGAACGATCCTGTCGATCCTGGCATCCCGTCAGAAAAGGCTTTCCCCTGTTCTCCCAAAGTGATAATGTCGTATTTCTCCCAAGCAGAAATGTCGTATTGTCCTCCTGTCAAGGGAGGGCGCGATGGGGAAAGGCATTATCACGATGAGCATGATGGAAGCAAAGCGGCTGC
>DATHDE010000045.1:0-3634 GCA_035490495.1 Nitrospirota bacterium
CCGCAGAGGTCTGCCTTTTGTTTTTCGGACCTCCCGGGGAAGGGAAATCCCTTGACAGGGTGGAACCGGTAAATTATATTGCTTCCATATTGTGATGAGAGAGTATTCCCGCTCCATGAGTGAATTTCCCAAGAAAAGCGACGGCGCACCGTTTAAAAGAACGCCCCAGCGGCTTGCCATTCTTGACTATCTGGAAGGCAACACCTCTCATCCGTCTGCAGAGGACATTTTCCGTGAAGTTTCGAAGGTGCATCGTTCAATGTCCTTTGCAACGGTATACAACACCCTTCATACGTTGACCAGGGCGGGAGCGCTGCGGGAACTGACCATCGATCCCGAGCGGAAGCGATACGATCCGGATACGAGCAATCACCATCATCTGATCTGCATACGGTGCGGCACCATCGTCGATATAGCAGGCGGCGTCAAGATAGATTTATCGCCGGATATGGCGAGAGGATACACGATTCTCGGCAGCAATGTCGAGTTCTACGGCCATTGCCCGGACTGCAGGCAGTTGAAATGACACTACGGGGCTGATCCAGGGGTTGCAAAGCAGCGAGAGTGCAGGAGGAGAATATATGGGGGCTGTTGAGATCAAACCCGGTATCTACTGGGTCGGGGCAATCGACTGGAGCGTGCGTGATTTTCACGGCTACATCACGCCTCATGGCACGTCGTACAATAATTATCTCATTCTCGATGAGCAGGTGACGCTTGTCGACACTGTTAAACACGACTTCTGCGAGTACACGGTCAACAATATCCGCAGCATCGTCGATCCCGCGAAGATCAGGAACGTCGTCATCAATCACATCGAGAACGACCACGCCTCGAGCGTCGACCGAATCATGGCCCTGGCGCCCCAGGCCACCATCTACATCACGGAGCGCGGGAAAAAGGCGCTCGACCGCTTCTTCGACACCTCTTCCTGGAAATTCCAGATCGTCAAAACGGGCATGACCCTGAACACGGGGACAAAAACCATCACGTTTCTGGAAACCCCGATGATCCACTGGCCCGACTCGATGATGAGCTATGTCAAGGAAGACAAGCTTCTGATCAGCCAGGACGCATTCGGCCAGCACCTCGCCTCCTCTCCGCGGTTCGACGACGAATACTGCGACCAGTACTCCATCACGGGGCTCGAGAATGCGGTGCGCGACTACTATGCCAACATCCTGATGCCATTCGGCACCATCATCAAGGCGAAGATCGCCGAAATCCAGAAACTGGGGCTGGAGATTTCCATGATTGCCCCCGACCACGGCATTATCTGGCGCAGGGACCCCGCAAAGATTATCCAGATGTACGTCGATATGGCGAACGACAAAGCGGATCTGCGCGCGGTAATCATCTATGACACCATGTGGCACAGCACGGAACACATGGCCACGTCGATCATGCAGGGCATCAAGTCAAGCGGAGTGGATGTGGAAGTGCTCAAACTGCGCTCCACGCCTATGAGCGTGGCAATCAAGCGGACATGGGAGTCACGGGCGCTTCTGGTGGGAACGCCTACGCTCAACAACATCATGTTTCCGACGGTAGCCGAATTCCTGACGCACCTCCGGGGGCTCCGGCCGAAAAACCGGATGGCGGGAGCATTCGGCAGTTTTGGCTGGGGAGGCGGTGCGGTCAAGGAGGCCTACGAAGCGTTTAAAAAAATGGGCCTGGAAATAATGGAGCCGGGGATGGAGGTCCTCTACCGCCCCAGCGAGGATGATGACCGGAAATGCTTCGAATTCGGCAAGAAATTTGGTGAAAAGACGATTGCGTTTCATGCACGTTTCGATGGGGGGGCTGCCAGTTGCCGCTGATGCCGCTCAACCGATAGGGAGTGTTCATTGTAAAAAAAGCAAGGGAGGACAGGTTATGTGGCGATGCACGATCTGCGGATACATATATGATGAGGCACGGGAAGGGACAAAATTCGAGGCCCTTCCTGCCGACTGGACGTGCCCGGTATGCAACGCACCGAAGGATGCATTTGAGAAGATGTGACAAACAGTGCGGTCCATTTCCATGGACGGTACGGCGGCCCCGGTTTCCCCGGCGCCGCCTTTTTTATTTGACAGGCGCCGGGGGTATTACTATAATCACGTATTCGGTTTCCATGCAAAAACGGATGGAGCCGGCGCCGCCATGGGAAAAAGCACCGTAAAATACTGGCCGAAAGACGAGCGTCCGCGCGAACGGCTCATCGCGCAGGGCGCAGGATCGCTGACGGATGCGCAGCTGCTTGCCATCATTATCCGTAATGGAAGGGCGGGGCGCACGGCCGTGGATCTGGGAAGGTGCCTGCTCGAACGCTTCGGCAGCCTTGCCGGAATCGAGCAGGCAGGCATTCGTGAGCTCTGCGACCTCGAGGGCATCGGCCCTGCCAAAGCGGCTGAGATCAAGGCGGCAATCGAGCTCGGCCGACGACATCAAAAGCCGGGGCTGGCAGGTGCTTCGTTCTGTTCAAGTGAGGATGTGGTTTCGTACTATCGACCGCGCATGAAGGACATGAAGAAGGAGATGTTCCGGTGCGCCCTCCTGGACACAAAAAACAAGATCATACGCGACGAGATCGTTTCCATCGGGAGCCTGTCCACGTCGGTTGTTCACCCGCGGGACTCATTCAAGGCGGCAATCCGTGAATCCGCCGCGGCCGTGATCTTCATCCATAACCATCCGAGCGGTGATGTCAAACCGAGCCAGGAAGACATCCTGCTGACGCGGCGTCTCGTACAGGCAGGCGAGGTGATCGGCATCCGGGTGCTCGATCATATTATCATCGGCGACGGAATGCACTTCAGCTTTCGCGACAACGGCTTGATGCACTCTGCCTCGTGATGCATGCCGGCGGCCGCAGACAGTCACTCCCGCACGCCCGGGCGGACGGTCAGAATTCCCGGAACATGCCGAAGAGAAACCCGCCCTTTTGGTAGGTCCCCTGCAGATCAAGATAGCTCAATTCTGCCATGATGCCGTAATTGTCGCGCAGCCACATGCGATGTTTGAGTGAGAGGGAGAGTGACTTGGCTGAAATCTGCGATGATGTGCCGAGTTCGACCGCCTGATACGCCTGTTTTCCATAACCGGCGACGATGGTTGTCCACTGATGCTTTTCCTGGCCATAAGCCAGCGACAGGAGGTGGGAATACGACTCGACTGCGCCGGGGGAGCTGACATTTCTGAAAATGCGGTATTCCGGGATCCAGCGGTCGAGGTAGGCGGTGAGCCCGGTGGACAGGATCATTTCTCGGTGGGGCGTAAAGTAGCTGATCCAGGTACCGCCGATCAACCAGACAAACTTTTTCTCAGGACCGAATTTGATATTAAAAGCGTGGTCTGCTCGTATGCGCGGCAGATAGTCGGAGCTGGTCCCCGAGGAAAGGGCGCTATACGTGTACATGACATCCGTCCAGTCTTTGTATGCTCCGACCATGCCGAGGAAGCCCCTGCCCTCCTTTCGCCTGAAGGCATCGAGTTCCGTGAACCATGTGAGGTCGGTGCGCTCTTTGCGGTAGAACGCGGCAGTCACGGTTTCCCAATCCCCATAGGCGTCATGGGGCGACAGATATTCGAAGGAGCCGGATGCTTCGATCCTGTTCTGCGTTTCAGCGGACTGCTCTTCAGCAGCGGTCTG
>DATHDE010000046.1:0-8843 GCA_035490495.1 Nitrospirota bacterium
GGCCGAGGTGCTCCGGCTCTGGGTGTCGTCCGTGGATTACCGCGACGACCAGCGGATCTCGCAGGTGATCCTGGCGCATCTTGCCGAGGCGTACCGCAGGATCAGGAATACATGCAGGTACCTCCTCGGGAATCTCTCTGATTTCGATCCTGCAAAAGACCGCGTTGCGGACAGCGATCTTCTCGAAATCGACCGGTGGGCCCTGCACCGGCTCCAGAAGCTCGTGCAGCGCGTGCGCAAAGGGTACGACGACTTCGAATTCCATATCGTATTTCACTCGATCCACAATTTCTGCGCTGTGGACATGAGCGCATTCTATCTCGACATTCTGAAAGACCGGCTGTATACGGCAAAAGCGGCTTCCGTGCAGCGGCGCTCGGGCCAGACGGTGATGCATGCGATCCTGTCCGCCATGGTGCGGCTCATGGCTCCCGTGCTTTCGTTTACGGCGGACGAGGTCTGGGGATACATGCGCGATGCGTCAAAAGCAACGAGCGTTTTCCTGCACCGCTTCCCGGAGGCCGAGGAAAAGTACATCGATACCGCTCTCGAGGAGCGCTGGGAGCGCATCATCGCCGTGCGCGGCGAAGCTGCAAAAGTGCTTGAGGGACTGCGGCGGGACAAGAAGATCGGGCATTCTCTGGACTCAAAGGTTACGTTGTATGCCGAGCCGCAGCTCTTTGATTTCCTGAAGGCATATGCAAAAGATCTCGCTTTTATCTTCATCGTATCGGCAGTCGAGGTGGCAAAGGAATCTGAGGCTCCTGCGGATGCCTTCACCAGCGAAGTGATCAAAGGACTGAGGATTGCTGCAGGACCCGCAGCGGGTACGAAATGCGGACGCTGCTGGATGTACAGCGAAAGCGTCGGAACGGTGAAGGACCATCCGGAGATCTGCGGCAGATGCGCGGGGAATCTTTAGATGTGGTTCGGAGTCAGCAGTGCGGAGTTCGAAACGGGGGTTGACGGTTGAAGAACAAGTATCTCTGGGTCGGGTCCATCGTCTCGGTCATCCTGATTTTGGACCAGGTCACGAAATATATCATCGAAAAACGCGTTCGGTTATACGAAGTAATCACCGTCATCCCCGGCTTCTTTAACATCACCCATGTGCGGAACAAAGGCGCCGCATTCAGCCTGTTCGCATCCGCGCCCGCGTCCTTCCGCGCATTGTTCTTCATTACCGTCAGCATCATCGCCATCGTCGTGATCGCGTTCCTCATCAAAAAGACGGCTGAATTCCTCCAGCTCCTTGCCTTTTCGCTCATCGCTGCCGGAGCCGCGGGCAATCTTATCGACCGCATCCGCTACGGCGAGGTTGTTGACTTCGTCCAGTGGTACGTGAAATCGTACTACTGGCCGTCATTCAATGTAGCGGACTCCGCAATTACAGTAGGTGTCGTATTCCTGGCCTATGACATGATTTTCGGAGAGGGTGCGAGACTCCAAAAAACGAATCCCCGATAACCCATGTTCTGATGCTGCATCAAAAGAGCAGCGGGCCCATACAAAATTGAGATTCAGCTGGGTCGTCCCCGAATGCTCTCATCGCGGACATGGTTGTAGCACCAGATTCCCGACAAAACATCGGGAATGACCTTCTTCTGTCCGGTATAATTCATTATGCATCCTATTCTTTTCGAAATACCGCGCATGGAATTCCTGAACTGGACAATTGGTCCCATCCCGATCAGGCTCTACGGCCTCATGATCGCCGTCGGTTTCGTCGTCGGCGTTTTTCTTGCCGCGCGGCAGGCGCGCAGGGAAAGCATGAACGCGGACCGCATTACTGACCTGTGCGTCTACATGCTGCTCATGGCCATTATCGGTTCGCGCCTGCTCTTCGTTCTCACGAACCTGAAGGATTTCGCTTCCAATCCGCTCGACGCTTTTGCACTCTGGAAGGGCGGGCTCGTGTTCTACGGGGGGCTCCTCGCGGCGCTCCCGGTGGGAATATGGTACGTGAAAAAGCACAATCTGCCGGTCTGGCAGACAGCCGACATCATGGCACCATCTGTTTCCATCGGCCACGCCTTCGGACGACTGGGCTGTTTTTTCGCCGGCTGCTGCTACGGGGCTCCATGCGACGGTCCGCTCTGCATAACGTTTCATGACCCCCATTCCCTCGCCCCCCTCAACACCCCGCTCTTTCCCACGCAGCTTGCGGAATCTTCGGGTGAATTTCTGATCTTCTGCACGCTTCTCCTAGTCAGACGCTCGAAGTCATTCAACGGCCAGATCTTCTGGCTCTACGGCCTGCTCTATGCCGTGCTCCGGTTCATCATTGAATTCTTCCGCGGTGACGTGATCCGGGGGCTTTACTTCGGCGGTGTGATCTCGACCTCTCAGATCATCGCGATCGGCATGTTCATCCTGTCAGGATACATGCTTCTGACGCTGAAAAAACGACATCAGACAGCATAAGTTATTTGCTGGTTGCGACTTCGAACTAACTCATGTTCACGACATATACGGTCACGGAAAAGCACGTTGGCAAACGATTAGACATGTTCATCGGCCATTACGAACCGCACCTGTCGCGCTCACGCATACAGACGATGATCAAGGAAGGACGTGCGCGGGTAAACGGGAAGATCGAGAAGCCGGGGTACAAGGTCAAACTCGGCGAGCAGGTCACCCTCGAACTGCCGGAAAGAAAGGTACGCGAAGTCCTGCCCGAAAACATCCCCTTATACGTTATCTACGAAGACCCTCATATTATCGTTTTGAACAAACCGCCGGGCCTGGTGGTACACCCGGCGCCGGGAAACTATACAGGAACCCTCGTGAACGCCCTGCTGTTTCATTATGGCAGCCTGCCATCATCAGGACCGCAAGCAGGGCTTACCGAGCGGGAGAGGGCCGGCATTGTTCACCGCCTGGATAAGGACACGTCAGGGGTCCTCGTCGTAGCGCGCACGCACGAGGCGCTTCGCTCCCTGTCCGCCCAGTTCAAGAACCGCATCGTGAAGAAGAAGTACGTTGCCCTGGTGGACGGAGTGATCAAGAAAGGCTCCGGCACGATCGAAGTCGGCATCGGCCGCCATGTCAAGGAGCGGAAAAAGATCAGCGTACATACGCACAGCGCGCGCGAGGCGATCACGGTTTATACAGTGAAGGAACGCTTCAAAAATGCCACGCTCGTCGAGGTTGAAATCAAAACCGGCCGCACGCACCAGATCCGCGTGCATATGGCCCATATCGGCCATCCCGTGCTCGGGGACAGTGTATACGGCGGAATGAAGGTCCTTAAATACAACGGTATTGAGATCAATCGCCAGATGCTCCACGCGGAGTCGCTGTCGCTGCTCCATCCACTCACCGGCCACCCGATTACCTTCATCGCTCCGCCGCCGGAAGACATGAGAGAAGTCATTAGACTCCTGAAAATGCAGAAGAAATAACCAGCCTGTTGTCCAACTATCCTATTGCAATAAGAAATAGGTACTGCTATAGTCATTCATCATTTCCTTTCGCACTTTCAATCTGATCAAAATTTGCATTGTCACGACCGTTACTAACCTGTTGTTTTTTCAAAGGAGGGCATCCATGAAAAAGAAGATGGTTAGTCTGCTGGCAGCGGTTTTTCTCGTATCGGGTTGCGCATCCATGTTCATGAAGGGCGGCACCCTGGTCAAAGACGGGTATAAGCCGAAAAGGGTCGTTGTCGCGTATAAAGCTGTCGGGACCGTTCCCCCGAATGTGGAGTACCAGCTTGTTGAAACGGACAAAGGCATGGCAATATTTGAGAGGAGCGCTGACGGGAGCGGCACCTTGTTCGAAACGCACTGGAAGGACGAGCAGGGCGACCATTATGCGGGTTGGGTGGCGACGAGCCACGGCTTCGAGTTTGTCGTGCCTGCTGATCTGAAGAAAGAGGCGAAACGGTACGTCTACCCCAAGGGATACTATTCGCTCAAGACCATCAATGACGTTGAACGGCCAGTGCCGGTAGTGAAGCTCGATCCCGTTGCGAAGCTTATTCCGAAATAGTTAGAAAATGGAGCATTTTAATTGACAGTCCGGAAGTAGGCTGTACGAGACGTGGACCGAGGACAACGGTATTACCCAACACGTTCGTATAACTGTGGAAAACGGTAATGATCTCTCCCTGCATGATCCTTTGATCATGGTATTTCCCGAACGGCATCAACAAGGATGTCACAAGAAAAGCTTACTCACTTCAATTAGCTGTCTGCAACAGTGTGCTTTATGCAACGCGGGAGAGGTCGAACCATATTCGTATTGCAAAGTACAACGGAGATGACCTCTCTCCGACGTGGACCTTTATTGATGGGAACGGCACGAGCGTCAGAACAAGAATGCCTCAAAAAGCACCATCAGTTCTTATGCGACTTGGCAGGAGAGGGGCCAGATTCGCGTGGTGTGGAAAAGTAGATATATTGATGGCAGCATATATCGCGGTTCAGATCAACCGGGCAACATATAAAACAGTTTAGATAGGGAGAGTACTATGAAACGGACTCCAAAATTGTTATTGATTATGATTGCTCTGCTGCTTTTCACTACCGGTCTGTCTTTGGTAAACTGCAGTGGCGGCGGGGGAGCGCCAGGTGCACCAGGCAGCCTGAATACACCGCCTTCTCCACCGGTCAATGTTTCGGCACTGCCTGGGGTGCAGAAGTCAACGGTGAGCTGGAGTACTGTCACCGGAGCAACGTCGTACAATATTTACTATGCCAATTCCACTGGTGTGACAAAGGCAACCGGGACAACGATATCTGGCGTGGCGTCACCACCATATCAGCACTTGCATCTGAATGCGTACACGTATTACTATGTTGTGACCGCGGTCAATGCGAACGGCGAGAGCACTGAATCGGGGGAAGTCTCTGCTCCGGTCAACCTGCTGGTTTTTGTGACCAAGACAACGGGGACTGCAAATCTGGGGAGCTGGCCGGATGCAGGGGGGAAGACAGGCCTTGCAGCTGGGGATGCAATCTGTCAGGCCCGGGCTGCTGCCGCAGGGTTGACTGGAACGTTCAAGGTATGGCTTTCAGATGATACTACTGATGCTTACTGTCATATTCATAACCTTACCGGCAAGAAGTCAGCGAATTGCGGACAGACAACGCTTCCTGTTACCGCAGGACCCTGGATCAGAACGGACGGCTACCCCTTCAGCGGGACTATTGACAAAATACTGACCTATTCAGGTCAAATATACACACCTGTACGATTCGATGAATATGGATCACTCGTCTACTTACCGCCAACGAATTACTTCACCGGAACAGACCCGGATGGCGTTTTGACTTTAACCTCATGCTCAAACTGGACCAATGTGAATACCATGACGGCGTTTGGCGATGTTAATGCCACAACCGCCGGATGGACCTATTTAATGAGCACGAGTTGCGCTGCTACCGCGCGCCTGCTTTGCATGCAAACAGGTGCTGGCGTACCCCTTCCGGCCTTTCAGTCAGCGGGAAAGAAGGTATTTATGACCTCCGTAATAGGGAATGGCAATATGAGTTCATGGCCTGGCGCAGGCGGAAAGAGCGGGCTTTTAGCAGCCGATTCGGTCTGTCAGACTCGGGCCATAGCCTCGGGAGTAACAGGAACTTTCAAGGCGTGGCTCTCCGACGGTTATACAAACGCTATAAACCGATTCAACAGCAATGGTCCGTGGGTTCGTCTCGATGGTGTAAAGGTTGCCGACAACAAAACCGATCTGGCTGATAGATCCATTTTTACATCGATCAACTTGACCGAACTTGGAGCATATATTGGCGGAAACTGGCCCGTCTGGACCGGGTCGGATGACAACGGTCTTGCAACGGCGGCTACAGTTTGCAATAACTGGACAGATGCAACCGCCTCTTTCTCAGGTACGATGGGATACCCGAACCATGCTGGCGACGGTTGGTCATATTTTAGTGGAAACACCATGCAGTGCAGCTATACCTCAGGGCATCTATATTGTTTTGAAGATTAAATGTATTGAGTACAGTTGTTCTGCAATATATGATCTATACGTATTCATGATTCGAGGACGCTGTATAAAGGGAGAGAAAGCTTTCTCTCAGGAAATGCCTGGACAGAGACTGACATTCATGGAATAACAAATGGAGACACCTGCAGCAACTGGATAGATTGCACGAATGCTTCCTATGGCATCTGAGGTATCGTTCCCGATGCGGCGTCAGGCTGGTCAACGTTCAGCAACTCGTGTGATCGAGCATCAGATATGCATCTCTACTGCTTTGAAGATTATCGGTCTGCCGGGAATGTCAGCCATGGCAAATTCCGGGGGTGGTTTCTAAAGCCTATGGAGGAAATAAAGAGTCTGGAAATTTCCTTTTGTTCAAATTCTATTGCAGTTTTCAGCCATTATTGTGACGAGTCTGCTGCTAATTCCAGCGGATTGAAGGGGGATGCTATTTCCCCGTCGGATACCCCGCCTCTTTCCACGCCTTCAGTCCGCCGATCATGTTGACGGCGTTTTTGTATCCCATCTCGTTCAGCGTCTTTGTTGCCAGGGGACCCCGCAGATCGAGTCCGCAGTAGACGATGATATTAGCGCTCTTGTCGGGGAGCATGAGGGCGGCTTTGAATTCGAGCATGCCGCGTGAAATATTGATTGCGCCGGGAATGCGTCCTTCGTCGAACTCATTTTTATCCCTGACGTCGAGAAGAATGGCGGGCTCTTTTTTATCGAGCATGTTTTTAACATCCTGGATCGTCACTTCCCTGATGGCCGCCTTCGCTTCCCGTACATACTGGTCCGGCGTTTTGTCCGCTGCCCGGACGTAATACGGGACCGCAACTACCATCAATATGGACAATAGGGACATCAGTACACTCTTTTTCATCTTACCCTCCCTGACTAGATGAGTTTGTTCAATCCTAGCAAAGAATCGTCATCTTGGCAAACCGTTGGATTATTCCCGTGGTCCTGTGATATACTCTGGTCATGAAAAGACTCGTTCTTCTCGTTTTGCTCCTTTCCCCGGCGCTTGCAATCGCGGAGCCGTCCATTGTTTTTCAGACTGAAAAGCACGACTTCGGCACGGTCGTCGAGGAGGGGCAGCTGGACTATTCCTTCTCATTCACCAACATGGGCACGGATACGCTCATCATCGAGCAGGTCAATACTTCGTGAGGGTGCGGAGCTGCGGTGGCCGGTTCGGACCACCTGAAACCCGGTGAGAGAGGCACCATAACTGTGCACGTGTCTACGGTCATGAAAGCGGGGAGCGTCGCAGAGACGGTTGAAGTCGTAAGCAATGATCCGAAACGGCCAAAAATCGTGCTGACCCTGCAGGCAGTTGTGGTGAAGAAGCTTCTACCCTGATCCCGGAGGCGCTGTTCCTTCCTCTTTCCACACCCTCGCTTCAATCTCCTGCAGCAGATTCCCGAAAGTTTCCGGATTGATCGCAGAGCAGGTTACGCCTTTGAACCGTGCGGCTATCGCTTTTGCCCAGTACGGATTCACGAGGTCCGTCTTGTTGAACACCGGAAGCTGCGGGATGTGATCCAGTCCTATTTCAAGCAGGAGCTTGTTAACGGACTCCATCTGCTGCTCGAAACGGGAATTACTGATATCCACGACATGCAGGATAAGGTCCGCGTCCTGCATTTCGTCCAGCGTTGCACGGAACGCTCCGAGAAGCTCCCTGGGCAGGTCCTTGATGAACCCGACCGTGTCCGTGATCACCACCTCGCGGTCGCGCGGGAAGCGCAGCCTGCGGGTCGCCGTATCAAGCGTCGCGAACAGGAGGTCCTCGGCTTTGACATCGGACCGCGTGAGCGCGTTGAAGAGCGTGGATTTCCCGGCGTTCGTGTAGCCCGCAATGGAAACGATGGGGATCTCGCTCCTCACGCGCCGCTCTCTGCGCTGATCGCGCGCTTTGCCGAGTGCTTCGAGCTGCTTCTCCAGCCTCCTGATCTTGTCCCGCGCGCGGCGCATGTCGATCTCGAGCCTCGTTTCGCCGGGGCCCCTGCCGCCGATGCCGCCGGTGAGGCGTGAGAGCGCGGTGGACCGCTCGGACAGACGGGGCAGCCGGTACTTGAGCTGCGCCAGCTCCACCTGGACCTTGCCGTCGCCGCTGTGGGCGCGGCGTGCGAAAATGTCGAGGATGAGCTGGGTGCGGTCGATGACGCGCATCTCCGTGATGTCGCCGATGGACTTTACCTGGGCAGGGGAGAGGTTCTGGTCGAACACGACGAGGTCCGCACCGAGCTGCTGGGAGCGGATGATGAGCTCCTTGAGCTTCCCTTCGCCAAGCAGAAAGCGCGGATTGATGTCATGCAGCCGCTGGATCACGGCATCGAGCACGGTGATGCCGTCGGACCGCGCAAGCTCCTTCAGTTCCTCAATTGACTCCTCCTGCTCGTGCCTGCTTTTCTTCGAGACGCTCACGAGGATGGCGCGGTCCTTCTGTGCGACTTCGACTGCAGCCTGCGCACGCTCCATCTGCCGCTCTATGTCTGCGATGAATTCCGCCGCGTCGATGTCAAGCTCGTGCACGGACTGCCCGGGCAGGACCTCGTAGAGTTTTTCATCGTGATTCGGCGGGATCAGGTGGGCGATGGAGATGTTTCCGGGCAAACCGTCGGGCCGGACGGTGAGGGCTGCGATCATGTCGAGCCTCAGGAGAGCGAGGTCGGTCAGGTCCTCCTGATTCAGGGGCTGGTCCTTCAGGTGCGTATGGATCAGCCGCACGCCGCGAAGGCGCCGGGAGCCCAGGCGGTGCTCCGAGAGATCGGGGATGAGGATGTCCTTGTTCGTGCCCACGAGCACATTGCGGATACTTCCGGAGCGGTCGATGATGAGCCCGATCTGTCTGCCGATATCGCGGGAAGCCTCGGTGAGCGCC
>DATHDE010000047.1:0-6339 GCA_035490495.1 Nitrospirota bacterium
TTCAGGACGGCGTCCGTGTCTTTGAACGGACTTCTGATCAGCAGAACGCCGGATGGCGTTTGCGCGCGGTCCGGTATGCCGATTGCGCCGTGCTGATCCAGTCGAGAACCCGCCTCAAGGAATATGAAGCAGCGCTCCGGCAGGAAGGCATCCCGTTCCGGGTTGTAGGCGGCATCGGCTTCTACGAAGAGGATGAGATCCAGGCCCTGCTGAACACGCTGTTCTTTCTCTGGAACAACGACGACCTGCTTGCCCTTGCCGGCGCCCTGAAGTCGCCGCTCTTCAACCTCACGGATGCGGACCTCTTTGCCATCACGCACAGCGGGGATCCAGTTTGGGAAACCCTCGAGCAACGGCATCCCGCGCCCGCAGCGCTCCTTTCCGCGTGGACAGGCCTTGCGGGCCTCGTTCCGCTGGCTGCGCTCCTGCACCGGATCATCGACGACACGGGCGCCTATGTCCGTTTCGGCAGGCACAATCCCCAGGCGCTGTTCAACATCGACAAGCTGCTTGATACGGCGCGGGAATTCGACCGCAGGGGCTATACCATGCTGCAGGATTTCGTGGAGTGGATCGGCAACATCCGCGCCACGGAGCAGCGCGAAGCGACGGCGGACATGACGCTGCCGGGCTTCGAAGGAGCGGTCAGCATCCTTACGGTGCACAAGGCCAAAGGGCTCGAATATCCCGTTGTGTTCCTGCCGGGCATGCATCAGCAGCCCAAGTCGGTCCTGACCGGCCCCCCTGTCCTCGTGGAAAGCGACGGCGGCGTTCGCATGGCGAAAAAGGGCGGGTCCAACCCGCTGTACGACGAGCTCTGGAAGCGCGAAAAAGCGGAGCTTTGTCGCGAGCACCAGCGCCTCCTGTATGTGGCCATGACGCGCGCCCGCGACCACCTGATCATGATCGGCAGTCTCGAAGAAGGAAGCAGTCCGGCCCGGCAGAACACCTGGCTCGAATATCTTCACCGGACCGCGCCAAAGCCCCTCTTCAACGAACCTTCTGAAGTCCGGCCGGGTCTGCGGCGCTACGCGTGCCCGCAGCCGGAAACTGGTCGTTCAAGAGCAGACACAGACCTGCAGCAGGGGGACGCGTCCCCCGGAGGAGCGGCTCCGGCGCCCCGCTCCATCGACCTCGACGAGGTCAGGCAGCACCTCGCGCCGGTTCCGCGGTCGAACAGGGGCGACTGGAGGCGCGCGACCGATTTCATCGAGCACGAACTGCCCTTTCCGCCGCCGATGCCTCCTTCAGCAGAGGCTGACGTGCCGCCTCTTGTGCGCGGCAGCGTGCTCCATCGCTGCCTGGAGGACCTGACGAGACAGGGGAACTTCAACCTGAACCGCATTGCAGCGGGTTATCCGGAGGTCGCGCGGCTGTCAGGAAAGGCGCGGGACGGCTTCCTCGCCGACATGCAGACGGCGCTGCGCACCATTCTCGGAAACGAACGCTTTGCCTGGATTTTCGAACGCAGGGAGGACTCCTATTCCGAGCTTCCCTTTCTGTATAAAAAGGGTGACGATTTCGTGAGCGGCGTCATCGACCGGCTCGTGATAAAAAACGGTACGGGACACGTTGTTGACTACAAGGCCATCCTGATCGAGAACGAAGCAGCAGGGGCGGCCTGGGTCGAGCATTATAAGCCGCAACTGCGCATCTACTGCGAGGCAGCGCTCGAGTTGTTCGGTCTGGGATCGGCCGAAGGCAGCGTGCTGTTTCTCGACAGCGCGAAGCTGGTTCGCGCCGTGAACGTGCGCAAACCGGTCCGAAGAGGACATTATTAATGGTCTCAACATAGAAACGACATAAATAGCTGTCATTCCCGTGGCTTTAATCGGGAATCTGGTGTTGTTAAATCAGATCCCCGATAGAAACATTCGGGGATGACAAATTGAAAAGTGTCCGGACAATTATGAGACCAGTAATAAACGAGAAGTCCGGGACTGTCGCGGGGACGATGTGGCCGCGGCTGCCGCAACGGCGGCCGCAATTCCATCCACCGGGAATTTTGCCGTGCCATCCCGGCACCCGGGCAGCGCCTCGCGGATGCCGGTGCCGTTGTACTTGCAGATTTTTTCCAGTGCCCTTTTCACACGCCCCATTTTCCCAATTCGCAATAAATCGGAGTATAGTTATTGAGGAAGTGTTTTTTCCCCCGGAACACTAATCCTTTTTGATGGATTGGTGTCACACCATAATCAAACACGGCACGAAGGGGGACAGAACGCGCAGCGGAAATCCGCATACGCCCGCAACGTTGCCAATGAGCAGGCAAAGGAGGAGCATTTCATGAAGAACGCAGCAAAAATAACCGGGGTGCTGAAAATTACTCTCGCGCTGCTGCTCACAGCAGCCATCGCGGCGTTTCCCGGCAGTGGAGCGGTTTTTGCCAAAGACGGCGTTTCAAAGGAATCATCGCAGCTGCTCGGCAGACTGAGCGATGCCCTGGCCGAGGTCGCGGAAGTCGCGCGGCCGGCCATCGTAAATATATCCACCACGTCGACCGTCACCATGGAGGACAACCCTTTCGGCGATATGTTCAACGATCCTTTTTTCAGGCATTTTTTCGGCGATCAGTTCGATCACGGTCAGAAGCGCAAATACAAATCATCCGCCCTGGGCTCCGGTGTCATTGTGTCGCATGACGGCTACATCCTGACGAACAACCACGTCATAAAAGGAGCGGACGAGATCAAAGTGATCCTGTACGACAAGCGGGAGTTCAAGGGCAAGGTCGTGGGCGCCGACCCGCGTACCGACCTTGCGGTGGTGCGAATACAGGCGAAGGACCTGCCGGTTGTCAAATTCGGCGACTCCGCGAAGCTCAAGACAGGTGATGTTGTTCTCGCAATCGGCAACCCCTTCGGTCTGAACCAGACCATTACCATGGGCATCGTGAGCGCCGTGGGCCGTTCGAACATCGGCCTGGCTGATTTCGAGGACTTCATCCAGACCGACGCAGCCATCAACCCGGGCAACTCGGGCGGCGCGCTGGTCAATACCAACGCGGAGCTCGTCGGGATCAACACTGCCATCTTTTCCACGAGCGGAGGCTATATGGGCATCGGCTTCGCCATTCCCTCGGACATGGCAAAGTCCGTAATGGACAGCATCATCAAGCACGGCAAGGTCATCCGCGGCTGGATGGGCGTCAGCATACAGAACCTGACCGAGGAGCTCGCCAAGTCGCTCGGCTTCAAGCAGACGGAAGGAGCGCTCATCTCGGGCGTGGAAAAAGGCAGCCCGGCGGACAAGGCGGGTCTCAAACGTGGCGATCTCATCACCATGGTGGCGGGCAAGAACATCGCTGATGCGACCACCCTCCGCAATCTCGTCTCATCGACCGCTCCCGGCACGAAGGTCGACGTCAGGATCATCAGGGAGGGCAAGGAGCAGACGATCACCATGACGCTCGGCGAATACAAGGAGAAAAAAGTCGTAAAGAAATCGGAATACAGCAATGTCATGAAGGGCGTGACGATCGAGGAGATCACGCCGACCATCCAGGACAAGATGAATCTGCCGGAGAACGTGGGCGGCGTCGTGATTACGGGCATCGCTTCGAACAGTCCCGCGCAGGGGCTGCTGCAGCCGGGCGACGTGATCCAGGAGGTGAACCGCCAGACGATCCAGAGCGCCCAGGACTATGACCAGGCCATTTCCAAGATCGCGGAGAAAGACAGCGTGCTGCTGCTCATCTATCGCGACGGAGGATCGATCTACCTGACGATCAAACCGTAAAGACGAACGCAAGCCCCCTGAATCCTCCCGGGCCGGACGCGCTATAATTTTATTAGCCCCCTCGTTGATAGCGCCCTGAGCGCGGGGGGATTCAGTTTTTTTGGGGGAGGTGAAGGACATGCGGCTTCGCATTTCGCCGGATATGGACTTCTTTCTGGATATGGATCTCCAGGGAGTGACTGAGCGCACGCGGGACGCTGACATTCAACAGTATGAACGCGCGGTTTATGACGAATTCGTCGCCAGGCTGAAAAAGGCGTTTCCCGAAGGCGATTTCAGGATGTATACATTCGAATTCAATGTGTCGAGGGAATCAGCGCCGAAGGCGGCCTGAGGTGAGCGGAGCCTCCTCCGTCAGGAGCTGGGGGCTCCTTTCCTCACGCGGCCTGCGGCGCGAACCCCCGGCAGGAGCCGGGGGATTGCACGTCGCGGGATTCATACGACGAAGAAGGGATTGCACAGCAGGGGGGGGTGCGCCGGGCTGCATATTCCCGGCATCGCATCAGCGTTTTCCCCCTGCGCTCTTGATGAACGTTCCTTCCCGGTACTCGTCGAAAGCAACACGCAGCTCTTCCTCTGTATTCATCACGATGGGGCCGTACCACGCCACGGGTTCGTTGATCGGCTTCCCTGAGACGAGCAGAAAACGCACGGGCTCGCCCTGGGCGGTGACGACCACCTGATCGCCGTCGGCGAAAAGAACGGCCGTGCCGTTGTGGATGTAGGCATCGCGCTCCATGTCAAAGTAGTTTTCTCCGAGCGCGTCGTAGGCAAAGGGGTTCTTCTCATTGCAGAACACGCCTTTGCCGCCGATGACGTAGGCGAAGACCGTGTGGCCGCGCACGGTCTTATGCACATATTCGCCGAGCGCGGGTATCGTGATATCGAGATACTCGGGTTCGATCACGATATCCCGCACAGGCCCCTGCCTGCCTTCTACGGTCCCGCATATCACCTTGATCCTCACGCCGTCCTTCGTTGCGATCTCGGGCACCTGGGAGCTCTTGATGTCCTGGTATCGCGGATCCATCATTTTGTGCTTCTTCGGCAGATTCGCCCAGAGCTGAAAGCCTTCCATCACTCCGTTGTCGTCTCCCTGCGGCATCTCCTGGTGGATGATGCCGCTGCCCGCGGTCATCCACTGCGTGTCGCCGGAAGTGATAACGCCCTTGTTTCCCATGCTGTCGCCGTGCTCCACGTCGCCCGTGAGCACATAGGTGATCGTTTCGATGCCGCGATGGGGGTGCCAGGGAAAACCTTTGATGTACTGATAGGGGTCGGTATTGCGGAAATCATCGAGCAGCAGGAACGGATCGAAGAGCGGTACCTCGTTGTTCCCGAACACACGCCTCAGATGGACTCCCGCGCCCTCGAGCGTCGGCCTGCTTTTGAATATCTTGCGGATCTTTCTGCTCTGCGCCATAATTGCCCTCCGGAAAGAGAATGGGACATATTTTTGAGTATAACACGCGCGAAGCAGCACTGTCGTCGGAGCGTGAATGCATCATGCTCCATCCTGCGCTCCAACGTTCACTGTTCATCAAATCCGCCCCTTATTGCTTTTCTTGAGACGTCGTCGTCGCCGGCTGCGCTCCTTCATGTTGCCGCGCAGCGGCATAACTGCCGTACTTCACCTGCTCGTAGATCGTGAGCGGCAGAATGACGGTATCGGCGACGATGCTGAACGGGAGGTCCACGAGACAGAAACCGCCGATACCCTGCGTTTCATGCATGGCAGGCCGGAAAAAGCACCGGAGATCGAACAGCGTGCCGCTGTATATTCGCGGAAGGGCCGGCGCAGGGGGCGTCCAGTTCGGGCTCACGTACCGCGTGATAAGCGTGCCGCAGCCGATGCAGCTCAATACGATTACTGCTGAGAGGAACACGCCTGCTCTTGTTTTCATGGCCGGACTGAATGATTTCATCGCCTGTCCGCGGGAGTGGAGCCCCCCGGCAGGGGCCGGGGGATTGCAAGTCGCGGGATTCAACTGGTTATCTGCCCGCGGTCTGGGCTTTTCGCCGCGCCCGTGCACGGACATTCGCGGCGCGCCGGCCCGCGGTGCGGGGGGCCGGTTTTTTCGCTGCCTTGCCCTCGAGCTTCGCAAGGTCCTCTTCCAGGCCCTTGATCTTTGCCGCCGTCTCCCTGACATCCGCGTTGAGCAGCGGGTTCGTTGCGCGCCTGCCGCCCATCAGCAGGTATACCTTTGCCCCCAGATCGCGCATGGCGTCGTGGATCTTTGCCTTGATCACGAGCATCTTGTACTGCCGCTTGCCCTCCGCTGTCAGTTCCTCCGCTTTCTTCTGAACCACAACGGCGCCGTTCTTCAGCACGGCGAGCCCCTTTTCGAGCTCGCTCTGGAGCTCCTTCTTGAGCTGTTCCCAGCTCATACTGTCGAGATATCCCATAGCACCTCCTGCAGGATGAAACGTCGGCATTCAGTATATCACGATCCCGCGGCAAAACACAGGCGTTCGCCTGTCGAAAAAGGCCCGACTCGCTGCAGGGAGCGGGTGACATCACCGCCGGCACGGGAAAGCGGGGTGAGCAGCGCCGCGTTCCTCAAGCCCGCAGGGTTCGTTTCTTTGTCTGAGGGGACACCC
>DATHDE010000048.1:0-13020 GCA_035490495.1 Nitrospirota bacterium
TGCCGGAAAACGGAGCCCGCAAGGCAGCCTATCCAGGCCCCCCGGTACGATGAGATCGTAATAGCCGCGGTCGGGGACATCATGATGCCCTCGTCGATCCAGGATGCCGTGATCAGGAATGATTATGACTACGGCATCGTCTTTGCTGAAATCAAGCGCGATCTGTCAGCTGACCTTGTGTTCGGGAACCTCGAAACGCCGGTGAACGACGCGGAGCCGGTTTCAGGGTACCCGCGGTTCAATGCACGGCCCGAGCTGCTGGCTGCGATCAAACAGGCTGGCTTCACCATCGTATCGGTCGCGAACAACCATATCCTTGACAGCGGCCCTGAAGGCCTCGTGCGTACGCTCGACAATCTTGATGCCGCGGACCTGCATTACGTGGGTGCTGGCAGGACCCCGGACGAGGCGGAACAAATCCTGAGCGTTCGGGTCCGCAACATTACCACGGCATTCCTTGCATATACCTTCATCACGAACAGGGACGCGGGGCCCGCGGGAAGCCTCCGGCCGGTTGTCAACATCCTGCGGCCCGGCGACGAGCAGGAGATTGCGCGGGCCGCACGGAGCATCCAGCGGGTGCGAGACTCGGTCGATCTTATCGTCGTGTCCCTCCACTGGGGCGTTGAATACGAACCCGAACCGTCGGAGAAGCAGCGCCGTACTGCCGAGGCGCTTATTGAGGCGGGGGCGGATGTCATTCTCGGGCACCATCCGCATGTGCTGCAGCCCGTCGAAACGTACACGGCAAAAAACGGAAGGCAGGGGCTGATCGCCTTCAGCCTCGGCAATTTTACGTCCAGCCAGAACTACAGCATCGGCTATGAGAACCGCGACGACCTGCGCGCGCCCCGGGGGGACGAAATCATCCTCGCGTTGACGGTCCGCAAGTCGGGGGAGAAGGTGAGCATCAGCAACGCCGGAGTCCTTCCCGTCTGGAATGCAGTCAGAGCAGCCGGTCCCACCACGGTCTACCGGCCGGTCAACATCCCGCGCGAAATCATGCGGCTCTCGTCACTGTCGCCGCGGTCCACGGATGATCAAAACATGCTTTCCCTCCTTGACTACCGTCAGCGCGTGATTATGGAGCATCTTTCCCAAAAGCTGCCGGAGCAAGGACAGGCGTCTCAAAGCAGGCAGAGGGAAGAGATGCCATCCCCGAGTCGGTAATCGGGACGAGGGCGATACATTTACCCGGGAGTGCTATCCGGGGACGACAGAGAAAAAACAATATTCCATGAACATCCTTATCGTCAAACTGTCCGCCATCGGCGATGTGGTGCAGACGCTGCCCGCGCTCGAGGCGCTGAAGCGAACCTATCCGGAGAGCCGTGTTACGTGGGTCGTCGAAGAGGCCGCAGCCGGGATTCTCGAAGGGCATCCCCTGATCAGTTCCCTCCTCGTATCGCGCAGGAAGACCTGGTTCCGGATGCTGAAAAATCCACTGACCGCTGCTGCGGGTCTGCGGTCGCTTATCCGTTTCATCCGGGAGCTTCGCCGGACGCGATATGACATCGCAATCGATTTTCAGGGGCTGCTCAAGAGCGGCGTCATCATCGGACTGGCTCGGGCAGGGCGCAAGATCGGTTTCGACGGCACGCGCGAGCTTTCCTACCTGTTCCTGAATGAACGGCTGCCCCCCTATGACATCGAGCGGCATGCCTTGCAGCGCTATCTCGATATAGCGCGTTACCTGGGCGCGCGCGACCCTTCCCCCGACTGCGCGCTCCCTATTGAGCGCGAAGTGGAAACAGTGAAAAAAAAGCTGCAGGCAGTTGTCGGGCCGGGGCGGCAGCTCGTGGTCATGAATCCCATGGCGAGATGGAGCACAAAGCTCTGGCCGGAAGGCAGTTTCGCGCACCTGGCGGACCGGTTGATCAGAGAGAAAAAAGCGGCGGTTATATTTACCGGAAGCCCTGATGACCGCAAGGTGATTGAATGTATCACCGCGCTCATGCACGAGAAGGCGCTCAGCTGGGCGGGGGACACGTCGCTCAAGGAGCTTGCGGCGCTGGCAACG
This sequence comes from Nitrospirota bacterium, assembly GCA_035490495.1. Taxonomy (GTDB): domain Bacteria; phylum Nitrospirota; class UBA9217; order UBA9217; family UBA9217; genus JAJYKN01. The sequence goes on from DATHDE010000048.1 coordinate 2,021, forward strand.
GTCAGCGATCTGTTCATCACCACGGACACGGGGCCCATGCACCTTGCAGCGGCCGCGGGCGCCCGCGTCATAGCCTTGTTCGGCCCGACAGCGCCGTGGCGCACAGGCCCTTACGGGAAAAAGCACATCGTTGTGCGCACCGGTGTCGATTGTTCGCCATGCTTCAGCAGAAAGTGCGAGAAGGATGTGCGGTGCATGAAAGGGATCACCGTCGAGGAAGTGATGCGGCAGATTGGGGAACAGTCAAGCCGGGAACAACAGGAAAACAGATGAGCCACGGATGACCACGGAAAAAAATAAATCCCTCTTCGTTTTTTTCAATCCGCGTCGATCCGCGGCAGAATGTCTGTGGTATTTCCCCCACGTCGGGGGAACATTATTCGTGATTGACTAAGCCGTTTTTTCGATATACTTCACGATGTGGGCGAAGGGCAGACGCCGGTCGTCGAGAGCCCAGGAAAAAAATTCTTCGAGCGACTTGAAGGGCCCGTACGCGGCGCGGCGTGATGCCAGGACGTCGACTGCCCGCTTGTCCGTGACGACCTGCGCGCCGGCCACAAGGCGGTCAAGTATCTTCGGGAATTCGGTATACCATGAGGAATAGCTTTTCCCCTTTGCGGTGCGGATGCGTTCTTTGATCAGTTCCAGAGCGAAATGATACAGGCTGGACTGCACGCCGATCGTGTTCTGCGGATCGATCAGTATGGAATGCATGCCGATGGCCTGGCTCATTTCTGTGTACTGCCCGCGCTTGAACAGGTCCGCCAGATAGGTCTTGAGCCGTTCCTTGTCTTCGATGCCTGAAACAGTTACCAGTTCCGTCATTCTTTTGCCTCCCCTGTGATTTCGGCGCTCGTCCGTCCTGCAAAGCAATATTATCGCAATAGACCGGATGTGGCAAGCAAAAAAGGAAATGTCAGCTTGAAAAACCTCCGGGAATCGGGTACATTCAGCACAGACGACATGAGCGAACAGAAATCACCCGCGACCGGCTGGCGCGGAGGCCTGACCAGAAACGTTGTAATCCTCGGATTTGTGAGCCTGTTGAACGACGGGGCATCGGAGATGATCTATCCGCTGCTGCCCGCGTTCCTCACCGTGGCGCTCGGCGCCGGCCCTGCCGCGCTCGGCGTCATAGAAGGCATCGCGGAATCCACGGCATCCCTGCTCAAACTCTATTCCGGTTATCTTTCGGACCGCGTGAAGAAGCGCAAGGGCTGGATCATGGCCGGCTACGGCCTCTCGAATGTCATCAGGCCGCTGATCGCGTTTTCCACGTCGTGGATCCAGGTGCTCGTGCTGCGATTCGCCGACCGGGTGGGCAAGGGCCTGCGGACATCGCCGCGCGATGCGATCATAGCCGATTCGACCCCCCTTGCATACCGAGGCACGGCCTACGGCTTCCACCGCGCCATGGACCACACCGGTGCGATTATAGGCCCTCTTGCCGCAACGACACTGCTGCTCCTGCTGCACGACGATATCAAGACCATCTTCCTGCTGTCGTTCATTCCCGGCGCATGCGCAGTTGCCATGCTGCTCTTCGGTCTGCGCGAAAAGGAAGGCAGCGCCCCGCAAAGCTCAGGGTCAGCCTTCAGTTTCCGCTCCGCCTGGACCGAAATGCCGGGAGGCTTCAGAAAGTACCTCCTCGTCATTCTGCTGTTTACCCTCGGCAATTCGACCGATGCCTTTTTGCTGCTGCGTGCGCAGCAGCTCGGGGTGCCGATGGCGCTGCTGCCGTCCATCTGGGTCGTGCTTCACATCGTTAAAATGGCGTTTTCCGTGCCGGGCGGCATTCTGTCCGACCGTATCGGCAGGAAAACGGTGATCGTGGCGGGGTGGATCGTGTATGCACTCGTGTATGCGGGCTTCGGCGCGGCATCGGTGCAGTGGCATGCATGGGCCCTGTTCGCCGTGTACGGCGTCTACTTCGGCCTGACCGAGGGTGTCGAGAAGGCGCTGGTTGCCGACTTCGCGCCGGCGCATTTGCGCGGCTCCGCCTTCGGGCTGTATCACGTCGTCGTCGGAGCGGGCGCATTTCCCGCCTCGATTCTGTTCGGCGTGATTTGGCAGAAATTCGGTTCTGCTGCAGCCTTCGGGATGGGCGCAGGATGTGCGTTGCTGGCAAGCATGCTCCTGGCGCTTCTGACCGTTGTCAAGCCTGTCCGGGAAGCCGGGAATGGTTGAGCAGCCGTGCGTCAGCGGAGCAGTTCAACGTTTTCTTAAGCGAGGGGCCGCGTGATCGATACGTGGATCAAATTCCTGATATTTGTTGTTGTCACGGCTGAAATTCTTCATCTGTCCTGGCCGTCGCTCGCCAATCTGCGGTCCCACGGCTTCTACCGTTTTTTTGCATGGGAATCCGTGCTCCTGATGTGCCTGCGGAACGTCCCGTATTTTTTCCGGAGACCGACAAGCGTGCACCAGATTCTGGCCCTTTCCTGTGTGGGCATTTCGTCGACGCTGGCGGTGTACGGGTTCGGTTTGCTGCACCGCGTCGGAAGGCCGGCTGCCAGCAGGAGTGGCCCTGCACTGCTCTGGATGGAGCGCACAACGGTTCTCGTTACGGTGGGCGCGTATCGCTTTGTCCGGCACCCCCTGTATTGCTCATTCTTATTTCTCATCTGGGGAGTTTTTCTTGTGTTGCCTTCATGGCAGGCGGCGGTGCCCGCTTCGATCGCGAGCATCAGTATCGTAGCAGCGGCAAAAGTCGAAGAGCAGGAAAACCTGGACTACTTCGGCACGGTATATGAGCAGTACATGAAACGGACAAAAATGTTCGTTCCTTACATCCTGTAGCTCAAAAAAGCAGTGAACAGAAAGAGGTACTCCATGGCAATTTACACCGTCGCACTCACCGGTGCATCCGGCGCTCCCTACGCCCACCGGCTGCTTCAGGTCCTGCTCAAAGCGGGACACTCGGTCTATCTCACGATTACGGGCGATGGGCTGTCGATTTTGAACGACGAGGCAGGACTCCTGCTCAAGGGATCGGACGTCGACATGCAGAATGAGCTGCAGAGGCATTTCAGCGCCCGGGAGGGACAGATCAATTATTTCGGCGAAGAAAACATGTATGCACCCATCGCGAGCGGTTCGGTCAAGGTCGACGCCATGGTGGTGATCCCGTGCTCCATGAAGGCGCTTGCCGCGATCGCGAACGGGTTTGCGTCCAATCTGATAGAACGGGCTGCCGATGTCATGATCAAGGAGAAACGGAGGCTGATTCTCGTGCCGCGTGAAACTCCTCTGTCGTCCATCCATCTCAGGAACATGCTGACGCTTTCGGAGCTTGGCTGCCATATCATCCCCGCAATGCCGGGATTTTATCATCGCCCGCAGAAGATCGCGGACATGGTGGATTTCATTGTGGGCAGGGTGCTGGACAGCATGGGTGTTCAGAACGATTTGTCTCCGCGGTGGGCGATGTAATATACGGAATGAAGCGTGCGCGATGCATTATTCTGCACGCTCTGGAGAAGGGTTGTATCTTGCTGCGCGGGATTTTGCACTCAGGCGTTGAATTCGGTTCCGCCGCTCCCGCTCCCGCTTCCCGATTCCCCGAGATTTTTCATCCACATATCGATCATCGAGGCGTCCTGCTTCGATATTACATCTTCCTCGACGAATACGGGTGCATTGAGCCGGATGGCGACCGCAACAGCATCGCTTGGCCGGGAATCGATGTGGAACTCCTTGCCGTTCTGGAGCAGGTAGAGAGAGGCGTAAAAGGTGTTGTCAATGAGGTCGCTGATGACCACGCGGGCCACCTCGACTTCAAGACGGTCGAAAATACTTACCATCAGATCGTGGGTGAGGGGACGGGCGGCTTTGGTGTTGCTCATGGCCATGGCGATGGAATTGCCTTCTGCGGCGCCTATCCAGATAGGAAGAATCTTCTTGCCCGATTCGTCTTTCAAGACAATTATATAACTGCTGTTGCGGCTGTCGAAGAGAACCGTATTAACGTTCATTTGAATCCACATAATATTCGTCCTGTCTACAAACACGATACCACACCCCCCCGGGTAAGTAAAGGATTATTCTTGTTGACTTTTTAGGCAGATAGTCTATACTTTCAGACTTGTAAAAAGGGAAGGAATTTGTCACTCATTCATGAAACAGACGCTTACGGATATCCTGCTTCAAGCCCTTGAGGAGGCGAAGACAAAAGGTGAACTGAAGCTCGAAACGAAACCTGCCGTCTCTCTTGAAACGCCGCGGGAAAAGAACCGCGGCGACCTTGCCACGACACTCGCTTTGACCCTGGCAAAATCAGAATCAAAACCCCCGAGAAAGATCGCCGAAATCATCATCGGCAACATCCGGGACGGAGAAGGCATCATCGAGAAAACCGAGATTGCAGGACCGGGGTTCATTAATTTCTTTCTCACGCAGGACCGATGGAAGAAAACGCTCTTTGACATCAATGAAGCAGGGAGCGCCTACGGCCTCCGGGATGTCGGGAAAGGCGAGAATATCCTCGTCGAGTTCGTAAGCGCAAACCCGACAGGCCCGCTCCATGTGGGCCACGGCCGCGGGGCGGCGGTGGGAGACGCGCTCGCGAATCTGCTTGCCTCGGTCGGATTCAAGGTAACGCGGGAGTTTTATATCAACGATGCCGGCAGGCAGATCCGCCTGCTGGCCCAGTCCGTCTACAGCCGGTACCAGCAGTTGCTCGGAAACGATATCGCATTCCCGGAGGACGGTTACCACGGAGACTATATCCAGGAGATCGCCCAGGATTTCCGCACGACCCGCGGCGACCGGTTCCTGAACATCCCGTTCGAGGCGTGCGAAAAAGAGTTCGCCGGCTTCAGCAAGGACGCCATGCTTGCGGACATCAGAACCGATCTCGAGGCATTTGGCGTGAAGTTCGACACCTGGTTCAGCGAGGCATCGCTTCTGGAGAGCGGCGCCGTCCAGCAATCGCTTGATGAGCTTCTGGAAAGCAGGAATCTGTATGAGCAGGACGGCGCCTTGTGGCTCCGGTCCACGCTCTTCGGCGACGACAAGGACCGGGTGGTCGTGAAGAAGGACAAGAGCTACACCTATCTCGCCACGGACATTGCCTATCACCGGAACAAGCTCGGCCGGGGGTTCAACACGCTCGTCAATATCTGGGGCGCGGATCACCACGGGTATATCCCGCGCGTCCGTGCCGTGATCCAGGCCTTCGGCCATGCAAAGGATTCGCTGCATGTCCTGCTGGTCCAGCTCGTTGCGATCCTGCGGCACGGACAGCCCGTGCCTATGTCCAAGCGGGCGGGGACGTTCGTGACGCTCCGTGACGTGGTGCAGGATGTCGGCGCCGACGCGGCGAGGTTCATATTCCTGACGCGGCGCTCCGACAGCCACCTTGACTTCGACCTCGACACGGCAAAGGAACAGTCGCGAGAGAACCCCGTGTACTACGTGCAGTACGCCCATGCGCGTCTGGCGAGCATCTTCCGTGAAGCGGAAACGAGAAACATCGCGATGCCCGGCCGAGGAGAGGCCGACCTGGCGCTGCTCGACCTTGAAGAGGAACGGGCTATCATCAAGCTGCTGGCAAAGTATCCCGAGGTGGTCGAGGAAGCGGCGCTGGCCTACGAGCCGCATCGCCTGACTTTCTATCTCCAGGAGCTTGCCGGGCTGCTGCACAACTACTATTTCAAGCACCGCGTGCTGACCGATGACGCAAAGCGCACGGGTGCGAAGCTGTTCCTGATGAAACAGGTCAAGACCGTGATCCAGTCCGCGCTCGGGATCCTCGGGGTGAACGCGCCGGAGAGAATGTGAAAAAATGCGTCACGGGGCACGGGGCCGGTAGGAGAGTCTTCCTGGACTCCGGACCCTGGACCCAGATATGTTCAATTTCCGGCTATTGAAAACAGATGCGGCTTCTGCGGCGCGGCGGGGGGTCATATCCACACCGAGGGGCGAGATACAGACGCCGGTATTCATGCCCGTGGGCACGCAGGCGACGGTAAAGACGCTCGCGCCTGAAGATCTCGTGAATATCGGTGCGGAGATCGTCCTGGCAAACACCTATCATCTGTTCCTGCGGCCGGGGCATGACATCGTGCGCGAGTTCGGCGGCGTGCAGGAGTTTATGAGCTGGCGCAGACCCATGCTTACGGACAGCGGCGGATTCCAGGTCTTCAGCCTCGCGGAGCTCAGAAGGGTCGCGGAAGAGGGCGTCACGTTTCAGTCTCCCATCGACGGCGGGGCAAAGCACCTGATCACGCCCGAGTACGCGATAGAAATTCAGGAAGCGCTCGGCGCGGACATTATCATGGCCTTTGACGAGTGCATTCCCTATCCTGCAACGCGGGACTATGCCCGGGAGGCTTCGGACCGGACCCTGCGGTGGGCAAAGCGGTGCCGCTCCGCGAAGAAGAACACGGGGCAGGCTCTTTTCGGTATCGTGCAGGGCGGAATGTACCCGGACCTGCGGAAGGAGTCGGCGGAGGCGCTCATTGACATGGGGTTCGACGGATACGCCCTGGGCGGGCTGTCTGTGGGCGAAACCAAGCCTGTCATGTACGACATGATTGAAACAGCGGCGCCGCTTCTTCCTGCAGACCGTCCCCGCTACGTCATGGGTGTGGGAACGCCCGAGGACCTCGTGGAGGGGGTGGCCCGTGGTATCGACATGTTCGACTGCGTGATGCCCACCCGGAACGCGCGCAACGGGACGTTCTTCACCTCCTTCGGCAAGGTCGTGATACGGAACGCGCGCTACGAACGGGACCACGAACCCATTGATCCCGGATGCGGCTGCTCGACATGCCGCAACTTCACCCGGGCCTACCTGCGCCACCTGTTCAATGCGGGTGAGGTTCTGGCGCTGCGGCTCGGCACGATACACAATCTGTTTTTCTACCTCAACTTGATGCGCAGCGTTCGCCAGAGCATCGAGCAGGGAACATTCGGGGCGTATAAAAGGGATTTTCTGGCGAAGCGGGAAATGAGTGTAATCTAAAAAAAATCCGACACAGAAGATGCGGATAAAGATATGATAAAGGCGATTATACATTTCATCGGCTTTTATCCGATTTGATCAGTGTCGAATATCTTCAGGTATTTTTAATAGGAGGAACCACAATGTTCATCGAAACAGCATATGCAATGGGGTCACAAGGCGCGCCTGGGGGACAGGGAGCGGCGGGAGGAATATCAAGCCTGGTCATGATGGCCGTGATTTTCGGCATTTTCTACTTCATCCTGATTCGTCCCCAGCAGAAGAAAATGAAGGAACACAAGAAAATGGTTGAAGAACTGAAGAAAGGCGATAAGATCATTACTGCCGGCGGCATTTACGGTACGGTCGTGGGCGTCGGCACGAATTCGCTGAAGGTCGAGATCGCAGACGGAGTGAAGGTGAAGATCGGCCGCCACACGGTCGGCACCGTGCTGACCGAGGAAGAGGCGGCAAAGGAATAAGACGACCGACCACGGGCGGCTTCGCCTCCCGTGATGAACAGCCACATTCTCACGGCGAATCCGCCTGTTCCGCAGAGCGGAACCGGTGGTTCCCGAGATGTGGTTTTCCCCGATTTTGCGTTTCAGGAGGCACGAAGGTATGAAAAAGAGCATTCAATGGAGACTGGCGGTCATCGCATTGTCCGTGCTGATCGCGCTGTTTTTATTCCTGCCATCCACCCCGGTGGGCGGCAGCCTGCCGGAGTGGTGGCTGAAGAGCGTGCCGAAGATATCCCTCGGCCTCGATCTGCGGGGCGGCAGCCACCTCGTGATGCAGGTGGAGACGGACAAGGCCGTGGAGTCGTCGGTGGACAACATCGTCGCCGACCTGCAGACAACGGCGACGCAGCAGCAGCTCAAGGCCACCTTCAGCAGGACGGGGCAGGATGTATCGGCCAGGTTCGATGATGCCGCCGGTGACAAGGTCGAGTCCATGGTCAAGAGCACGTATGCTATTCTCGATCTGAAGTCGCGCGACAAGGGGCAGCTCGTCTATGGTCTGAAGCCCGCCGAGGTCCGCCGACTGAAGGAAACGGCGGTGCAGCAGGCGCTCGAGCGCACGCGCCGCAGGATCGACAAGTACGGCGTGGCAGAGCCGCAGATCTACAAGCAGGAAAACGACCAGATCGCGCTCCAGCTGCCGGGAATCAAGAACCCGCAGGAGGCGATCTCGTTCATCAAAACCGCGGGCAGGCTCGAATTCAAGCTCGTCGATACGGATTCTGCGGACATTCAGAAGGCCGTGGCCGGCACCATACCGGAAGGGACGGAGCTGCTCTTCGAGGACCGCGAGGGCGACACCGGAAAGATATCGAAGATCCCGGTGCTCGTCTACAGCAAGACCCTTTTAACGGGCGACCGCCTCAAGGAGGCGAAGGTCGGCATCGATCAGTACAACAAACCGGACGTAAATATTTCCTTCGACTCCAAGGGAGCCGAGATCTTCGACCGAATCACGGCGGAAAACGTGGGCAAACAGCTCGCCATCATCCTCGACGGCACGGTGCACTCAGCGCCGCGCATCCAGGACCGCATCAGCGGCGGCAATGCCCAGATCACGGGCAATTTCACGCATGACGAGGCGGCGAAACTCGCCCTCGTGCTGCGCGAATCCCTGCCCGCTCCCGTCAAGATCATCCAGAACGTTACCGTGGGGCCGTCGCTCGGCCAGGATTCCATCACCATGGGCGTCCGGTCCGCGATCATCGGCGGCATGATCGTCATTCTCTTCATGATCGTCTACTATCGCATGTCCGGCCTCATCGCGGACTACGCCATCGTGCTGAACCTCGTGCTGCTCCTGGGCGCCATGGCGCTCCTGAACGCGACGCTGACCTTGCCGGGCATAGCGGGCATCATCCTCACCATCGGCATGGGCGTGGATTCCAACGTGCTTATGTTCGAGCGCATACGCGAGGAAATCCGCGCAGGCAAGCAGCCGCGGCCGGCCGTGGACGCCGGCTACGACAAGGCGTTCCTCACAATCCTCGACTCGCACGTGACCACGCTTATCACGGCGGCGGTGCTCTTCATGTTCGGCACGGGCCCCATCAAGGGCTTCGCCGTGTCGCTCAGCCTCGGCATCATCATCAACCTGTATTCGGCGCTCATCGGCACCAAGGTGATCTTCGACATCATCAACGCGAAGTGGAAGCTGGAGAAGCTGAGCATTTGATGTCCGGTATCTGAAATTTCGGAATTCTTTCGGAGGTAGTCATGCTGCAGATTCTTCATAAAACGAACATCGATTTCATGGGGTGGAAAAACGTCTCATTCTCCGTTTCCGCCCTGCTTATCGCACTGGGCATCGTGGGGCTCATCCAGGTCGGCCGCGGCAAGGCGAACCTGGGCATCGACTTCGTGGGCGGCACGACGGTGCAGCTGAGCTTCAAACAGCCTGTTGCCATCGACAAGGCCAGGGCGGCGCTTGAAAAGGCCGGGTTCCAGGGCTCCACGATCCAGCAGGTAGGCGAAGGCGGGAACAAGATCCTGATCCGGCTGCGCGAATCGGAAGGCACGTCGGACAAGGTGCAAAACCTTTTCCGCCAGGAGTTCTCGGGAAACGCCTTCGACGTGGACAGCATCATGGAAATCGGTCCTGTCATCGGCAAATCGCTCCAAAAACAGGCGCTCTGGGCCATAACGATCTCCATCATCGGCATCGTCATTTATGTCGCGTTCCGGTTCCAGTTCAAGTTCGGCGTTGCGGCCGCCATAGCGACCATCCATGACGTTTTTGCCGTGCTCGGAGTTTTCTATATCCTTCACTGGGAGATCAATCTGCTGATCATCACTGCGCTGCTGACGCTGGCCGGCTATTCCCTTACCGATACGGTGGTGGTCTTCGACCGCATCCGCGAGAACCTCAAGAAGAACCGGCGCGACCCCCTTCCTAAAGTGGTGAATGAGAGCATCAATGAAGTGCTTTCGCGCACCATTATCACGTCGCTCACGGTCGTGCTTGTGCTTGTCCCGCTTGTGTTCTTCGGCGGCGATGTACTGCACGATTTCTCCGTTGCGCTGCTCATGGGCGTTGTCGTAGGCACGTACTCATCCGTGTTCGTTGCAAGCCCCATACTTGTCGTATGGCACGTAAAGTCGGGCGGGCAGCTGATCAGAAAATAAGGTATGCGGCAGGATACAGCATTTAGGCGGGGAGAGGCGTGAAGCTTCTCCCCCTTTTTGGCTCCCGCGAGGAAACAGAGCAGGTTCTCTTCGCTTCTGCGGGTATCCCATGAAAGAACGCGACAACCAGAAAAGCATCAAACCAACCCTGACCATCGCCGGCGCCGGCGCGCGGATTATGGAAGAAGACGATCTCATCGATCTTTCCTGCGATGCCCGCGGATGCGCGTCGAACTGCTGCACGAAGAGTGCGCCCGTAGTCCTCAACCCGTATGAGATCGCCCTGATCTGCAGGGAGGCCTCGATGAGCTATGAGGATCTTCTCGACATCGTTGAAACGGACCGCGCGAAGAGCTTCCCGCTGGTGATGCTCCCGCGCGATCCGGTTTGCAGCTTCTGGACCGGAAAGGGATGCCGCATCTACGCGGCGCGGCCGCTTGCGTGCCGCCTCTATCCCCTGGGCAGGGTCTACGACGGCGGCAGGTCCCTCATCGTACAGCCTGAGCTCAACATCTGCCCGGGGCTGGCCCCGGATCCGCTGCATACCGTGGCCGACTATCTGCGCGTGCAGGACACCGACCTGCTTGTCCATATGGCTGATCAATGGATCGAATTTGTAAACGACATGGAGCGCATGCCGCTGCCGGACAGGGCGGTCACCTCCGTGGCGTTTCACCTGCTCGTGTACAGCCCCGACACGCCGCCCGCTCCGGCCGCATCCGCAGAGCTTTCCAGCATCGAGGACGTCTTCCTTCTCCGTCTCGATTCAGCGCGGAGCCAGATTCCCCGGTTTCTGAAGATCGGTCCGGACTCTGCGTAGCGCCTTTGTTCCCCTCAGTGCGCGGCATGAAAGCAGAGCACGCGCAACTTCTATTGACAGTAGTCCCTCTACCCTTTATTATTAATAT
>DATHDE010000049.1:0-24421 GCA_035490495.1 Nitrospirota bacterium
CGCTACAGCGCCGACCTCCTCCTTTCCCATGATAGATGCGCCGTCCGCAGACATGAGGAAAAGAACATTCAGCAGAATGTAGAGCACTGCAGTGACCGCGGTGCCGGAGAGAAGGGCCCGGGGCAGGTTCTTCTCCGGTTCCACGATCTCACCTCCCAGATAGGCAGCACAGTTCCATCCGGAATAGGCATACATGACGACAAGCAAAGCCAGCCCTGACTGTAAAACCAGTTGCCCGGCGCCCGGCGCTGGATCGTACTGCGCGGTGAGGCGGCGTGTCATGCTCCAGTCCGCCTGGGAAAATCCGATCACGATCAGCAGCAGGACCAGAACGACTTTGATCGCAGTAAGCGCATTCTGGAGCGAACTACCGCGCTTTACGCTGATCATATGAACTGCTCCGAAGAACATAACAAGTCCCACGGCAAGAAATTTCTGAACCAGGGTGGAGTCAAGCGGAAACGCGGAGGCACCGGCTCCGGCAATGCCGTGAAAGAACCTGCCCATATACTGGACAAGAAGCAGCGAGCTCACCGCGGCGGGAGCGGAAAATCCCACGACCAGCGATATCCATCCCGTGAGAAAGGCCGGAAGCCTGCCGTAGATGTTCCTGAGATACGCATATTCTCCGCCTGCCTCGGGCCAGCGCGAAGCAAGCTCAGCGTAACAGAGCGCGCCGCTGATCGCGGCCAGGCCGCCGGCTCCCCAGAGCGCGAGGACGAGGAGCGCGCTCCTTGTCGTTTCGAGAATGACGCCTGTTGTCATGAAAATGCCCGTCCCGATCATATCCGCGATGATCACGAATATTCCCGTTGCGGGCCCCAGCTGGCGTTTGAGCTCCATGTCCGGCCTCTGAAAAAGCAGGTGCTGCGTGTGCACACGAGGATACTGGGTTAATGATATCAGAAAAGAGGGGATGGGGCTTTTACCGGCGATGAGATAAAAAAGGCCGGCTGAACTTGCTCCGTTCAACCGGCCTTCTCCAGAATAAATTTCTTCGCTTGAAACTTACGACACGAACACCGCCGCCCGCTTCAGCTCGTTCAGCTTCGAGAGCAATGCATGGTGCTTCTGCTCGTCGGCAATGAGATAGGACAGAATATACCGCGTGGTGAAAAGCTTGCTGTTGCTGAGCGCCGCATCGGCGATTTCGAGCGATTTCGCCTCGGCAGCGAGATGCTCGTTCAGGCCGTCCGACAAGTCCACGAGGTCGTCGGGTGTAAGAATGAGAGACTCCTTGGTCAGGCTGTCAAGCAGCAGTTTCTGCATGGCCTTGTGCTTCTGGGAATCGTTCTTGATCATCTCCATCGTCATCTTGACCAGCTTGTTCTTTGACCTCTTCATCATCTTGTCCGCATGCTTGATCGTCGCGTCCTCGAGCTCCATCCAGTCCTCGAGCGCCTTGCACAGCCTGTCCGTATCATCTGCTTTTCTTTTTGCCATAGCATCCTCCCCGATAGTGGTTGAAATAAATGAAGCAGGCGTTCAGTAAAAAAATGCCTGCTTAATTCATATATACCTTGAGCGGAGACCGATTTCAAGGTAAGCGGGATTTTTTTCTATCAGGGTTCGTAGACCATCAGGCTGCTCGTGGCGGTCGCTACGAGCTTCTGCTTTTCGTTGCGGGCCTCGGCATGCATCTGAAGCAGCTTTTTTGTTTTTGATCTGAACTCGGCGCGGATGAAAACAAATTCGCCGGGTTTCACGGCCCGGATGAAGTTCACGTTCATGTCAATGGACACGCAGGGCTTCCGGAGCGTGGAAAAGGAGAGCGGGCCGAACACGTTATCGAACAGGCCGCATAATATGCCTCCCTGCAGAAAACCCACGGGGTTGGCGTGTTTTTCCAGCACAGGGAAGCGCACGGTCAGGCTGGTATTCGGTTCGTGGGCGACAATCGTGGCCCCTGCGTCGAGGAAACAGGGAGGCGGGATCTGGACTCCCGGGTACTTCCGGTGGAACTCCTCGTCATGAAAGAATGCGTTCGTATCGAACTGCGGTGAATCGTTTCCACTGGTCATGATGCCTCCCTGAACGTAATTCATGAATCCGGACAAGCCATATTTGGACACAGATAAAGTCAGATGAAGACGGTGAAGCGGATTATTATGAACAATCCCATAATACGAAATCTATCGGTCATCCCCGAATGCTTCTATCGGGGATACGCTTCCCCGATAACAACATTCGAGGACAAGTTTAAAACCAGATTCCCGGTTAATGCCTCGGGAATGACGCCTCGTTGTGTTGTTTCTCTTTTAAGGCCATTAATAATCACAGCTGTTTCGGAATGTATCAGTGTCTGAGCTTTCCGCAGTTTGGCTGAATCATAGCATGAACAGCAGAGAATGAAAACGATAACTGCGCGCCGTCCCTTCGATCGTCACACTGTTTCGATGAAGAGCGATGCCGGGTCTTCCAGGAAGCCGGCCAGCCGGGTGAGAAACCTTGCAGCGCCCGCCCCGTCGTTCACGCGGTGGTCGAAGGTGAGCGACAGCGAGAGGATCTTCCGGATGGCGACAGCGCCGTTCACGGCCCACGGCTTGTCCGAGATCCTGCCTGTCCCGAGAATCGCGACATCGGGATAGTTGATGATGGGGGTGGCGTAGTCCGCGCCGAATGCGCCGTAGTTCGTGATGGTGAAGGTGCTGCCCCTGAGGTCCTCGATCTTGATCTTCCGGTCGCGCGCGAGCTGGCTCAGTTCCTGGAGCTCCTTTGCGAGATCGCGGACGGATTTCCGCTCGACGTTCCTGATGACCGGCACAATCAGTCCTTCCGTCGTGTCCACGGCAACGCCGATGTGATAATATTTTTTGAGCACGATCTCTTCATGCTCGTCGTCGAGCGAGGCGTTGAACGTGCCGAACTCGCGGAGCGTATGCTGGACCGCCTTGATGAAAAACGGCATGAATGTCAGGTGGATCCCTTCATCCTCGAGCTTCCTTTTTTCCCGTTCCCTCAGCTCCCAGAGGGAGGTGATGTCCGCATCCTCCGTTTCAGTCACGAGCGCGGCTGTCTGCGAGGCGAGCACGAGATTTTTCGCAATGGTTTTTCTGAGGCCGCGGAGCGGAATTCTTTCCTCAGGCCCCTGCGTTTGCGCGGGAGCGGACGAGGAAGCCTGCACTGCCGCCTTCAATACATCGTCGCGGGTGATGCTTCCGCTGAAGCCCGTGCCTGCGACACGGTCGAGCGCCACGCCCTTTTCCCTGGCAAGCGCACGAACTGCGGGAACAGCGAGCACGCCCTCTTCCTTTGCAGCAGGAGCCATCGGGGCCGGCTTCGCGGCGGGTGCAGGCCGGGGCTTCACTTCTTCCTCTTCCTCCGGCAGCTCTCCCACAACGGACACGGACTTCGGCCGCTCCTGAACCGCCTGTTTCTCAGCAGGCTTGACCGGTTCAGAAGGTTTCTCCCCGGCCTCCCCGAGAACAATCAGCACGTCGCCCACGTTCACGGTCTCGCCCTCTTCCCTGGCGATGTTCAGCACCGTGCCTCCTCTCGGAGAAGGGACCTCGACAACCGCCTTGTCCGTCTCGAGCTCCACCACGGCCTGATGCTCCGCAACCGTATCGCCCGCCTTGACGAGCCATTTCCTTATCTCCGCCTCGGCAATTCCTTCGCCAAGATCGGGAAGAACGAAATTGAAGGACATACGATAACCCCCGTCTCCCTTGCTACCGGCTACTGGACCCCGGCCCCCGCTTTTCTAATATTTCATCACCGTCTCGATTCCCTTCCGGATCTTCTCGATGGACGGGAGATAATAGTCCTCGAGTTTCGGCAGGGGCAGCACGACATCCGGCGCAGCGACGCGGACAATGGGCGCTCGCAGGTGCAGCATCGCGAATTCGGCGATGGTCGCGGACAGCTCCGCCCCGAGCCCGCAGGTAACGGCTGCCTCGTGCACGATGACAACCCTGCCGGTCTTCTTCGCGGACTGAAGCACCGTTTCCTCGTCAAAGGGGCTCACGGTCATGAGATCGATCACCTCCACGTCGAGGCCCTCGACCGCCTTCATGGTCCGCTGCAGCATGCTGCCCCACGCGATGACGGTGACATCTTTGCCTTCCCGCGCGATGCGCGCTTTGCCGAGCGGCGTGGTGTAGTCGATCTCGGGCACCTCTTCCTTCACCAGACGGTACAGCCGCGTGGGCTCCAGGAACACCACGGGGTCCGGGTCGCGGATCGATGCGAGCAGCAGCCCCTTGGCGGTGCGCGGCGAGGACGGTACAACGACCTTCACGCCGGGCATGTGGCAGAACAGCGCTTCCGTGCTCTCGGAATGGTGCTCCAGGGCCTTGACCCCGCCGCCGTAGGGAGTGCGGATCACGAGGGGGATGGTGAATCTTCCGCGCGAACGCGACCGCAGGCGCGCGGCATGCGAGAAAATCTGATCGATGGCGGAATAGATGAACCCCATGAACTGCATTTCCACCACGGGTTTCAGGCCGTAGGCGGCCATGCCCACGGCCGCGCCCGCGATTCCGGTCTCGGCCAGCGGCGTGTCGATCACGCGCTCGGGTCCGAACCGGTCGAACAGCCCGTCGGTCACGCGGAATACGCCGCCGTCCTTTCCCACGTCCTCTCCGAGGATGACGACGTCCTTGTCGCGCTCCAGTTCTTCACGCAGGGCCAGATTCAGGGCCTGCACCATGTTCATGACTGCCATATTATAAGTCCTTTAATTCGCGCTTCTGCCGCTGGGTAAGGCTCGCGTACGTGTAGGTGAACATATCGCGCGGGTCCGGAGGCGTGACGGACTCTGCCCGCTTCTGTGCCTCATCCACGGCAGCCTTGGCCCGGGCCTCGACCTCCTGCTGAAACGCCCCGGTCCAGATGCCCTTTTTCTCGAGAAACGCGCGCATGCGGCTGATGGGATCGCGCTCTTTCCATTGTTCAAGCTCTGCCTTGGCACGATACCGCGACGCATCATCCGACGTCGTGTGGTCCGCGATGCGGTACGTGAAGCATTCGATCAGCGTGGGCCCCTTTCCCTCCCGTGCCTTCTGAAGAGCGTCCCTGGTCGCTTTGAACACAGCGAAGATGTCGTTGCCGTCCACCTGAATGCCCTCGAAACCGTAGGCAACGGCCTTTTGCGCGATTGTTTCGGAGGCCGTCTGCCGCTCGCGCGGTACGGATATGGCCCACTGGTTGTTCTGGCACAGGAACACCACCGGCAGTTTGAGCACGCCCGCCATGTTCAGTCCCTCGTGAAAATCGCCGCGCGAGCTGCCGCCGTCCCCGAAATAGGCAAGCGCAGCCGCCCCGTCTTTGCGATACTTCATCGCCAGCGCAGCGCCGGCCGCGTGCGCGATCTGCGTGCCCACGGGAATGGAGAGGGGAAAGAGGTTCATCCCGTCCGGGATCAGCATGCCGCGCTCGTCGCCTGCCCAGTACTGCAGGATCGAGTGAAGCGGAAATCCCTTCGCGATATAAACTCCGGTTTCGCGGAAGGTCGTGAAGAACCAGTCCCCTTTTTCCGCCGCGTAGGCGCTCCCGATCTGCGAAGCTTCCTGGCCGAGAAATGAGGGATACGTGCCGAGCCTGCCTTCGCGCTGCAGACTGAGCGCGCGCTGATCGAACGTGCGCGAAAGCACGAGCAGTTCGTAGATCTTCCTGAGGTCCTCGTCAGCGAGGCCCGGCATCAGGGCCGCGTCCGCGTTCCCCTGTGTGTCGAGGATGTCGAGTCGTTTAACGTTGAATGATCCGATTACCTTCTCCGGCATGCGTCATGCCCTCCCTGATACTAAGTATACCAGTGTCACCGGGGAAGTTTTCGAAGGGGGAAGTGCGGACGTCGCGGGCCCTGCTCCGCAATTCGCGCGTTCCCTGTTCATGGAAAATCCGTCCGCTCCATTTCTCCCCGCCCGCCGCTTTCTTCGCGACCCTGCGCCCCCGCGCAGGAGCGCCCGCGTGCGGATGAATTGAGCTCGCCTGCCCCGGCATGCCAAATAAAAAACCCGCCACCTTTTTTCCCGGCGGCGGGTTTGCAGTGTGTTCCTGATTTCCTTGAAGCGATTATTCCGTGAACTCAAGCTCGCTGAAGAAGTATCTGATCTCGAACGCGGCCGTCTCCGGCGCGTCCGAGCCGTGGACGCTGTTTTGTTCCAGGTTCACGGCGAACTCCTTGCGGATCGTGCCGGCATCGGCATTCGCGGGATTCGTCGCACCCATGAGCTTGCGCCACGATGCGATGGCGTCTTTTTTCCCGAGCACCATGACAATGCACGGTCCCGAGGACATGTAGTTTGTCAGGCTGTCGAAGAACGGCTTGCCGCGGTGCACGGCATAAAAGCCCTCCGCTTCCTTCTTCGTCAGCCGGAGCTTCTTCATGGCCACGATCGTGAAACCGTTTTCCTCGATCTTCGAAATGATCCTCCCGGTCAGGTTTCTGCTGATGACGTCAGGTTTGATAGCAGCAAATGTTTTCTCCACACACTCCTCCGTACCCTGCGGTCAGTAATATTTTCTGCTTTTTCGCCGGTCCAGGCCCGATCTTCTGTCCCCGCCGTTTCGGCGCTCCGGTCCCTTGTACTCCATGCCTTCGTTTTTTCTTCGTTCTTCGCCTGATCTGCGATCCATGGGGCCCTCACCGCGATTTCACGTTCATTTCCGCTGCTTGGCAGGCAGCAGGAAGATTTCTTTATCCTTGATAACGAGCAGAAAGCGGCTCCCGGCTGCAAGAGCCGTAAGCGCACGATTCCAGGGAGCCTTCGTTTTTATGGTTACGGGCGACGTCAGCGTTCCGTCCGCATGCAGCGTGTACCCGTCGAGGGAAGCGGGCTTTACGAACTTGCCCAGTACTACTAACATTTTACTCTTTTTTACGGCTAATGCAATAGTCTTTCCTTTCATAGTCTTGAAGGAATCAGGCAGGAATCCGTCCCGCGGGTCGGCGCCTGCCGCAAGCAGAAGCTTCGCAATGTCGACCTGCCCCATCTTCGTTGCTTCGTACAGCGCCGTGACGCGGTCCGTGGTTTTTGCACCTGCGTCCGCCCCGCTGTCCAGCAGCGTCTTGACCGTGTCTGCGCTCCCCATCTGAACGGCGCACAGAAGCGGCGTCTGGCCGTCGGGCAGGGCTGCCTTCATATTTGCGCCCCGCTGCGCCAGCAGGGCGACGAGTTGGGAATTTCCCTTGCACGCCGCGAGCAGCAGGGGAAAACCGCCTTTGTTATCAACGGCATTGACGTCCGCGCCCTTTTCAATGAGAGCTCGCGCGGCATCCATCCGGCCGCGGTCGGTCGAAAACATGAGCGGCGTCTGGCCCGCGCTGTTCCGCACCTTGACGTCCGCGCCCTGGTCCAGCAGGTATTTCACCATGGCAAGGTGTTCTTCCTTGAAATCCGCGACGTCGAGGGCGGCCTGGAGGGCGGTTGCCGCACCCGGGTTTGATGGCACGACGTGGTTGATGTTCGCTCCAAGGGCCAGCAGCGCCTGCACTACGGGCTCCCTCCCCTGCCGCGCAGCGGTCATGAGCGCAGTCTTCCCGCTCTTGTCCACATGGTTCACCTTCGAGGGATCGAGCCGGGCCAGCTTGGCGAGGAGATGTGCGTAACCCTTCTCCGCCGCGATGATGAGCGCGGTCTGCCCTTTCTCGTTCATCGCGTTTGCAGGCGCTCCAGCCTTGATGAAGATATCCAGGGCGGCCTCATTGTTGTTCGCTACGGCATCGAGGAATCCCTTCTCGGTAAACGCAACCCCGCCCCGCTCCAGCATCTTTGCATAGTACATCCGTGCGAGGGCGTCCTTGTTGAGATAGGCGCCGGCGGCAAGCAGCAGAACGGCTGCGGCAACACCCGCGCCGACAATCACCGCCCTGCCCGCCTTCCGGGCGGGCTTCGCCGGTTCCGCGGGAACGCCTTCCTCGATGACGACGGTCTCGGTCGGTTCAACATGCAGCTCTTCTTCCGCGGAAGGCGCCGGCATCGATTCTTCCAGGGCCAGCATTTCGGAGAAATCTGCCGTCTGCTCCGGTTCTGGTGCCTCTGCCTGCGCAAAAATCGGCTCCCCAACATTCCGCTTCATTCGGAGGGTGTGGATATCGAGTTCAGGCAGCGGTCCGAATGCATCGAGCTTTTCGCGCAGCTGCTTTTCGTACCTCTGAACGCCGACCCCCGCCAGAGCGCCGATGACCGCCCCGGCCAGAGCGGCAACGACGCCCGCAAAGGAACTGAACAGGAAACCGATGACCCCGAAGAGCAGTGCGGCCGCAGGAATAGGCAGCCACCATAGATGGGAATAGCGTGCAAGGGCATCGTGCTGACGCTGCATTTTAAAGGGTTTGCCTTCATCGGAATTGAGGAACTCCTCCCATTCCTTCGCATCCGCGCTCTGCTGCGACTGATGCTGCTTGATCGCACGAATGATCTCACCCTGTCCTTTTTCCTCTGCAAGTTGAAGTGCGGTTTTGCCTGAATTGTTCTTTGCGTCCACGTCAACGCCTGATTGCATGAGAAGCTCAACGAGATCTGCATCTCCCTGGTCTGCAGCTGCCTTGTGCAGCACGGTTCCCCCGTCGTCGCTCTTTTCATTGATGTTTACCCCGGCTTCGAGCAGCGTCCGGGCGACCTCGGCCTTCCCTGCAGATACGGCGATCATGAGCGGGGTGGCGCCGTCGCGCACCAAATTCACATTCATGCCTTCGGCAATGAACTCCCTGACCTTCTCCACGTCTCCGCTTTGAATTGCCTCGATGAACTTGGGCCATTTCTTCGCAGCGGGCGACGAGTAATCGGCTGGGGGATGCGTCTTCGGTTTCGGCGGTGGAGCAGCGTCTTTTTTAATTTGCTTTTGATACCCTTTATTCGGCCCCGGCGCTGTGCCTTCCATGCTCGGACTCCCTTTGTCACGAAGGAATGTGGGTCCACAAATGAACTGCCCTAAGGATGAGTCTACAATAAGATTGAAAAAATGGGAAGGGACAAAATATACAGGGACGCCTGTTTTATTATCTCACAGAAAGGTGAAACTTCGTTTTGCTGCCGTAAACCTTTTCCAGGCAGCCGGCCATGCTCATGGACAGTCAAGAATTGATCGCTGGCACCAGGATAGAGCGGCCTGGCAACCAATTATTTTGGTTGAAACAACAGGAACTATTGCAAATTTTTTTAACTTATTGTACACTCATGCAGAAACAGGACTATTGAAGACTTTTATTAAGTGGAGCCCCCTCCGGCAGGAGCTGGAGGCTCCCTTTAATAACGCGACCTCCCGCGGCCTACGGCGTGAACCCCCGGCAGGAGCCGGGGGATTGCAAGTCGCGGGATTCAAGGCGGAATTCGATGCCGGCGCTTGATGACAACAGAAACCCGCACCATCCAGCCCGGAGGAGCCGCTTCATCCTCGTCGTGGACAATGACGAGAAGAATCTTGCATACCTGTCCAGGGTCCTGCTGCGGTTCAACTATCAGTTCCTGAGCGCCGGCTCGGGCGAAGAAGCCATTGAACTGGCTTCCATCATTGTGCCGTGTCTCGTGATCGTCTCATGGAACATCCCTGAGATCACCGGCCCGGAACTCATCCACCGCCTCAGCAGCAACACTGCAACCAATCATATCCCGCTCGTGGGCCTTCTCACGACCGAAAGCGCTGAGGACAAACGGCGCTGTTTTGACTGCGGCGCCATCGGTTATCTCTGCCGGCCGATCGATGCGGAGACACTCTACCGGACAATTCAGATTGCCGTGGAGAAAAACCCGAGAACAGGCATGCGCGTGCGGACCATCCAACCCGTCAGGTTCGAGCACGGCGATACGGAAGGATTGCGCGGGGCACATACGCTCGATCTCTCAACCCACGGCATGTTCCTCAGGACAACCCACCTTCCGTCCGTGCATACTCAGATCGGGCTTCAATTCGATTTGAGCGGCCGCACGATTTCCACAAAAGCTGTCGTCCTTTACTCGTGCACTCACAACGAAGGCCCCTACCGCGAGCCGGGAATCGGTCTGCGCTTTCTTGACATTGAGCCGAAAGACCAGGAACACATCAGGCAGTTCATCAGAGCTGATATCATGCGGGGCGCCGGTCCTGCCGCATCCTGATCCGCCCGTGCCTCCGCCGACGGATAAACCGGGCGGAATATATTTTCGTTATCGCCTGCCGCCGCTGCGCGACGCGGACCACGATCCCCGTCCGCCGCCGCTCGCGTAGCTGAAGGAACGCTCGGACGCCCCCATCACGCTGCGGATGGCCGGGCTGTATGTGTGCGCGCGTGCCGCCGGCCCTTCTATCGCCCTCTGCGGCATTGACGGCGCTGCGGCTTCAGGCATGCGATACTGGCCCCTGCCTTCAAAGGATCGTTCACGGCCCTGTTCCAGCGGTGCAGGCGCGGCCCTCACCATCGGTTCAGTGTTCCGTTCCATGGGGCGCTCTTCTTTCAATCGGGAGCCGCCGTCTTGTCTCATCGTGCTTCCGACAGGAGGGGCGGAAACTGATCTCGACGGAGCAGGTACCGTCCAGCTGCGTTCTCCCCGGGTCCCGCCGGTTGCCGCGCCTGTTTTCGCACGCTCCAGGCTCCGGGAATAAATAGCCGACGCCCCTTTTCTGGCGTCAGCGCTCCGGAACCCGCCGGTCCGCACTGGACCCGTGACTGCGCCGGTTCGTTCCCGTCCGGACTGAACGTCCCGCCTGAACTCAGCAAGGTTCGCAAAAGTACGGCCGCTCCCTGTTCTGAGGATGGTCATCGCACGCAGGGAACCACGGCCCGTCCTCGTCACCGGGTCGACAAAAACAGCCCTGTGCGAGACAGGATCAACAACGCGGTTGCTCACAATCGCGCGATGGTGCCATTCATCGTGCCCCCCCCGCACGATCACGGTTGTTGTGAAATTGTGGCAAATGTAGAAGCCGGGGAACCAGAATCCGAACCACCAGACCGGGTACGGCACCCACGCGTAGAGATATGCATAATCCACCGGCGGTTCATAGTAGGTGATGATGGGAGGTCCCTGGTCGCTGTAATAATTATTGATCGTCGCAGAGTTGCTCGGAAGCGAGGCCCCCGCCGGCGCAGCTGATGCGCCCGATTCCGCGGGCGTCGGGAGGTTCATTTCCGAAGCCAGCGAGTACAGCCCGCGCGTTGCCTGTTCGCTCGTCATCGTCAATCTGCCTTCTGATGCGGCTTTTGCTACGGAGTTCTGAAGCTGGCCCAGGATTTCCGGCGTTACGGGATAATCAGAAAGCCACCCGTTCACGGGAACGACCCCTGCGCGCGCCAGCATGTCCTCGGCCGCAGCTTCGTCCTGCGGTGTGCCGATATCGAGTATGGCCGCCAGCTTGATCGCGAAATCACCTTCGCGCACCAGCGCCTGGGCTAGGGGAGGAACGGGGGGATTTTGCATCGGTTGCGACCCGTAGTCCTGTGCGGAGGCCGCCAGAGGAGAGAGGAGCAAGCCGGCTGCCGTGAGTATGGTCAGCAGCTTATTCATAACACGCTCCTTACTGTTTCCCTACATGCTAATTGTACCTCTTCCTGCTCCGCCAAACAAGGATGCCGCACTCCCTCGCCCCGGGCGTATTCCGAGTTTCATACTATTTCTCTCTTCGCAGGAAATCTTTCGGATGATTAAACGTCGCGTATCCCGAGGCTTGACGGGGTGCGTCATTTCCGGAAACCGGTCTCCATCATCAATGTCCGATAATTCCTGAGCCGTACGTGCTACGCCGCTTTTTTCACCGGCGCCGGCAGTTCCCACGACCGGCGGTCGTGATCCAAACGCTCCACCATCCATCCAGGATACTCGGGCGGCAGCTCGCTCGCTGCGTTGATCAAGTTCACGTGATCAGCAGCCAGCCGCACGTCACTCGATCCAAGATTATCCAGCAGCTGCTCCTTCGTTTTCGCGCCTGTGATAATGCTGGTAACGTAGGAATGCGAGAGCAGCCATGCGATTGCCACGCGCGCGACCGATACGCCAGACTCATCTGCCACGAAGCGCAGGGCGGACAGCACGCGCTTCCCCCGGTCGTGCTCCACAGGCGGGAAATCGTAGCTCGTCCGCCGGGCTCCTTTCGGACCCGGCTTATCCATATCGAATTTGCCCGTAAGCAGCCCCCCGGCAAGCGGACTCCACGGAAGGATTGCCAGATGCTGGTCCTTTGCCAGCGGCACGACTTCTCGTTCGATGTCGCGGTTCGTCGCGGTATAGTACATCTGCGCGCTGACAAAGCGCATCAGGTTGCTGCTGTCTGCGTAAGCCAGTGCTTTCATTGCCAGCCACGCGGGCAGGTTGCAGTATCCGACATAGCGCGCCTTGCCGCTCCGAACCACAGTATCGAGTGCCCGGACTGTTTCCTCGATCGGCGTATTCAGATCGACCCCGTGAATCTGATAGAGATCGACATAATCGAGCTTCAGGCGTTTCAGACTTTCGTCGATCGACGACAGTATATGCTTGCGCGACAGCCCGACATCGTTCGGCCCCGGTCCTGTCCGGCCTCGCACCTTGGTCGCGATGATCAAACTCTCGCGGGGTCTCTTCAATGATCCAAGCGCCGCGCCAAGATATTTCTCCGACTCCCCTTCAGCGTAGACATCCGCAGTGTCGATGAAATTCACCCCGGCGTCAATCGCCGTGCCCACGAGCGTCTCCGCTTCGGACGGCGTCAGCGCACCGATGGGCGCCCAGCGGCCCTTGCCGCTGAATGTCATGGTGCCCAGCCCGATTTCAGAAATAAATATCCCTGTCTCTCCGAATAAACGGTATCGCATTTTGTCCTCCTTTCGTCCGCACATTGCTGCAGTACAACATCGCCCGAACGACAGTTCGGCGAACAATCAGCCTTCTGCAAGAAGCTTAGCGCGTTTTCTGATTGTCCAAAGAACTGATGAGGACAAGCCCGGATGCGCTTCCCGGCGAAGGTTTGCGCTTCTTCTTGAATTATCAGTGGTAATATGGAAGTATGGATTGTAGCGGCGGGAAGATTAAACAATCCACGTGGTGAGGGGTCTCATTACATAAGAACGCATTCGAACCCAGGAGGTACTGCAATGAAAAAACGCCTGATTCTTGTACTTGGTATATCTCTGCTGACCGCGGCATTCGTCCCTGCGTACGCGCGTGCCGAGGTGAATGTCAGCGTGACTGTACCGCTGCCCGGACTGGTCATTCCTGCACCGCCGCCCATGCTTGTGATTCCCGGAACCTACGTATATTATCCTCCGGATGTGGGTGTTGAAATATTTTTCTACCGCGGGTACTGGTACCGTCCTCACGGCGGAGGCTGGTATATTGCATCGGGCTATAACGGCCCCTGGCGTACGATTGGCATGGGACGGGTGCCCCGGCCCCTGCTTCATCTGCCGGCCCACTACCGTTCGCTGCCTCCGCGGCACGACCGAATACCACACGCGGATATGAGAAGGAACTGGCGCTCCTGGGAACACGACCGCCGCTGGGACGAGCGGCGACATGAGGATCGGGGCGACCGCGGCCGAGGCGAGGGGCAGGAAGGCCATCGCGGCATGGGCCGCGGCCGGTAGCGCCGACCCGGAATATTTCATTAACCTTACTGAAGATCACGTTCCGGCAACAGAACGCAGCCGGACGCAGGAAACCTGCTGCGTTCTGCCTCCTTTATTGACATCAGTAATATCCTGTGCAATAATGTGCAATAATACGTGAAACGCATCCCAACATTCCCTTCTGTCAATAATCTATCCGGCGATCCGCTCGTATGAGGAGTGCATGAGAAAACCTCACGCCGCCCGCAAACAGGGGTTTCAGCGGCCTGACTCTACAAAATGCTATGCCTTGCTGGTAGACGGCTATATGCGGGACCTGTTCTCTCTGGGGCTCATTCTGCAGCGGCTCAACTATGACGTGTTTATCGCCAATTCAGGAGAGGATGCGATCAAGCACATCGAACTGGCTGTTCCTGATCTCGTTATCACGGAACTGTCACTCCGCCATATGTCGGGTCTCGAGCTCCTCTTTCACCTCAAACAGAACGCGGAAACCCGTGACATTCCCGTCATCATCTACACCGCCATCGGCGATGCAACGCGACAGCAGCACTGCCGGGATTCAGGCTGCGCGGCGTTTCTCACAAAACCGGCGGATATTGCCCAGCTCTACAGTGCCATCCAGCATGCAACCGAGGCTCGGCCGCGCCAGCACATCCGTCTGCACACATTGCTTCCCGTGAGGGTCGGCGGCCCGGTACCCAAGGAAGCAGCCGACAGCGTCGAGTACATTACCGAGATATCGGAAAACGACTTTTTCGTCCGGACACTCAACCCCCGCCCGATAAATGCAGTCCTGCCGGTAAACCTTATTATCAATTCACAGCCTGTCAAAGTAACAGCGCGCGTTGCACGGACCGTCACGATTCGGGAGGGGGTGTTCAAGGAGCCGGGGATGGGAATGCAGTTCGTCGAGATTTCCAGCGCGCACCGGGAGCTGCTCAGAAACTACATCAGGTATAATATCATGCGGGACATCGTCATGTCCTGATAGCGCAGTTTTTTTCAGTGCACGGCGGCGCGCCGCCCGCCTTCAGAATTTCGACGTGTCGGGCCGCAGCCAGAGCGGCTACGGCTCCATCCGCTGCAGCGATGACGATCTGGTTCGCGAAGGTATGCCTTATGTCCCCCGCCGCAAAAATGCCTGGGACGCTTGTCTCCCGATTCTCATCCGTCATCACGAAGCCCAGTTCATCCACGCGCATGCCTGCGGGAATAAGCTCCGCATTTGGTACATAACCGATGAAGATGAAGACGCCGTCCGCAGGGCGTTCGCTCCGCTCCCCGCTCAGCGTGTTCACGAGAGAAACGGCCGTAACCGATTTGCCGTCCCCTCGGATCTCAGTTACCGCACTATTCCAGACAATCTCGATCCCGGGTTCGGACAGCACGCGGGACTGAAGCAGACGCTGCGCTTTGAGCGTGTCCCTGCGGTGAACGAGCACGACCCGTTTCGCAAGACGGACGAGGTGGAGGGCCTCCTCGGCCGCCGTATCGCCGCCGCCGACAACGACCACCTCTCTGCCTTTGAAGAAAAATCCATCGCACGTCCCGCAGTAGGACACGCCGCTCCCCAGGTATTCCGCTTCTCCCGGAATGCCGAGTTTACGCACGGACCCTCCTGCCGCGAGGATCAGCGCATGCGCCCTTATTTCATCCCCCGTATCAAGCAGGACCGTATGGTGTTTGCGGCCGGGCAGGATTTTCCGGATAGTGTTCTGAACCACGGTAACTCCGAATGCCCGCGCATGAGATGCCAGTTTTTCGGCGAGTTCGAAACCCGTAATGCCTTCCATGCCCGGGTAATTTTCCACTTCCTTGGAAATGGCAATCTGTCCTCCCAGCAGTCCTTTTTCAAACAGCACGGTTGTGAGCCCCGCCCGCTGGCAGTAGAGACCGGCACTGAGACCTGCCGGGCCCCCGCCAATGATGATGACTTCGTACGTACCGGTGTGCATTATGAAATCATACCATCCTGTCAGCGCTTTCTTACTGCACGCATGACACAGAAAACAGCGCATCTGTTTCTTAATACAAGTATATCTCTGAAAGGCGTCCTGCGGCGGCAACTTCCTGAGCAACGATGGAAAATAGGTCGGAACGTTGATGGATAGAAAAAGAAAAGGGGCTACAGCGCACGCTGTAACCCCTTGATAGTTTTGGTAGCGGGGACAGGATTTGAACCTGTGACCTTCGGGTTATGAGCCCGACGAGCTACCGGACTGCTCCACCCCGCGATGAAGGATGCATAATAATGTACAACCACATGAATGTCAAGAAAATTATCCTGGAATGGACATTACATGTGCATTAACATCGGATAAACAGGGCTGTTTAAGATTTTTTCCAAAAATGCCGATAATGATGACAGATGTCGGAGTCAGATCGGGGATCGGGATAATGATTTTTTTTAGTGCTTTCATTGACAAGCCAGTTTTTTATGTAATATAATATAAAAAATTGTACTAGTTCTTATGTTGCAATGCGGTTGAAAGGACGAAGAGGGTGATGGTTGTCAGGGTCATACTGCTGTGGTGTCTATCCGCGGTATTCTGTCTGCATGGGCGTGCTGCATCCGATGACATCTATAAATTCACCGACAATGACGGCGTCATTCATTTCAGCAATGTGAATGTCTCGAGCGGCAAGAAGTTCAAGAAAGTCCAGTCATCCGCACGCCGCGGGGAAGCGCAGAACACCGCCACCGCCGCCGCCCCCTCCCCCTCACCGGTTCCTGCGGAAAGGGAAGCCATGCAACAGCCGGTCGAGTCCTCCTATTCCGAGCTGATCAAATCGGCCTGCGATCGCCACGGCGTGGACCCGGCCCTGGTGCGCGCCATCGTAAAGGTCGAGTCCGACTTCAATCCGTTCGCAATTTCAAAGAAGGGGGCCATGGGGCTCATGCAGCTCATGCCCCAGACCGCGTTCAGCTGGAATGTAAAGAACACCTACAGCCCCCTTGAAAATATCGACGGCGGCGTGCGTTATCTCCGCTACCTGCTCGACCGTTACGAAGGCAATCTCACGCTTGCCCTGGCCGCATACAATTCCGGGGAAACTGCCGTCCAGAAATGGGGCACGATTCCCCCCTTCCCGGAAACGCAGAATTACGTTCAGAAGATACTGAAGCTCTACAACGGCACAGGCTGCTCCCTCACGCCGCGCTCTACCATCTATGTAGGATACGGTGACGATGGAGCCCTGGTGTTTACCGATGATCCCTCCAAACACTCCGGCATCAAACTGTCCCGCAAGAAAAATAAAAATCTCTGATCGCGTCGCCCCCCTCTTCGGAACGTCAGCTGTAGAGGGGCGACGTCTTCGTCTTCATGTCGAGGATGCGCCGCACCACGGAAAGCAGGTACGGTGCATCAAACGGCTTTTTCATGAAACCGTCTATTTCCCTGATGCCGTCCTTGTCGGCGATGTGCTTCATCTTCCCTGAAATCGCGATGATCTTGACCTCCGGTTTCACCGCTTTCATCTGATCGATCAACTCCCTGCCGTCCATCTTCGGCATGCTGATGTCGGTAATGACCAGCTGTATTTCCTGCGGCAGCTTTTTGAAAATGTTGAGCGCGCTGATCGAATCGTTCATTGCGAACACCTTGTATCCCGCGTCCGAGAGCGTGATGTTCATCGATTTCAGGATCAACTCATCGTCATCGACCACGAGCAGCGTTTCACTTCCCCCCTCCGGCGTCAACGACTGGCGCCGCGACGCGATTTCCTCCATTGTGACGGCGGGCAGATAAATGGAGAATGTTGTGCCCCGGCCGACCTCGCTTGCGACGGTAATGTACCCCTTGTGATCCTTCACCGCGCCGTATACCATCGACAGCCCCAGGCCCGTTCCTTTCCCGCGCTCCTTGGTCGTGAAAAACGGTTCAAATATCTTGTTCAGGATGTTCTCGGGAATGCCTGATCCCGTGTCGGTGACGCTCAGCAGCACATAATCGCCGGAGAGAATGTAGTTCGGAACGTTGTGCATGCCCGGCTCGACCCGGATGACGGATGTCTTGATGTTGATTTTGCCGCCCTTAGGCATCGCGTCGCGTGCGTTGACGATGAGGTTCAGAACGATCTGCTCGATATGGTTTGTATCCCCCTCGACAAAGGGAAGATGGCTGTCGAGTTCGATGCTCATCTCGATGTTCTTGTCGATCAGGCGCTCGACGAGTTTGATCGTGTCGTAGACCACGTCGTTCAGTTTGAGGGGAACGATGTCCAGTTTGCTCTTGCGGGCAAAGCCGAGCAGCTTGGCGATCATCCGGTTGGCCCGCCGGGATGCGTCCTCGATGACGCCGAGGCTCTGGGTCGCCTTGTCGCTGAGCTGCGCGGTCCTTCGCACAATATCCGTGTGACCGAGAATCGCCGTCAGGATATTGTTGAAGTCGTGCGCAATGCCCCCCGCCAGCACTCCGATGGAATCCATTTTCTGCGACTGGAACAGGTGCTCCTGGAGCTTCTTCTTTTCCGTAATATCGCGGTACACGGAGT
This sequence comes from Nitrospirota bacterium, assembly GCA_035490495.1. Lineage (GTDB taxonomy): Bacteria > Nitrospirota > UBA9217 > UBA9217 > UBA9217 > JAJYKN01. Next base: position 17,963 of record DATHDE010000049.1, read on the forward strand.
GGATGAACAGTTCATTGTCAATGATGATCCCCTTGGAGCTTATTTCGAGGTAGATCGGCGTGCCGTCCTTCTTGTTATGCATGGATTCGAACACCAGCGAATCGCCGTTCATCAGGCGGTTCATCCGTTCGGCGGATTTTTCCCGGTCGTCCGCCGCAGAAAGCAGCTTGATGTGCGTCCCGATGAGCGTCGCACGTTCGAATCCGTGCATTTCACATGCTTTCTCGTTCGCATTCACGATGATGCCGTTCCGGTCAACGACGACGATGCCGTCATTGCTGTTTTCGAAAAGCAGCCGGTGCCACTGCTCTGACTTGTGCAACTCCTTGGTGCGCTCCGAGACCAAATCCTCGAGCTGCGCTGAGTACCCGATGAGATTATTCCGCTCCCGGTCCAGATCGTATTGCAGTGACAGCTCGTTGAGCAGCCGCTGCTGGCTCAGCAGCCTCCACGCCAGCGCTATGGTGGAGGTGGCCATGAGGAAGGCGTTATTCTCTATAAAGTGAGGCATATCGGTGATCTTATCGAACAGCAAGAGGGGGAGCAGGTACACCGCGTATACAATAAGCACGCTGAACAGCGCAACGGCAAAATCAATGGGGATGAAGCCGAGTACGGCAATAATCACCAGATTCAAGCCCGCATAGTAGGTGGACTGGTGGCCGCCATGGGCAAATATCATCAGCTCGATTGAACACGCTGAGAGAAAAATGCCTGAAAGGATGATGATGTGCTGATACTGCAGATTTGTTTTCTGTCTGTTCAGGATAAAAAGAACAGCCAGGAGAAGCGTGATAACGGTCCGATACAATGCGAAGCGGGCAAAATTCTCCGGTGTTGCATAGTAGTCCATGATCCCCAGAAGGGGAAAAAGAACGATGCCAACGAGCAGGACGTTGCTGATCCATGTTTGGTTGAGGCTCGTTATAGTCGTGTGGAGATATCGTTCCTTTTCCGATTCCATGCCCTTCACCGGAACTGCAGGCCGACCGAGGCAGAAAAAAGCCCCCCGGCGCGGGGGGCTCGGCCTAGTGTTTGGTAACAATGAAAAATTTGATGACTTCTGATTTCTCCCGCCGCGTTTCGATAAGTGAGCGGGGAATATCCGCCTTGTCGAAAAGCGCCCACATATCGTCTTCCGTCCGCTGGAGGAACCCGTGCCAGTCCACGAACCAGTGATATTCCTGAGTCTGGTACCGCCTGCAGTCCTTGAACGATGCAATGAGCACGCCGTTGGGATTGAGCAGGTCGTAGGCGGCGCGCATCAAGCGGATGAGGACATCGTCTTCCACATAATCAAAGAAACCCGTACTGTAAATGATATCCTGCATGCCGAACTCCCGGCGGTTGCGCTCCTGATTCACCATTTTTAAAGCGTTATATTTGCGGAACAGTATTGTCTCCTGGGGAATGCCGGTAAACGCAAGACGGTTTGACGCGAATGTCAGCGCATCGGCGTCGAAATCAATGCAGGTAATCATTGCGCCGGACTGCTTCACTTCCGGCGCCGCTTCAAACAGTTCACGGCACGAACCGCATGCAACATTCAGGATATAGGGCTTTGACCTTTTTGCCAGCTGCTCTTTAAGAATATCGGTCAGCGTTGCCAGCCGCTCCCGGACGCCAACGGCAAGCGTTGTCGCGAGAAAATATCTGTCCGCATAGAACCCGATGCCGCTCGACATCGGAGAATTTCTGTAAACATCCTCAAGCGTTTTATAATCGCCGGGATATCCCTGCGGCCATGTTCTTGCGCGGTTCACAAAGTAGCTCTGCATGAGATGCCTGTTGGTCTTATCGCGGAAATCAGATTGCGCATCGGCAATGGCAGCCTGATCGTTGCCGAACGCCTGTTCGAATTCTTCACAGGTAAAACACAACGATTTGACCGCTCGCGTGAATATATTCAGAAGTTCGTCGGGATTTTCTTTTGTATCATAGCATCTTCTCTCGATTTCATCCACTTTTCTGTTGAACTGTTCGATGTGGGAGTCAAGGTAGGAATAAATATATTCCGAACCATGTTTTTCACTGATGTGCTCTGCAGGGCTTATTGCCCGTATGATTTTTTCATCCCCGTAGCTTAACTCTTCTCGCATGGCATCCTCCTTGTAATAGTCCATTGTCTCGCCCCTGTAAAATACGTATTCTCATAGGAAACGGAATAAGATAGTGTTGAGTCATCAGCATGTCAATCTCACCAGGGGAGACGCTGCCGCTCCTGGCGTTTTATATGATGTTTACAAAGAAAGGAGCTTTTTCCTTATAATCGAGTATATGTACGTAGGACCAAAAGCTGACCAAATTTTTTTGCATCTTATACCAAATTCAAAAAATTGTAAAGTATCAATATCATCTGAATTCTTTTCCCGATGTAATAAAACAAGTGCCAATGCAACGCCTGTCAACCAATCTTTTGACGAGAGAAAAAGCTAAAGTTCGTATTCTGCCGGCAAAAATCCTGTGCATGGTACCCGTGCCCACCCCAGAATACATATAAATATATAATCGCAACCGTGAGGGATGGCCTTCCCTCTCCAGCGGTTGCATCTGCCCATGGCTCCGCCCGGAACTGCTTACTTGCGACGCCTTTTTTCACAGTCGCGAGGAAGCGTTTTCCACCCCCGGTAAGAGCCGGGGGATGCTGAGGTGCGGGATTGCAACGTTGAAGCATGCGGAAATAGACCGCCCCGGTCCGGATCGCATCCGCAGGATCACTGATCAGTTCAGGGCTGTTTCTGGACTTCACTGCGCTGATAGGATATACTGTTGAAGGATGGAGACAGGGACGCATGGATTCTCTTAAATCATTTCTGGTCACACTGATCCCGCTCATGGTGGCGCTCGACGCACCGGGGACGCTGCCCTTGTATGTAGCCATGACTGAAGGGATCGATAAGCAGGAGCGGAAAACCATCGTCCGGCAGTCGATCCTGACCGCCTTCATGGTCACCCTGGGGTTCATTCTCGTGGGGCAGGCGATATTTCAAGCCCTTGGCATCCTGGTGGCGGACTTCATGATCGCCGGCGGCCTTGTGCTGTTGATCATCGCCGTGGCTGACGTGGTCCGCGCGGGCGAGAGGAAACTGGAACGGAGTCCGGAGTTCGGCGTGGTACCCCTCGGCACGCCGCTCATTGCCGGGCCGGGCACGCTCACGACCGCTCTTGTTCTCGTGGGACAGAACGGCTATGTCCCCGTGATCCTGTCGCTGATCGTGAACCTCCTGCTGGCGTGGATTATCTTCTCGCAGTCCGAGCGCATCATCGGCTTCATCGGCATCAGCGGCTCGCGCGCCTTTGCCAAGGTCGCCTCGCTGATACTGGCCGCGTTCGCGGTCATGTTGATCAGGAGCGGAATTTTCAAATTCATACAAGGGTAAAACATCCAATGGACCGGCCGGACCAGAAAGACCATGAAGCAGTCCACCTGCAGAACCGCAGGGTGCACATGGCCAATGAGCGGACCTTCCTGGCGTGGATCCGGACGAGCATTGCCATCATGGCGTTCGGATTCGTGGTCGAGAAGTTCTCCCTTTTTGTCAAGCAGATGGGCTACTACCTGGGAAGGGAGGCAGCTCCTCCGCAGCCCGGATATTCCTCCTTCGTGGGCATCGCGCTCGTGGGCCTCGGGGTGGTCATGGCGTTTGTGGCCTTCTTCCGCTTCAAGGCCGTGGAGCGTCAGATCAATGAAAACACCTATGAACCGTCCTCCGTCCTGAGCATCCTGCTCTTCCTGTCACTGCTCTCGGTGGGCGTGTTCCTCCTGCTCTATCTCATCCATACCTTGTAAGGAGGACCTATGGGCGTCATCATGCAGGCGTTTTACTGGGATTGTCCGAAAGCAGAGAACAAGGAGAATCAGTGGTGGCCTGTTGTCGAACAGTCGATTCCCGCGCTGCGCGTTGCCGGTTTTACGGCGCTGTGGCTGCCGCCCGCATCCAAAGGCGCGAACCTGAACGGTCCTTCCATGGGGTATGACCCCTACGATTACTACGACCTCGGAGACATTGATCAAAAAGGCTCCGTGAAAACGTGGTTCGGTTCGAGGGGAGATCTCGATCGCCTGATCAAGGAAGCCCATGCCAGCGGCATGGACGTGTACGCGGATGTCGTTTTCAACCACAACAGCGGCGCCGATGCGCAGGAGACAAATCCTCTCGATAACAGCAATCGCTGGACCAAATTCACGCCAAAGAGCGGCAAGTTTCCCCGCGACTATACCTGTTTCCATCCCTCGCCTTATGAACAATGGGACAATGGCGTGTTCGGCGACATGCCCGATCTCTGCCACCGCAATCCGTACGTGTACAGCCAGCTGATCGAATATGCGCGCTGGCTCCTCGAAGAGGTAGGTTTCGACGGTTTCCGCTACGACTGCGTGAAGGGCTACGGGGGCTGGATGGCGCGGGCTATTCAGGAGCTGCGGGCGCTCAAGAACGGCAAACCCATGAAACCCTTCGGCGTGGGTGAATGCTGGGACAGCGAACGCGTCATCGACGACTGGCTCGACGAGACGAATGCCTGGTCGGACAGCCCGGTGGCCGCCTTTGATTTCCCGCTGCGGGACCGGCTGAAGTCCCTGTGCGATACGCATGATTACGATCTGCGCGGGCTCATGCAGCCGGGCGCGCTGTTCCGGGACCGGCCGGCCGATGCCGTGACCTTCGTGGAAAACCACGACATCGTGCGGGACAACCCGATCGTGAACGACAAGATGCTCGCCTATGCCTTCATCCTCACCCACGAAGGTTACCCCTGCGTTTTCTGGCAGGATTATTTCACCTGGGGACTGGGACAGCCGGGCCTCAAAAGCGGCATCGCCGCGCTCGTGCAGGTGCATGAGGAGTACGCCGCGGGCGCAACAACGATCCTGTACTGCGACCGGGACCTCTACATCATGCAGCGCGACGGCTGGGCCGGCAGACACGGGCTCATCCTGGTGATCAACAACCGCGGGGACTGCTGGAACGGCACCTGGGTGCAGTCGAAATGGCCGGATACCGCGTTCACGACCGGAGCATGGTGCGGCCTGAATGATGCGGGCATCCCCCAGGAAAAATATTCGCAGACGGACGGCTGGTGCGATTTCTGGGCTCCGCCCCGGGGCTATGCAGTCTATCTGCCGCAGCTCGGGTGAACTGCAGATCGGGTGAAGAATCCCGAAAATTACTTTGCATTTCCCGCCATCTTGGGGTAATATCGCAAAAAAATACACCCCCCTCGAACACGGACTGCTGAATGCGGATAGCGGGAATACAGATAAGCGCCGGACCGGACAGCGACAGAAATATCGCACGCGCTGTCGAGATGTCGGAAATCGCCGTTGAAAAGGGCTCGGAGATGCTGTGTTATCCCGAGCTCTTCCTGTTTCCCTGGTTTCCAAGGTGCGAGGAGCCAATGCACAAATCCCTCGCGCAGCAATCTTCATCAGAAAGCCTCAGCCGGCTTCAGGCCTTCTCCCAAAAAACAACTACGGTCGTCGTCGCGCCGTTCTACGAAAGCGCTGACGGGAAATGCTACAACAGCGCAGCTGTCTTCGACTGCGGCAAACTGCTCGGCACGTACCGCAAGATGCACGTTCCGAATATTCCGCTGTACCGCGAACAGTTCTATTTCTCCGCAGGAGATGCGGGCTTTCCGGTTTTCGAAACCTCCAAGGGGAAAATTGGCGTCCAGATCTGCTGGGACAACCTTTTTCCCGAAGGTTCGCGCATCCTGGCGCTCAAGGGCGCGGAAATCATCTTCTCCCCCACCGCGGCCTCGCTTAACACGCATACGCTCTGGGAGCGCGCCATCATGGCGAACGCCTTTGCAAACAATGTATTCGTCTTCCGCGTGAACCGCGTCGGCCAGGAGGAAGGCATATCATTCTACGGCAGGAGCTTCTGTGTGAACCCCTGGGGTGAGATGGTTTCGGAACTGGCGGGCGGCAAGGAATCGATCGTGATAGCAGATGTGGATTTCGCTGAGCGCGCTGCTGCAGCTGAAACCTGGGGATTTATCAGGCACCGCCGTCCGGAGGAGTATGGGGACCTCGTGCGGTAGAATGAAGCAAGGATCCAGGGGCCTGCAACCGCCAGCAAGGAAACCTTCGAGCATCTTCCCTTCTTTCATCAGTCTGTTATAATTATTCAAGCAAACCGGAATAAAAAATACCCATGATTCTGAAAAGACATTGGGCACAGATCAACATCTGATAAAGTTCGGATAAAAGCGGATTATGTGCTGAAGTACATATCATCCAGCAGGTGAAGCTTCTTTTTGATTTCATGTATCGTCATCTTCTGTTGTTAATGATCTTAAAAAAGAAGCGACATACCTGGCCGTCATTCCCGAGGCCTTAATCGGGAATCCGGTGTTTCAAGAACCATATCCCCGATAGAATCATTCGGGGATGACAGCTTGAAAAGTGTCCGGATAAGTATGAGAATCAAATACGTCATCTGCTACACTGCGCCC